>JAOXRU010000503.1 GCA_025800395.1 Flavobacteriaceae bacterium
GTTTAGATTCCCACCAGTCTAGTTCTGTAATTTTATCTACAGAAATTCCCCAGGCCTCTAAGTGTACCCCAACGCCTAGCGGAAGATAGAAATGGGTTACTTTATCTTTTAACTGCAGCACGGTTTCATAGTCTAAATGATCGTAATGGTCATGCGATATTAAAACAGCATCTATAGGGGGTAAATCTGCTATTTCAATAGGATTATTTTTATTAAACCTCTTGCCTCCTAACCAAGGATGTGGTGCAGCTACTTTGCTAAACACTGGGTCTAAAAGAATATTCTTATCATTAATCTGTAACCAAAAACTCGAATGGCCTAACCATAATAGTCGGGGCTCTGAATCACTAGAACTATAAGAAGATGCCTGTAAAGAAGGAACAGAGATATCTTTTTTAGGTCTACCTTCTTCTACCTTTGTGAAAAAGAATTTTCTAGCTATAGTAAGGGTTTCAGAAAAACTAGGATTTAAGTTTACTGCTTGTGAGTTTTTAAATGTTCTATCTGTAAATTGGGGAGATTGTTTGTATGTTTTTCTTCTTTCTTCATCCACATCTCCGCCAAAAGATGGATAAAAACTAACAAATAAAATAGAACTCCCAATTAAAATTAGGAGTATCCCAAGTAGCCAAAGTACCATACGTTTAAGAAATTTGATCGTTTTTTTCACCCTTTTGAAATATTAAAAATCACCTTCTGGATCGAAAGGTAAAAATGCGGAATTATTTAGAATTAGAATTACACAAAATGCCGAAATACTACCAATTTTTGGATTTTTTTGTTTCTCTATCTTTTAATTAAATAAATATATACTGGAAAATGATCCGAAAAACCTCCAGTATAGGAGCCACCAGCATAGCTGCGCCAAGGGTAATTTTTAAAACGACCGCGTTTGGTCAGTAGAAAATCTGGAGCATAAACTCCTGCGGTATAGTATACAAGGCCAGAATCGTTGTAGGGTAAAAGGGTGTTGGTCATATACAACTGATCAAACAAATGCCACTGATCTCCATATGCCAAAGAACCAATTCCTTTTTTATACATTTTTTCCATAGGATTGTACAAAAACGGAATACTATCTTTTTGAATTTCGGATCTCGTACGAAGGGTTTTTTTAAAACTCTTATCCGTTGGATTATCATTAAAATCGCCCATGCCGATTATTTTTGCATCTGGTTTTAGCCTGCGTATAGAATCGATAATACGCATATTGAGCAAGGCGGCTTTCTGCCTGTGTGGTGCAGTTAGTGCCTCACCGCCACGTCGAGATGGCCAATGGTTTACTATAAAGTGCAAAGGATCCCCATCCATATAGCCACTCACTACCATTTGAAGGCGTGTTTGTTTGGTATGTCCGTCTTCATTGTGCAAAAACAGTCGGTAATATTTTACCGTTCCGGGTATAAAAACCCCTTCTTTATACAGCAATGCCACATCGATACCTCTAGCATCTGGAGAATCTTTGTGTATAAATCTATAGTATTGTCCGCGTATCAGACGCTGTTGGCTAAGGTCTTTCAATACCGATTTGTTTTCAATTTCTGCAAGTCCCAAGATATCCGGACCCGAAAAATTGTCTTTTGGACCGATATTCGCAATCACTCTGGCCAATTGATGTAGTTTGTGATAGTATCTTCCTTTGTTCCATTGGTATTTGCCATTTGGAGTGTGGGAATCATCGGCTATATTGGCCTGATCTATAGTGTCAAATAAATTTTCTACATTGTAAAAAGCAATCGTACGAAGCTGGGCTTCTCGTTTCTCTTGTGCCGCCAACAAACAACTTCCTAAGGCAAAATACAGCAATAAGGGCAAGTACAGAAATGCGAATCGTTTTCTCATAGTTTCCAGCTTTGTGCAAAAATAGCTTGTATCTTCTGTAAACTAGGAAGATACTTCTTATAATATTAGAGCAAAATACATTATTTTCGATAAAATACCTAGTTCGAACCGACGCCATTTGTTTTCTAAGCCTTTTTTTAACCAAAGCAATTGCCCCAGATGATAATAAGCATGTTCGATGATGGCCTCTATATTTCTGGCGTAGCTTCCGTAGACTGGCTTTACAAATACACTAGTCAATTGCGCCTCCGATAAAAGAGAAACTTCCTTTGCAAGTGTTGCGCTATCCTTCAAGAGTACTTGGTGTAGCATGTCCCAGTATTGCGGATCGATTTCTGCTGTAATCTGTTTGCTATACGCATCTTTGATAGTCAACGCGCCACCTTGCAATACACCCAATACGCCTTCCACATAATAATGATGTGAAAAACCAATTGCAGTATGTTTTTTCCTGTTGGACCTGGGCTTGTAGCTTTTTCAAAATCTACCCCCTCCAGAGTTTTACGATAATTGGTATTGGCAATCCAGCTACCATTCAAAAACATCTCTTCTATTCTTTTAGATAGGTCCAATGCAGTTTTGTTCATAGGGATATAGTTGGAAACTAAAAATAAGCTTTCTTTTTTGTTTACCAAAATACTATCTTCGTACGCAAAGCAAGGAGAATATGGCCAAAGTAAAAACCAGTTATTTTTGTCAGCACTGTGGCGCCCAATATGCCAAATGGGTGGGTCAGTGTACGAGTTGTAAAAACTGGAATACGGTAACGGAAGAGATCTTGGAAAAACCAGATAAAACATCCTGGCAATCTTCCCCATCTTCCCCAAGCAAAAGAGCCAACAAACCCCTGCGAGTTCGCGATATAGAAGAGGGCTCCGAAATGCGACTCCATAGTCTGGATGGGGAGCTCAATCGCGTTTTGGGTGGCGGTATAGTGCCTGGTAGTTTGATCTTGCTGGGTGGCGAACCTGGAATAGGGAAAAGTACTTTGCTGTTACAAATTTCTTTGAAATTACCCTACAAAACATTGTATGTGTCCGGAGAAGAGAGTCAGAAACAAATCAAAATGCGCGCAGAGCGTATTCATCCAGATTCCGAAACCTGTTATATCCTTACCGAAACCAAAACGCAAAATATTTTCAAGCAAGTTCAAGAATTTGAACCGGATATTCTCATCATCGATTCGATACAAACCTTGCATTCCGACCTGATAGAAAGTAGTGCAGGTAGTGTATCTCAGATTAGAGCATGTACGGCCGAGCTCATGCAATTTGCCAAGGAAACCAATACACCTGTATTGCTCATCGGACATATTACCAAGGACGGGCATATCGCTGGACCAAAAATTCTAGAGCATATGGTAGATGTGGTGCTCCAACTAGAGGGGGATCGAAATCATATTTATCGCATCATGAGAGCCCATAAAAATCGTTTTGGCTCCACAGCCGAATTGGGCATATACGAAATGCTAGGCAATGGGATGCGAGAGGTGGCCAATCCATCAGAAATTCTGATTTCGGATAGTGCAGAAGATCTCAGTGGAACTGCTATTGCAGCCACTTTGGAAGGGATGCGACCCCTGATGGTGGAAATACAAGCACTAGTAAGCACTGCGGTGTACGGCACCCCACAGCGAACTACTACTGGTTTTAATGCCAAACGATTGAATATGTTGTTGGCTGTATTGGAAAAACGCGCGGGCTTTCGTTTGGCAGCAAAAGATGTTTTTCTCAATATTACGGGGGGGATTTCTATAGAAGATCCGGCTTTGGATCTGGCTGTTGTTGCCGCCATCTTGTCCAGCAACGAAGATATGGCCATCGCCAAAGATGTGTGTTTTGCTGCTGAGGTAGGTTTGGCTGGAGAAATTAGACCGGTAACTCGTGTAGATCAGAGAATATCAGAAGCAGATAAACTTGGTTTTCAGCATATTTTTGTATCTCAACATAGCAAAATAACCCTCAAAGACCCTAGTGTACAAGTGCATCCAGTTTCCAAAGTAGAAGAAGTAGTAGAGTGGCTCTTTGCATAAGGAAAGATGCAAGACAAAAAAAGAGACAAGATATGATGTTCTCATTTCTTGCCTCCAGATTCTTTTGTTTTAGCACTTACACCATTTCTATTTTGAAATGCCCTTAAAAGAAAAAAGGGCTATTTATTGGGGCGTTTTTAAACTAGAAATGGTATTATTATGGTGCTGGGTTGGGAATTTCGTTATGAATGGCTTGTATTCCTTTCCAAATGTTTTCTCCCAAATCCAAATCCATACTAGCTATGTTTTCCTTTAGCTGTTCCATAGTGGTTGCACCAATAATATTGCTGGTTACCCATGGTTGTTGGTTTACAAAGGCTAGAGCCATTTGTACTACGGAAATATTGTGGGCTGCTGCCAGATCTACATATTTTTGGGTAGCTACTGCCGCGGTTCCCCCATCGTATCTAGAAAATCTAGGAAATAAGGTAAGGCGTGCGCCTGCTGGTTTTTTACCGCCTAAATATTTGCCACTCAATACCCCAAATGCCAAAGGAGAGTAGGCGAGTAAGCCAATGTTTTCGCGCATGCTCATCTCAGCTAAGCCTATTTCATAGGTTCTGTTTAAAAGAGAATAAGGGTTTTGAATGCTTATCATTCTTGGTAAATCGTGATTTTTGCTTTCTTCCAAAAAGCGCATCACGCCCCATGGGGTCTCGTTGGACAGGCCTATATATCTAATTTTACCTTCCTCTATCAAACTTTTTAGGGTTTGCAATACTTGGTGTATATTGTCTTGCCAAATATCCTTGGCATCTTCTTGGTAACCTCTTTTACCAAAGTAATTGGTATTTCTTTCTGGCCAATGTAACTGGTACAGGTCTATATAGTCGGTTTGCAAACGACGCAAACTGCCTTCAACCGCCTCACGTATGGCCTCTGGTGCAAATCCATTGGTGCGAATATGTGCCGTATAGTCTCCATTTCCAGCTATTTTACTAGCCAATACAATTTTGTCTCTATGGCCGGTTTTTTTAAACCAAGTGCCAATGATTTCTTCTGTTTTACCATAAGTTTCTGGGCTAGCAGGAACGGCATACATCTCTGCTGTATCAAAGAAATTAATGCCTTGGTCCAAGGCGTAATCCATTTGTTTGTGTCCTTGGGCTTCGGTATTTTGATTGCCCCAAGTCATGGTGCCTAGGCATATTTTACTTACTTTAATATTGGTATGTGGCAGTGTGGTATATTTCATGTCTTATTGGTTTAGTAGTTGGTTAATTTCGTCTAGTTTCGGTTCTAGAATTACTTCTATCCTTCTGTTTTTTGCTTTACCGCTTTCGCTCTCGTTACTGGCTACTGGGGCAAACTCTCCACGACCAGCCGCGGTGATATTGGAGGCCAATACAGCTTTGTTTTGCTGGAGTATTTGCACTACTGACGTAGCTCTTTTTACAGAAAGATCCCAATTGTTTTGAATAGAACCATTGCCGCCATAAGGCACATTGTCGGTATGGCCTTCTATGAGAACAGCGATGTCTGGATTCTCTGCCAACACGCTGGCTAGTTTACCAATAGCCTGCTTTCCTTCGGGTCCAACTACCCAGCTTCCAGAGCTAAAGAGCAATTTGTTTTCCATAGAAACGTATATTTTTCCATCGCGTTGTTCTACAGTCAGTCCTTTGCCTTGGTAGTCGAGTAGGGCCTTGGAGATGGCGTTTTTTAATTGGTGCATGGCAGCATCTTTGGTAGCTATGGCTTTCTCTAGTTCTTGTATGCGATTGGCTTTGCCATCGAGCTCTTTTTTGAGACGATGTAGCTTTTGTTGCTCGGCCAACAAATTGCGCTTTTTGTCCTCCAAAGATTGAAGCAGTTCTCTATTGCGCTTGGCGTTGGTAGCCATGGCCTGAGAACTGTTCTCTTGCAGGGCACGATACGATTCTTCAAGATGCTGCATATTGCTTTTTACCGCATCGTACTCCATACGCTGCTGCTGTTCTTGTTCTACCAAAGTTTCAAATTTACTTCGTAGCCCATTATAATCATTTTCTAGTTGATTGGATTTGGTGTCCAATTCCTGATTTTGCGTATAGAGCTGCTCTCTTTCCGATAGCAAATCGTTGTATTTGCTTTCCAAATCTTTATAGACTCCCATAGATACACAAGAGACCTGAGAATACAGCAGTACGGCCAATCCTATTTTTATACTTGTTTTTTTCACTTTTATGAGTTTTTTGTTATCCGATATACCTATTATTCTATGCTTGATCGAGTGTCACCCCTATAGGGCAATGATCGCTATGTTTGGCTTCTGGTAGTATATAAGCGCGTTGCATTTGATCTCTCAAATTATCGGCTACCAAACAATAATCGATACGCCAACCTTTATTGTTGTTGCGCGCATTGGCTCTATAGCTCCACCAAGAATAGTTGTGCGGTTCTTTGTTGAAATGACGGAAACTATCTGTGAAACCACTTTTCATAAAAGCATCTAGCCAAGCCCGTTCTTCGGGCAAAAATCCAGATACTTTCTTGTTGCGAACCGGATCGTGTATGTCGATGGCTTCATGACAAATATTGTAATCGCCACAGATCACCAAATTGGGTGCTTCGGTTTTGATGCTGTTGATATAAGTTTGAAAGTCATCCATGTATCGAAACTTGTGTTCCAATCGGGCAGCGTTGGTTCCCGAAGGCAAATATAAACTCATTACCGAAATGTTTTCAAAATCGAGGCGAAGGTTGCGACCTTCAAAATCCATATAATCCATTCCAGTTCCAAATACCACCTTTTTTGGTGCGATTTTTGAAAATATGGCCACACCACTATAACCTTTTTTTTGGGCGGAATACCAATAAAGGTGTTGGTAACCTAGTTGGTCTAGCTTTTCCATAGCCTCTTGCGGAACTTGTTCTTCCATAGCTTTGATTTCTTGTAGGCAGATTACATCCGGATTGGCGCTTTCCAACCATTCCAAAAATCCTTTGTTGATTGCGGCGCGGATGCCATTAACATTGTAAGAAATGATATTCATTTTCAATTTTTGTTTAAAGATAAATAAATCTGACTATTTTTATCTTCAGAAACCAAATATTAGTATTTTGGTTTCAAATGATATTTCTCTGTTGTAGAGGCTTCCTACCAACCAAGCTTTAGTGTTAACAAAAGAAAATGAAAAGAAATGAAATGTAAACTTGGTGTTTTAAGTGTATTGATGTTGCTGTCCTTTGGTTTACAAGGACAAAATAAAGCCAGAACAGAATTGCCTTGGCAGGATAAGAGACACGAGGTGTCCTTCAATATGGGGATGATGTTGCTCAACAAATCGATTGGTTTTCAGTACGAATATTTTTTAAACAACGATACCAGTGTAGGAGGCGGTATCTATTTCAACGATGATGCGCAAAAAGATAGCGGTAGTTTTGGGCTGCACGGTAGTTTTCGTGCTTATTTTGGAGGACATCGTCGTAGTGGTTTTTTTGCGGAAGGCTATGGTATGTTTTATCAAGGAAAAGAATCTGGCAGCAATCAGACCGATTTTGTATTGCGTTTGCCCAGATCGTACGAAACCTTTGCTTTTGGACTTGGCGTCGGCAACAAATGGACGGTTCGTAGCGAACGCATGACTTTCGAAATTTTTGGCGGGGTAGGGCGCAATCTTAGCAAATTGGATTATGTTCCCAATTTTAGCTATCGCTTAGGCGCATCCATCGGATTTAGATTGTAGTCCGTGCCAAGAAAAATGGTGATAGGATAAGAAGTAGGAGATCGTTACTTGTCTTGGCTTTAGCTAGCTCATATTTAGTACAAAAAAACAGCTAAGCGAGGCCTAGCTGTTCTTATTCTAATTTCTTATGCGGATCTGTTTACTCCATTTTTTTTAACCAAGAACGCACATCCACAGCTTCTTTGATAATGCTGGCTAGTGTACCAATAGCAACTCGCTCTTGCTCCATGCTGTCTCTATGGCGGAGGGTTACGGTTTGGTCTTCCAAGGACTGGTGGTCTACCGTTATGCAAAATGGCGTACCAGCAGCATCTTGTCTGCGGTAGCGACGACCTACGGCATCTTTTTCATCATAAGCGATTTTGAAATCCCATTTGAGCTCCGCTTCTATTTGTTTCGCCAATTCTGGCAGACCATCTTTCTTTACCAGTGGTAAAATGGCAGCTTTGGTTGGGGCTAAAACAGCAGGTAGTTTTAAAACCGTACGGCTAGAACCGTTTTCCAATATTTCTGTTTGCAAACTATTGCTAAATACCGCCAAGAACATACGGTCCAAGCCTATAGAAGTCTCTACCACATATGGCACATAGCTTTCTTTGAGTTCCGGATCGAAGTATTGTAGTTTTTTACCAGAAAATTGTTCGTGCTGACTCAAATCAAAATCTGTACGAGAGTGAATACCTTCTAATTCTTTAAAACCGAAAGGAAATTTAAATTCGATATCCGCAGCGGCATCGGCATAATGCGCTAATTTCTCATGGTCGTGAAAACGATAATTGTCTTCCCCCATACCAAGGCTCAAATGCCATTTGAGACGGGTTTCTTTCCATTTTTCGTACCATTCTTTTTGGGTGTTGGGGCGCACAAAAAATTGCATTTCCATTTGTTCGAATTCGCGCATTCTGAAAATAAACTGTCGGGCTACGATTTCGTTTCGAAAAGCCTTTCCTGTTTGCGCAATTCCAAAAGGGATTTTGAGACGGCTGGTTTTTTGTACATTCAAGAAATTGACAAAAATCCCCTGTGCAGTTTCTGGTCGCAAATACAAGTCCATAGCACTATCTGCCGAAGCACCTAGCTTGGTTCCAAACATCAGATTGAACTGCTTCACTTCTGTCCAGTTTTTGGAACCAGATTCTGGACAAGCAATTCCCAATTCTTCTATTAGCGCTTTTACGTCTACCAAGTCCTCCTTTTCCAAAGATCGACCAAGGCGCTTTAGGATAGTATCTATTTTTTCTTGGTGTTGTTTTACCCTGCCATTGGTGGCCAAAAACTGCTCTTTATCAAAGTTTTCGCCAAATCTTTTTTCTGCCTTTTTTACTTCCTTTTCAATTTTTCCTTCTATTTTGGCTGCATAATCTTCCACCAAAACATCGGCTCGATATCGCTTTTTAGAGTCTTTGTTGTCTATAAGGGGGTCGTTAAAAGCATCTACGTGCCCCGAAGCTTTCCAAGTAGTTGGGTGCATGAGTATGGCTGCATCAATGCCGACAATATTGTCGTGCAACTGTACCATAGCTTTCCACCAATAGTTTCTAATGTTGTTCTTTAGTTCAACGCCATTCTGTGCATAATCATATACTGCACTTAATCCATCATATATTTCACTAGATTGGAATATATATCCATATTCCTTTGCGTGTGAAATGACACTTTTAAACTGATCCTCTTTTTTTGCCATGCTGCAAAAATATATGGTTTGGGTTAAAAATCCGATTTATTTTAAACGAAATGTAGTTGTGCCTAGTTTTTTGCCGCTTTCATAGATATTGAGCGTGTATGTGCCCTTGTACACCTGTTCTGGTTGAAGACTGATGTAGTCACATACTTCGATGTCTTTGCCGTTGTAGATAAGTTGGGTTTTCTTGCTACACTCGATTCCTTTGATGCTCGTGGTTGTGCCTTCGTCTGCCAGCACTTTGCCATTTTGGTCTACAAACTGTAGATATACTTGTTTGCGGATATTTGCCAAGTTGGGATTGGCTTGTATCATAAAACAGGCTCGCAATTTGGCAACGGCACTAGCTCGTACTGTACGTGCAATCTCTTTGTTGGACTTGAGCCGAAAGGCTGTGGCTTCTACCTCTTTTATATTTAAGAAGGAACGTTTTTTTACTTCTTCTTCCAAAGCCTTTGTCTTGGCAGACAATTCTTCGGTTTTGCGATCAATTTCGCTAGAGTTTGCTTCCAAATTTGCGATCTTACTACGGTTGTCGCCAACTTGTTCTTTCAAAAAGTTGTTGTTTTTGTACAACTCGCTGTTTTTATCTCTTAGCCATGCATATTTTTGTTGTAAACGAACAAATTCGGCCTTGAATTTCTCCAAACGATGCACTCTGTTGTTCAATCTTCCAATCGAATCGAGCAAGACACCAATTTCTTCTTTGGAAGCTTCGAGTTCTACTACTTTAAACCGCCCCGAATTGATAAGGCTGTCTATGGTAGCTTGTTTGTTTTTTAGATCGAAAATCAGCACCTCTTTCTCTGTTTCCAGAGTTTCTATTGCATCTTTTTTACTGTGATAGAAATATCCAAACGCACCAAGCAAGCCCATGATACCAATAGCTAGTAGTATAATTAGTGATTTTTGCTTAACTTGTTGTTTCATTTTCGGTGACTCACCTTGTTAGTTTCGATGGTAAAGATAAGCAATGATCTATATACAATACTATATCCAAGGCTATGTTTTGGATGTAATGCACATTTGGTTCTCAATGAACGATTTTTATGTGCCTTTTGTCGACACGAAATACCACTTACCGATTACCATTTGATGGAAGAAAATCCCGTAGACCGGATTTTTTATGGGAGAATTCCACTTCAAAAAGCAGCTAGTTTTTTATTATATCAAAAAAAGGGTCTAGTCAAAAACCTACTGATGAAGCTCAAATATGAAAAGCAAAAAGAGATCGGTACCTTTTTGGGAGAATGGTATGGGATACAGCTCAAAGACAGCAATAGCTTTTCGAATATAGATATGATCCTACCTGTACCTTTACATAACAGAAAAAAAAGACAACGTGGCTACAATCAGGTGAGTGCGTTTGGCAAGGCAATAGCTGCGGCTTTGGGGAAGCCGTATTCGGAAGATATGTTACTAAAAAGGAAGTCAACACTATCGCAAACCCAAAAGGGGAGGTGGTTGCGCTGGAGAGATCCCGATGATATTTTTACCATAGAAAATCCAGAGTTGTTACACTCCAAACACGTGTTGCTGGTAGATGATATCATTACTACGGGAGGTACTATAGAGGCTTGTGGAAGCGTATTGTTGGATTGTCCAAATACCAAGCTTAGTATACTGAGTATGGCTTTGTCGGTTTAGTAGCAAAAGGAATAGAATTTTGGTCGGGATATTCTGTAAATTATACTAAAGTTTTGCTATAATTGAAAGGGAATTTTTCGGTTGTAAAAAATTAGTTGTTATTTTGTTTCTGCTAGCAAGCTTTCTATGAAGAATACCGTAAAATATGCCCTGCTGGGTAGTTTGTTTGTATTGTTGTTTTGGAACTGTGCCAGAAGGGGCGCCCCTACAGGAGGGGAAAAGGATGTTGATCCTCCGGTACTGCTAAAAGCCAATCCAGAAAATGGGGCAATTCACTTTGATAAGAAAAAAATCAAACTCAGTTTTGATGAGTATGTTGTTATAAAAGATTTGCGCAAACAATTGGTGATTTCTCCACCATTGAAATACGAGCCCATTGTGAGTCCGCAAGGGCTTGCAAGCAAAACGATCGAAATTCGACTGCGAGATACCTTATTGCCCAATACGACCTACTCGATGAGTTTTGGACAGAGTATAGTAGATAATAACGAGGGCAATGCGATGCCCAATTTCAAATATGTGTTTTCCACCGGGTCTTATATCGATTCTTTGGAATTGTCGGGTTTCCTAAAAGATGCCTATAAGGTGGAAGTGGATGCCTATGTGAGTGTAATGCTATACGAGAAAGACAGTATCTTCAACGATAGTACGATCTATAAAATGCCGCCAAGATATATTACCAATACCTTGGATAGCCTTACTAGTTTTCAGTTCAAAAATTTGAAAGCCGGAACCTATCGTTTGATTGCTATAAAAGACGAGAATACCGACAATAAATTTGACCCTAGGGGCGACAAACTGGCTTTTTTAGATCAGGATGTTCAAATTCCAAACGATACAATATACCAATTGGATTTGTTTAAGGAAGCACTGCCTTATGCCGCCAAAAGACCGCAAATGGTAGCAAAAAACAGAATTGTTTTTGGTTTTGAAGGAGATTATAAAGATGTTGCTATTTCTATAGTAGAGAAGTTACCAGACAGTATACAAAGGCGGTATTTAAAAGATCCTGAAAAGGATAGTATCCATTTGTGGATGCATCCTACAGCCAAAGATTCGTTGCGCTTTGTGATAGAGAATAAGCCATATCAGGCAATAGATACATTTCAGTTGCGTTTTCCCAAGATCAAAGTCATCGATAGCATGCAATTGACGCTTTTGCCCAATATGAGCCTAGACTTGTTGGATACTTTGCGATTGCGCAGCAATACACCGATACAAAAAATAGATTCCACCAAAATTTTTATGGTACAACAAGACAGTATCGCTTTGCCTTTTGAAATACAGCACGACTTGGAAGGCAACGAGCTTTTGTTTTTGTTTGAACAAAAGCCAGAAAGAAATTATGGTTTACAACTTTTGCCTGGTGCAGTCGGGGATATGTTTGCTACCCAAAACGATACCCTTACCTTCAATATGTCTACCAAATCATTGGCAGAATATGGTAGCCTCAATTTGGAATTGAAGCATTTGGATCGTTTTCCTGTTTTGGTGCAAGTATTAGATAAGGATTATAAGCTTATTCGATCGGAAGTGCTTTTGGAGGCACGTTCTCATGTTCTTTTTGCGTATTTGAAGCCTCAAAAATATAGGATTCGACTTATTTTTGACGACAATGGCAATGGCGTTTGGGATACTGGAGATTATATGAAAAAGCTACAGCCCGAGCGTATCATATATTTAGACAAAGAAATAGAGTTGCGTGCCAATTGGGATTATGAAGAGGAATTCGATCTCAAAACAAAAGGATCCTGATCGTCCAAAAACTGCAGTTTTTTGCGATGGTAGGTGATATGATCTTTGTGTAAGGCAGTGATGATGGTCTCTTCTTCGTTGGAGCTTTCAATTTGATGACCTAGGATGTCATACACGCCCGAATCGCCAGTATAGAAATGGTTGTTTTCGTCTTTGCCAACCCTATTTACTCCTACCACATAGGCCATGTTTTCTATGGCTCTAGCGCGCAACAAGGCTTCCCAGGCAAATACTCTAGGCTCTGGCCAATTGGCAACATAGATGAGCAAATCATAATCTTTTTTGTTTCTAGACCATACAGGAAATCGCAAATCATAGCATATCAATGGGCAAATGCGCCATCCTTTAAAATCGATTATCAATCGATCTGTGCCCGCTTTGTATATTTTGTCTTCTCCAGCTAAAGCAAAAAGGTGTTTTTTGTCGTAATGAGAAATTTCTCCTTCTGGAGTAACAAACAAAAGACGGTTGAAAAAGGCATCTTGTTCGGCGATCACCAGACTACCCATGATGGCATATTGGTGGGTTGCGGCCATTTCTTTCATCCATTGCACGGTATCTCCATCCATGGTCTCGGCCACACGTTCGGGATGCATAGTAAAACCAGAGGTAAACATTTCTGGAAGTATCACGATATCGATATCGGTGAGTTCATCGATTTTGTCTTCTATTCGTTTTCTGTTTTTTTCTGGTTGCTCCCAAGCCAAATTGGTTTGAATAAGAGCCAGATTGATTTGTTCTTGCACGATCCTAAGCCTTTAAAAGTTCTACCAAAGTATGTAGTTTGTTGTCTTTAGCAATATCTGCAGCAGTATTTCCATTGTGGTCTCGAACATCGAGGTCTGCACCGTTTTCTATCAAAATCTCAACACATTCTTTTTGGTCAAATAATACCGCAAACATCAGTGCTGTGCTGCCAGCGAGGTTGGTGCAATTGGCATCGACCCCCAGTTCCAACAACAGCTTGGTTGTAGTGGAATATCCTTTGAAACAGGCTCCCATCAATGCGGTGTTGCCCATAGCATCCTTTTCGTTGATGTCTGCCCCCATTTCTATCAAGTATTGGACGATGTCTATATGATTGTAGTAGCTAGCTAGTATAAGTGGACTGGCGCCTCTATTATCTCTAAGATGTAACAGGCTATTATCTGCTTCTATACTTTTTTTGACAGTATCGAATAGCCCTTCACGGATGGCTGCAAAAAAGCTCTTGTTGTTTTCCAATCGTCTCAATGGGTTTAGTGTCAAATACAAAAATAGGAAAAAAAGCCCAACCATTCCCAATGTAGATTTAGCATTTTTGTCGCAATTGTGCGCCATGCTACTCAGATCAAATAGCTTTGGGAGGCGGATAACTCGAACCAATTTGATAAGGGCAATACAACTTGCTATTTTGGCTTCCTAAAAACTTTTGAAGTGGTTTATTGGTGTATACCAGGATTGAAGTCTTCGGGTGCATTCTGTGGGTTTTTAATGGTATTGGATTTCCCGCTGTCATTAAAGATTTTCCATTGGTTAAAGATGTAGGTTGCGCTGGCTTTTTGAATGTGATGCAAGCGCAAAGCTCTTCCGTCTTCAAACTCATGGTTGGTATTGGTGCCGTCTTCTCCTATTTTACCAAATACGTCGACCTTATACCCAAAAGGATCTATCAATACCAAATTGTCATCCCCATTGCTGTCGGCTACATTGTTTTTCCCAGCTTCTAGATCTGGTACAAAACCATAGATGCTTTCAAAAACTTTGGCATTGGCTGCTATCACCAAGGTGCTTTTGGAGGCGAGAGTGCCCTTTAGCGGATATTTGGAACTTGGTGTGCTGTTAGCGTTGGTGTAGCGCCATATTTCCCAACCTTCTAGTCGAAGTTCTGGACCTGCATTGTAGAGTTCTACAAATCGGGCTTGATTGTTGTTGTTGGGGTCGGCCAATTCGCTAAAGAAAAACTGTTGTGATTGCATGGGTTTTGGAGCTACACAACGCGGCTTGGAGAAATCCAAATCTGCAGATTGCATGGGGCGTAAGTAGTAGTTGTTAGCCTGTTTTTCTAATATACCAGCCACACTGCCCATTCCTTGGGGCATGGGGTTGTTGGCAAATGCTGCATATGGACTACAGCGAATACCGAGGGATGTTTTTTTTTGGCAACGCCACAAATGGTGTTCTCCTTCTTTTTGGTGTGCATAGGGCTTTTCTATACTCAGGGCTTCAAATTGCACACTATCGACACGAATATAGGCGCCTAGATACGCATCTTTTAAATTAGGAATACTAACAATATTGGATTGTATTGTTGTGAAATCAACGCATAGCGGTTTTATTTTTTGAGTGTATTCATGTATTGGGATGGCCGCAAGGGTGGTGTTTCCATATGCTCCATCTGTTTTTAAACCGATGCGCATTCCCTTGTTGTTTTTTTGATAGTTCCAGTTGCCCACTTGGATTTGGATATTGCTGCCCTGTGGGTAGATTTTATAGAGATCGTAATTGTCTAGCAAGAGTTGGATACAAGGGCCTAGGGCTTCTGGTTTTTCTTGTATATATAGTTTGGCATAAATGGCATCTTCTTTATCATTGGAAATAACCCATGCATTTATAGTGGTGTTTTCTGGGAATTTTTGAATACTGTCTTTTGCCATGGCAAAGATTTGATCAAAACTGGTATTGGTTGAACTTTTGGGGTGACAATCTGCTTCGGCGATAAATTCTTTTGGGGCGCAACTAGAAACCAACAGGCTTGTCAATAAGCTCAGTATATTGTGTGTGTATTTGGAGTAGTTAGTCATATCTAAAAGCTTATGGAGAGTTGTATGAAAAAAGTTCTGCCCCTGCCAAACCAATATTTGTTGCCAAAAAGGGGCGCATTTCGTTTGTGGTCGTCCAAAAGAGCTTGGTAATTGGCTTTTCTAGCTTGCTCATAGCCCCCAGTTTTATAGACTTGGTTGAATAGATTTTGAACACTGGCAAATAGGCCAATATACGTATTGCGATAGAGCCACGATTTTCCGGCCTGCAGTTGCAAGAGATACACTGGTGGCAGCTGTTCTTGTTGCAGAAGTTCGTTGGCTTTTTCTGCTGTGATGTCTGTAAATGGTTTTTTAGTGTCTGGGTTTTGCCAGAAGCTTTTGGTGCGTCGGATGGCAGTAGTTTGCACAAAACGCTGATCGAAATAACTGATTTGACTAGCAATCCACCAATACTTTGGAGCCCGGTATCTCAAGCTCAATCCAGTAGAAGTTTGTGGGCCATTGCTCAAACGAAGGCCTTTTTGTGCTGCAGTTCCCAAAGATAGGGGTTGGTTGTCTGTGCTGGCGTCATCCAAACTGATTGAAATATTGGGGTTGTTGTGGTATTGGTGGTTGCCAATAGCCGTTGCGAACTGCAGTTGCAAAGAAGCGGTAGGTTGGTAGCCAATTCCCATGCGAATGCCTAGATGTTGTTGTTGTATTTCGGTTTGTATTTCTCGTAAAAAATAGGAGCCAAAACCGGTTTCTACATAGTGGTTTCTCACTTGGTTTCCACCTGTAAAAAGATGATAATACAATATCGTTTGCCATTGCCATTTGGGAGTGCTGGATTGCCAAAGCAATTGTCCGCTATAGCTTTTTGGTTTGCCAATGGGCTGCTCCTGGTTGTGATAACGTAGGTTGGGAAACAAATTGCTTGCCTTTGGTTGGTATCTTTGGTAAGAAAAAGCTGTGGAAAGAAAGCTACGGTTGTTAAAGAAGTATAGGCCGCCAATTCTTGTGGTATATTGTGGTGATTTTGTTTTGGTGCTTGATCCCATAGAAGATTCTGGATATTTTTCGTTTTTGAAATGTCCTATACGCTGCAATTGATTTTGCCCATAAGCAAAACCACCAAATGCATTCCATCTTTTGGATTGGTATTGCAATCGCAGGCTGGCATCCCAACTTTGATGATGGAGGTCATAATGGTATTTGAAACGCTCGTCGGTAGTTTTGGGATTGGGGTCGTTGCTGTTGTTTTTGGTGTTTTGAAAATAATCTATGTCTTTATGGGCATTATTGCCAAGAAGGTCTTTGATTTTGGCAAAATTAGAAGCCCAGTGCATTCGATAATCCAATCGGGTGTGCAATTGCCAGTTTTTGTACTCATGATCGGTATATATATTGGCTTGCAGTTGCTCCTCCTCCCATACATCGGTTTCTAATAGGTAGGCACTTTCTCCCAATAAAGCCGCATGCCTATTGGTTTGATACAGCGACTGCCAATGTAGTTGGGGTTGTTTTAATATGGCGGATTTGGCGGTATTGGCTGCATCAAAATTGGCTGGATTTTTTTGTATGAAATAACTAGGTAAATTTCGATAATATACCGGATTTGGATTTGGGGTATTGTAATAACCCAAGAAGTCTCTTTGTTGGCTGCCCGACTGATAAAACACATTGCTATTTAATTGCCATTGGTTTCCTAAATAGCGGTATTGTAAAAGGGCGAAGGGTTCGCGTATCCGTTCTTCTCTTGCATTTCTGATATGTCCTTGTTGGTAGCCCCAATTGGAGTTGTATCGTGGGCCAAGTAGCTCGTATACTTCTTGGGTAATGGCTTCGCTTCGGCCCCTTTGTCTGTCGGCATAAATACCTGCGAGCAAAAAACGATGTTTGGGTTGCGGTTGAAATTCCAATGCGGCAAACATGGCATTGGAAAGATAAGGAGTGCCATCTATATATCCCGATTCTGCCCATCGGACGGTGCTGCTCCAAGCTAGTTGCCACTTGGGATGTAATGGACTTACATAAGTAGCGTTGATACCGTAGGTATAGGATTTGTTGGAGCTTGCTAGGCGAAAGTGCAGCCCTTTGCGCATCTCACTCGGATAGGCCGCTATGTTTTGCAGAGCGCCTATACTACCAAGAGCAATCGAATTGTATTGTAAAGGGGTGAAGGAGTGACTGTGGCGAAACAAAGGTGAAAGGCCTCCTAGGTTGGCCCATTGTACCCGTTGATTGCGAAATCGGTTGAGTTTGATTCCGAAAAAATATATTTCTTGAGCCGAACGATCGAGACCTTCGGGGCTGTAGTAAAGACTAGAGAAATGGAAGGCTTCTTGACTTTCCAATGCCGTTTTGTAGGCTTTTAGAATGCCCATAGGAGCATGCTGCTCTATACGGGCGTCTAATGCATCTAAATCTACCAATTGGCTATTGGCGGAGAGCTCTATTTCTTCTATAGGCTGCAAAAGTATAGGTCCAAGATCGATATCTTGGTTGGTAATTTCTATGACGATTTCAAAAGGATGGTAACTGGTTTTTTGGATTTCAATTCTATATGCTCCCGGAGAGAGGTTGGGGATGAGAAAGCGTGCATCCGCATAGTTAATCTCGTGAATGGGGTAAAGCGAAACCTCATAGTCGGTCAAAGGGGAAAAACTTCCCATTTCGGCAAGTTCGCCTCGAATGCTATAGCGGTCTTGGCTATAGGCGTGATGGCAAATACATAAAACAAAGAAAAAGCCCAATAATCGCATAATCTGGTTTTTTAAGTGACTTTTGAGCAGTGTTTAAAAGTATAAAACAATAGGTTGCATCCTACAAAAAAGCTTGTGAGTGGAAGGCTTCTATCGTTGTGTTTCCAGATGGCTTCTATAAAAAGGCGATGGCACTTTTAGTCGAACAAATCATTCACTTGGTCAATAATTATACCATTTCTATTTTAAAATGCCCTTAAAAGAAATAGATGATTTTTTTACGCAAAAGACACCTGTTATTTTATGTTGATATAGCTATATATAAAGAAGAAAAATCAAGCATAGCCTTCGCTTCGCTTTCTTTTTGTTCTAAAATAGAAAGGAAAAAAGGGCTATTTATTGGGGTAATTTTAAACTGGAAATAGTATTAGTTGCAGTTCTCACAATAGTATTGTTTGAGATACTCGTTTTCTAATAGTTGAAAAGTGATTCCTTTGTTTTCTATACTCTGGAAAATCTCACAAAAACGTTCTGGGTTTTTATTATAAGCATTGAGCATAATATTGCGATAATCTTCGTCTTCTATGCGCTCGTCATTTATAATAGTGAGATTGATAAAATAAAACAACAAATCTTCGTTTATGGTTAGGGAAAGAACCTTTTTTTCGAGCAAAGCTGTGGCCTCATCAGTATTGGCGTAGAAACTCAAAAACTGAGCGAGACTGAGGTAGTCCATGTCCGATTTGTTTACCTTTTTGTAAGTTTGAAGGATAAAGGAAATCGATTGGTCTTTTTTGTCAAAATTCTGCGCATTCATATGTTTGCGACTCTCTAGTATGTGATAATTGATGCGCATACGATCTATAAGAGGCTTGTGTATTCCCAAAGCTTGAATGTTTTGGATCTCGTTCCAAAGTATTTTGCGATCTACCTCTCCCGCATTGTACCAAATCATTTGTAATTTCAAAGCAACCAGATTGTACCGAATTCGCATGTCTTTTGGCGCCATGGTCAATAGTTGTTGCAGTTCGTTGTGTGCGATAAGCAGATTTCTATAATCTACCAAATAACGATAAGCAGCATTGTCTATGAGCAAGGGTAAAAACTTGTTTTGCTTTGGTATTTGTAGTTGGTTGAGAGTTTCTGGTTTGGTTTTTTGAAGTTTGATGCGTTGAAATAGTGTACTATGAATTGCCTTAGCAGTTTCTAGGTCTTGGTTTTGAATCGCTTGCGAAAATTGATCTACCAATGCAGTTGCCGTCATTTCCCGATAGAGGTCTTTTTTGTCCAATTCGAGTTCGATTACCGCTTTGCGATGTTTTTGCAAAATGGGTTCCATATTTTTGGCTATGGTGCCGATAAGTTTGCTTTTTATTTGCTCCTTGCTCAAGGGTTTTAGACTGGTCCATTTGGTTCCTTCTATATCGTTGAAGAACTCCACCCAGTTTTCTGCAGTGCGTATTTTGGTTTCTATATGGTCTTTTTGAAACGATTGTAAGGCCTGGGTGATGCTTTGGGCTCTTTTTTGTTGTAACTCCATATTTCGAGCTTTACTACCCTCTACCGACGCATAAGCTTGTATGCGGATTCTTTTGATGTTGAAATCTGTTAGACGCAGAGAATCATACATAGGTTTGATATCCTCAGGCTTGTAATTCGATTTGTTTTTTTCGAAGGGTATGGTAAAACTCAAAGTCTTAAAACGGTATTTGTATTTTTTTTTGGAGGAGATTGATTTGTTGTTGTACACCACCGAATCGAGATACATTCCCATATCTAGCAACTCCCAGGGGTAACTGTTGAGGTTATACGTGCGGTGATACAGGCATAAATTGTTGTTGTTTAAAAACAAGATGTTGTACTCGAGTTCCTTTTTTGCTAGTTGGGGAGGGATGCGCCCTACCAATATTCGAAATTGGTTATCTCCTACACTTTTGAGTCCTCTCTCTATGGATTTTTTGTATATTGGTTTGAGTACCTTTCCTTTCAAATAAGAGGTGTTTTTGGGCTTGGCACAATCGTATATTCCTTTATTTACAACGTCTATAGCGATGCCATCTTTGGCGTTTTGAAATAGTCTCGAAAACCAGGCTTTGTGGTTGACGTAAAGGTATAAGCTTTGGTTTTCTCTTTTTATGCTAAATTGTATTTCTTTGCTTCTGGCTTGAAAAGCGCTATTGAAATAATCGCAAAGCTGGGATTCCTTGGTGGTAGGAAAATGAATTTGATGTGGATTTTGTCCAAAGCTTGTTTGCGAACATAAAATAAGAAGCAGTAGAGACGGTAAAAATCGTTTCATTTTGTGTAGGGATTCGTTTAATTCTCTTGTTTGTTGTAACAAATATTTTAGGTTCTGTTGGCTGATGTAATAAAAACACAAAACAACTTATGCTTTCATAACAAAGCATATACATGGTCAAATATAGAAAAAAAGCAGTAAATAATTCAGAAACCCGATGAGTTTGCGGTATAAAAAAATCGCTTAATACAAAAGTTGTATTAAGCGATTTTACATTAATAAAAAATTTACCAACCAAAATCTTCTTTTAAGGCATCAATACGTTCTAATGCGAGGTCTTTGGTGATGAAATCTATTTCATCCATTGAGAATGCTTTTTCGTAGGATTTTAATGCTTTTTTGGGTTGTCCGTTTTTTTCATAAAACTCGGCGGTCATAAAAAATCCGAGCATGGTTTCGGGGTATTGTTTTTTGCCCAAATCTCCAAGCTTTTTTAGGGATTCTAAGTCTTCTTTTTTTAGTGAAGCTGCATATATGGCCATGATATCGTTGAGGTTAATTTGCAGATCCATACGAAACATTTTGTTGATGGTTTCGTATTTTTCATCCAAATAGGTGATCACGGGACCTTCTTGTTTGAGCACCTTTTCTTTGTATTCTTTTTTGGAAATAGGTTTAAAAATTTCGAATATCTGATCTAGAGCTTGCGGTATGGCATAAGAAGCAATGGCATTGGTGCTAGCTTGTTCGTAGTTTTGATAATAGAAATGCAAATTTTCATTTTTCAGCTTTTGAATTTGGGATTGTAGGCTTGTGATGCGCAGACGTTCTTGTTTCTTGAGCGTATTGGTACTGGCCAAAAAATAGAAGATTTTTTCTTGAGTGCTAGATAACCTTTCGGGCAAGAGGTTCTCTATATTGGGAGCAAATTCTGGCGCTATACTGATGTATGCATTAAAGAGGGGGCTGTCCTTAAAAAGATAATAATTAATAAAATTGGCCGTGGTTTGGTGACCTATAATGGTTTTGAATGGTGCCAAGTTGTATTTACTGCTAATATGTGGCAAAAGTTCCATGCCGATAAATTCAAAAAACTGATTCCCTTTCTCTTCGGGGAAGCCATTATCGTCGTTATAGGTGCAATCGTCGTATCTCATGTTCTTTTGATTGATACCTACAACTATAGCAGGAGGCATTTCATTCCAATAGCTGTAATACTTGGTGTTGGATACCACATTGTCGAAAAGATAATCCGCATCTAGTACCACAAATAGGGGATACATTTTTTTGGGTGTATAATCTTCGGGCACGTAGATTTGAATGGTTCTTTCTTCGAGAAGTTTGTAAGATTCGAACGTTTCGATAGATACTTGAGCTTCAGCAAGGGGCATGCAAAAGAACAAGAACATGCAAAAAAGGGACAATTTTCTCATGTTTTGAGCTTAAGATTATGATTGTTTTAATAAAACGATAATTGTGGGAAAATATTTCTTAAAGTTCTAAAAAAACAGTTATTTTCTGTTGTTGTTTCTCAATGGTAAGAGTATGAAAGCAATACTGCCAAAAATGATTACCATCAGTGTTTGTGTGATCCACATCAACCAGCCATAGGCTTCCGCTGTAGTTTTACCAACACCATATAGTATGAGGATATGAGCTACGGCAATAGGGTAAAAACCAAGTCCGCCATTGGAGGCTGTCATGGCAAAGGCTCCTGCTACAAATGCTGCCAAGAGTACATCTAGGCCTAAGTTGAAGGTTTCGGGAAAGGCAAATTTTAGTATCCAAAACATGCCTACATAGCAGCTCCATATAAAAATGGTATGGAGTATGAATAGGCCTTTTTTTGGCATTTTAAAAATACTAAAAACCCCTTCGAGTAATCCTTGTACAAATTTTTTGATTTTGATGGCAAAAGGATGGCTAGATTGTCGAATAACCAGCAAGAAAAACAAGCCTGCTCCCAAGGCTGCAATGGCAAATAAAACTATTTTGTATGGATCTATTCCTTTTTGTGACAATAGATCTAATATGGTTTCTGTTTGCAAAAAGAAAGCGATACAGACAATAATGAGGAGCATTACCAGATCGATGATTCTCTCGGTAACGATAGTGCCAAAACCTTTTTCGAAAGGCACCTCTTCGTAGGTGTGTAATGCAGTAGCTCTTAAAATTTCTCCCGAACGTGGAATACCCAAATTGGCCAGATAGGCAGTGAGTACGATAAGAAAACTATTGGTGCTAGCTATGTTGTATTGTAGTGGTTGGAGCATGAGTTTCCATCGCGAGGCCCTGCTCCAATGGCTCAACATGCCCAAAAATACAGAAATGGCAATCCATTTAGCTTCTGCGTTTTGCAGTTGTAGTAAGATGGTGTCTCTTTCTTTTGGGGTAGTGGCACGATAGAACAGCACGATGACCAAGACACCTAAAAGAATAGGGAAAAGGAGTTTTAGGATTTTGAGAGATCTGGCTTTCAATTTTTTATTCTAATAAATTGTTGGCCTCGTTTGGGAACACCAAAGCTGGTTTGAAGGCTTTGGCTTCTTCTATGCTCATAAAAGCATAGGTAATCAAAATAAGCACATCGCCTACAGCAACTTTTCTTGCCGCTGCACCGTTGAGGGTGATTTCTCCGCTTGCTCTTGGACCAGGTATTGCATAGGTTTCTAATCGCTCCCCATTGTTGTTGTTTACAATTTGTACTTTTTCACCAGTTATTATCTGTGCAGCATCCATCAGATCTTCATCTATAGTGATGCTTCCGATATAGTTGAGATCTGCACCAGTACATTGTACTCTATGAATTTTGGATTTTACTACTTGAATTTGCATGATACAAAAATAAATTAATTAAGGGCAATATTGTCTATTAGTCTTACCGTATCCATATAAACGGCAATAAAAGCACGATATTTTTTGTTTTTCTCTATTTGTTTTGTGGCTTGTAAGCGGTTTACATCTGCAATATGAAAATACTCCAATTCTAGATTGGGTTGTTTTTCAAACGCTTCAATAATCCATTGTGTTATTTCTACTGCACTTTTTGTGCCAAACTGCAATTTGGCAGTCTTTAGGCAGCTGTAAATAAAGCTTGCTTCTTCTCTTTGTTGTTTGCTCAATCGGCTGTTTCTCGAGCTTCTTGCCAAGCCGTTATCTTCCCTAGAGATCGGGCAAGGCACTATATTTACTGGGATTTGCTCTTTTTCAACTAGCTTTTTGATGATTTGTAGTTGCTGAAAATCTTTTTCGCCAAAATAAGCATTATCTGGTTTTACAGCTTCTAGCAACTTTTTTACTACCGTGCCAACCCCGTCAAAATGTCCGTCTCTAAAGCGGCCTTCCATTTCGAATTCCAAACCGTCGAAATCGAATTTTTGCGTGCGAAGCTCCTTTTGATATAGATCGGAGACCTCTGGAGCATAAACTACTATATGGCCTTCTAGCTTATCGAGAAGTGCACAATCTTGTTCTAAAGTACGCGGATATTTTTTGAGGTCTTCTGCTTGGTCGAACTGGGTAGGATTTACAAAAATGCTCACTACTACCAGATGATTTTCTTCTAAGGCTTTCGCAACCAAGCTGATATGTCCTTGATGCAAAGCCCCCATGGTAGGCACCATGCCAATTGGCTGTTTCTGGTCGAGAAATTGCGCTATATGGCTGCTAAGTTTTTCTTTTTTTGTAAAAATAGTCACCTTTAACGTATTAAATCAGTGCAAACATAGATAAATTAAAGGGATTCTTTATATTTTTTGTAATTTTGTACTCTTTATAGTCGACAGGACACTAAAACAATTTTTATGACCGGTAAAAAGATATTATTCGTATCTTCAGAATTAGTACCTTATCTCCCAGAAAACGAAGTTTCATCGATGTCTTATGAAACGCCAAGGATGGTGAATGAAAGAGGAGGACAAATTAGAATTTTTATGCCACGATTTGGCAATATCAATGAGCGCAGACACCAATTGCATGAAGTAATCCGTCTTTCAGGCATGAATTTGGTGATCAACGATCTGGATATGCCCCTTATTATCAAAGTGGCTTCCATTCCCAAGGAAAGAATACAAGTGTATTTTATAGATAACGAAGAGTACTTTAAGAGAAAAGCTACCTTTTCTGATGAAGAAGGAAAATTGTTTTCTGATAACGACGAACGCGCTATTTTCTTTGCAAAGGGTGTAGTGGAGACAGTGAAAAAGCTCAATTGGTCTCCAGATATTATCCATGTGCATGGTTGGATGTCTTCATTGGTGCCTTTGTATTTGAAAAATTATTATGCAGATGAGCCATTGTTTGCCGAAAGCAAGATCGTTACCTCTGTGTATGGACAAGGTTTTGATGGGCAGCTCGATGAAAACATGATTGATAAAGTGAAATTCGATAAGATTCCCGATGAAAGTATCGTGGAATTGAGCAATCCTGACTATAATAATTTGTTAAAGATTGCTGTAAATCATTCTGATGGCATTATTTTAGCCTCCGAAAAAGTTCCAGACGAGCTAAAGGCTTATGCTGCTTCTCTAGAGAAACCAATTCTAGAATACGTAGAAACGCATGAGTTTGAAGCAGCGTATGAGAACTTTTTAAATCAAGAATTATAAGATTGTTTTTTGCAATAAAAAAACAAATTGTTTTAAAGAAACAACAGTGAAGAAGGGAATACTATACTTTTTGGCGATTGGGCTAGTGTGCTTAGGGGCCTGTAATGATGAGGTGATTTTAGAAGATACAGATATCAACAAAGATGTCGATCTCAATTCACCCAAGGAAAATCATGATGTGCTTGTAGGGGCAATGGAGGTAAAATCGTTTAATGCAGTGAATTTGCCAATCAATTATTTGGGACAATTTACACACGAAATTTACGGCACTACCCAAGCTAGTATTACTGCTCAAGTATTGTTGTCTAATGAAGATCCTAGTTTTGGTTTGTTTTCTCAAGGCGAAGAGGATAGAGGGGTGAAAGATAACGATTCTACAGCCAAAACCATACCAGAAGAAGAAACAGTAACTGCCGTCTATCTTTACATTCCTTTTTATAAGAATTCCTTGGGTGATGCAGACAATGATGGTGTGATTGACGAATTGGATGATGAACCCAACAACGGGAGCAATGATTCGGATAATGACGGTATCCCCAACAATATTGAAAAATCCCAAGGTACGGATCCGTTAAGTGACGATACCGATAATGATGGTGAAAAAGATGGAGATGATGAGGATACGGTTACCAATAATTTTCCAAGATTTCATGAGCTGGATAGTATTTATGGAGATCAAGAATCTAGCTTGGAGATTAGTGTGCATAAGATGAATTATTACCTGAGAGATTTCGACCCGAGTGCAGAGGAGAATATGGGGCAATTGCAGGAATATGGAAGTGATTTTGATTTTGGCCCTTTTCAGGACGTGAAATTGGGAGAGTATACCATAACGATTAGCAACCAAGATATTGTGAAATTCAAAGAGGACGATCCAGAAACAGAAGATAAGGACGAGTCCAAAACCTTGGATTGGCGTTTGGAGCCTGGAATTCGAATTCCTCTAGATGTTTCTTTTTTTCAGGAAAACTTGCTAGATAAAGAAGGGGCGGGAGAATTGTTCAACAACAATACCTTTAAGGACTTCTTTAGAGGAATTACCGTCAGCGCCAACGTAGTTGGACAGCCACTCATGCCAGCGCTTAATTTTAGTGGAGCAAATATTTCTATAGAATATACCTATAAGAAAAACGATACCAAAAACACTACAGACACTAGTGACGACGAGATAGTGGAAGAAAAAAGTTCGTTTTTATTGAATTTTAACGGCAAACGCGTAAACAGTTTGCAAAAGACGCCAGTGGTATTGCCAGCAAATGACAATATGTATCTCAATGGTGGTTTGGGGCATCTTGCTACTGTGGAATTGGACTTGAGTACGGAGACGCCTATTTATGAAAAGATCAAAAACAAGGCGGTGCTGCTCAATGAAGCAAATTTGATATTCCATATAGATACCGATCAGATGAGTATGGTGAAAAGTGGCGAGCCTTTTCGTTTGTATCTATACGAATTGGAAGACAATAAGCCAGCCTATGTGCCATCTCAGGATGTAAAAGACGACAACAACAGATTTAAAAGCTTCCCGGTTTATGATGGTCGTATTCAAAAAGACGATAATGGTAAAGGAACAAAATATAGAGTTCGTCTCACATCTTTGATAAACGAAACTTTGATTGACACAGATGAAACCAAGCTAAAATTTGGTTTGGCTATTACATCCAATATCAATGTGGTAAACTATGTAAATGCCAAATTATCAGACGATACAACTGCGCGTATTCCGCTTATGTCCGTTATCAATCCATTGGGAACTGTATTGTATGGCACAGAGGTGCCAAGCGGAAAAGAGAACAAAAAACTTCAATTAGAGCTTATTTATACGGAAGTAAAGTAAGTGTCCTCTTACAGGGGCGTCATTGGTAGATTTTTATTAGCTTTACAACAGTAATATAATAAGTTGTTTTTTATATCGTTTATTTTTGATAGATATAAAAAAGCAATTATTAACTGAATTAATTATATTCAATATGTGTGGTATTGTAGGTTATATTGGCCATCGAGAGGCTTATCCTGTTTTAATTAAAGGTTTGCAGCGTCTAGAGTATCGAGGATACGATAGTGCTGGAATAGCATTGTACGATGGTTCTGAGATTAACTTATCCAAAACAAAAGGTAAGGTAGCGGATCTCAAAAGCAAGGCAGAAGGAGAAATCTCTGTGCAAGGGTCTTTGGGAATAGGACATACACGTTGGGCAACACATGGTGTGCCGAATGATGTGAATTCGCATCCACATTATTCCAATTCTGGGGATTTGGTGATTATTCACAATGGAATCATAGAAAACTATGAGTCCTTAAAGAAAGCTTTGATAAAAAGAGGCTATACTTTTCATTCGGATACCGATACGGAGGTATTGGTAAACCTTATAGAGGAAGTTCAAAAAACAGAAAATGTAAAACTTGGTAAGGCGGTGCAAATTGCCTTAAATCAGGTAGTAGGTGCATACGCCATAGTGGTGTTTAACAAAAAGAAACCAGATGAATTGGTGGTAGCCAAATTGGGTAGTCCGCTGGCCATTGGTATTGGAGAAGAAGAATTTTTTATAGCATCTGATGCCTCTCCTTTTATAGAGTTTACTAGTAATGCTATCTATTTGGATGATGAAGAAATGGCTATTGTTCGATTGGGCAAAGAAGTAAAGCTCCGCAAGATTAAGGACGACGCTATAATTTATCCCAAGGTGCAAGAATTGCAAATGAATATCGAAGAAATCGAAAAAGGAGGCTATGATCACTTTATGTTAAAGGAGATTTATGAGCAACCAAAAGCGATAAAAGACACCTATAGAGGAAGATTTTTGGCCAACGAAGGCATTATCAAAATGGCTGGTATGGACGATTATTTGGAGAAGTTTACCCAAGCAGAACGAATTATAGTTGTGGCTTGTGGTACTTCTTGGCATGCTGGCTTGGTAGGAGAATATATCTTTGAAGATTTGGCGCGTGTGCCTGTAGAGGTGGAGTACGCATCCGAATTTCGTTATAGGAATCCCATTATCAATGAAAAAGATGTGGTGATTGCTATTTCTCAATCTGGAGAGACAGCCGATACTTTGGCGGCCATCAAATTGGCTAAAGAAAAAGGCGCTTTTGTATTTGGAATATGTAATGTGGTAGGATCTTCAATTGCTAGAGCAACACACGCAGGGGCCTACACCCATGCTGGACCAGAAATTGGTGTGGCTTCTACCAAGGCATTTACAACACAAATTACGGTTTTGGCTTTATTGGCACTAAAAATTGGTGAGAGCAAAGGCAATATTTCCAAAGTAGAATTGCACCAGTATTTGAGCGAATTGGAAGCCATACCTACTAAGGTGGAGAAAGCACTAGAAGCCAACGAGCATGTAAAGTATATTGCAGGAGAATACAAAGATGCGAGCAACTGTTTGTATCTCGGAAGAGGATTCAATTTTCCAGTAGCACTAGAAGGCGCTTTGAAGCTAAAAGAAATTAGTTATATCCATGCAGAAGGGTATCCTGCTGCAGAAATGAAACACGGACCTATAGCCCTTATAGATGAGCAAATGCCTGTAGTGGTCATTGCCACTCGCAAGGGACATTATGAAAAGGTAGTAAGTAATATCCAAGAGATTAAATCTCGTAAAGGAAAAATCATAGCTGTAGTGATGGAAGGCGATAAACAGGTGAAGGATATAGCCGATCATGTTTTGGAAATTCCCGAAACAGTAGAATGTTTGACGCCATTGCTTACCACCATTCCCTTACAATTGCTTTCTTATCATATAGCGGTGATGCGCGATTGTAATGTGGATCAGCCAAGAAATCTGGCTAAATCCGTTACCGTAGAGTAAACTACTTGTCAAAATATATTCTTTTGATAGACCAAAGGGGTGTCAATTTATCCTTATATAATTAAAGCCAAATTCTTTCTGCAAAGAGAGGATTTGGTTTTTTTTATTGTGATAATCGCAAAATTTCGCCAACATTTCTTACGAATTGCCATTATAGGCACATTCTTTTTTTGTTTTTTCTAGGTGCGATTTAAAAATAATATTATATTGTTCGAACTAATGAATTAATTTAAATTAAAATGAGAACAGTTTTATTACTATTTTTTGTTTTGCTTACGTCCGTAGGATATTCGCAAACAGTAGTAAAGGGAAAAGTTGTAGATGAAGAGAATGTACCTGTGCCTGGTGCTAATATTGTTGTGGAAGGCACTAAATCTGGTACTAATTCTGATTTCGATGGAAATTTTGTGCTCAACACTACAAAAACACCTCCTTTTACCTTAGTGGTGTCCAGTTTGGGGTATACTTCAAAGAAAGTGCAAGTTGCTAGAAACAATCAAAACCTCAACATAGTTTTGGCTTCAGAGCAAACTTTATTGGATGAGATCGTGGTTTCGGCCTCTCGAACTCCAGAGCGTATATTCGAATCGCCGGTTACAGTGGAGCGTTTTGGTATAGAGAAGATCAAAAACACAGCATCGGCCGATTTTTATGATGGCTTAGAAAAT
Source organism: Flavobacteriaceae bacterium (assembly GCA_025800395.1). Lineage (GTDB taxonomy): Bacteria > Bacteroidota > Bacteroidia > Flavobacteriales > Flavobacteriaceae > JAOXRU01. The sequence continues at coordinate 29,386 of JAOXRU010000503.1, forward strand.
TTAAAAGGTGTAGATATCAATACCAATAGCCTTACTTTTAAAGCCATCAATACCCGTGGATTTGCTACATTTGCCAATACCCGTTTCATGCAATTGGTAGACGGTATGGATAACTCCACACCAGCACTTAACTTCCCAATGGGTAACCTTTTGGGTATGGTAGAAACCGATGTTTTGAGTGTGGAATTGTTGCCAGGAGCCGCTTCTGCACTTTATGGTGCAAATGCATTTAACGGTATCTTGTTTATGCGTTCCAAAAATCCATTCGATTACGAAGGAGTAAGTGGTTATATCAAGCAAGGAATCACCTCTCAAGAAGCAGCAGGAGACAACAATTATACCGATCTCGGAGTGCGTTTGGCAAAGAAATTTACCAAGCACTTTGCTATGAAGGCCAATTTTGGTTACCTGAAAGGAACCGATTGGATAGCAGACAATCGTGCAGACAAATTGGTTAGAGGATTTACCAGACAAGATCCAGATTATGACGGAATCAATGTCTATGGGGATGAGGTTTCTACCAACATACGAGCAGCCTCTGGTGGTTTGGGAATCGTGCCAGATGTCAATGTATCTCGTACCGGATATGCAGAACGCGAACTTACAGATTATACTGCAGAGAGTATGAAAGCCGATATGGGAATCTACTTGCGTCCATGGGCCGACGATTTTGAAATATCTTACCAAGGGAAATACGGAAAAGGAACTACGATTTATCAGGGAGCCAACCGTTATTCCATCAAGAATTTCTTCCAGCATCAACAGAAAATTGAGTTGAGAAACGACAATTTCTTTGTTCGTGCTTATATGACCGAAGATAAGGCCAAGGATTCCTATGATATGGTATTTACAGGTATCAATATCAACCGCTTTTGGAAGCCAGATAAACAATGGTTTGAAGAATATGTACAAACCTTTATCGGTGCAAGTATTAGTGGTTTGGGAGAAGCAGATGCTCATGCAGCAGCACGTGCAGCAGCGGATACTGGCCGTTTGATACCGGGAACCCCCGAATTCCAAACAGCCATTGACCAAGTAACTTCAGATGCCGATTTTTCTAAAGGATCACAGTTTAAAGACAATTCCAAATTTTTCCATGTAGATGCGAACTATAATTTATCGCATCTATGGAATGTAGTTGAAATTCAGGTAGGAGGGTCCTATAGAAAATACAGGTTGAATTCTTTTGGAACCATTTATACCGATACGGATTCTCCCATAGAATACAGCGAAGTTGGTGTGTATACTCAATTGCAAAAGAAATTAGAGTTTTCTGACGAAATGTCGTTAAAATTAACGGGTTCTTTACGTTATGACAAATCCGAATTGTTTGACGGATTCTTTTCACCAAGACTTTCTGCAGGTTTGAGTATCAACAGAGACCACAATATACGAGCATCTGTGCAAACCGGATTTAGAAACCCAACTACCCAAGATTTATATATAGGCTTAGATGTAGGACGTGCAATATTAGTGGGGGCTGCAAGAAACAACCCAGAAAGAGATGTGCGTACTCTTGAGATTAGCGACGCTGGGGTAGCTGCTTTTGGCTTGCCAAAAACTATTCAAAAAGATGGTACAGGAGCGTATAACAACTCCTTTTTAGCAAGTTCGGTAAGGAAATTCTTAGCTACTGGTAATGAAGCAGATTTACAAGTTGCAAATTCTGAATTTGTAAAGCCAGAGCAAGTAACTTCTTTTGAGGTAGGATATAGAGGACGTGTAGAAGGGGTAACTATAGATTTAAGTGGTTATTATAACCGTTATAAAGATTTCTTATCTAATGAAACCGTAACTTCACCTTTGTATGGAAATGTTATAGATGGAAACACTTCTGCGCCAAGTGCACTAGCCATATCTGCTATTACTAATGAAGATTTTCAAGATTATCAAACTTATACAAACACAGATAATATAATCTCTTCTTATGGGGCATCAATTGGTGTAAACACCAAAGTTTTGGGTGGATTTGATTTGTCTGCCAATTATACCTATGCGAAGTTGGATAAAGATGATAACCCAGATTTTAGAACCAATTTCAATACGCCAGAGCACAAAGTGAAAGCTAGCTTTGGAAAAACGGAATTGTTTAAGAATTTTGGATTTAACGTATCTTGGAGATGGAGCGACACTTATTTGTGGGAAGCTTCTTTTGCAGATGGACAAATTCCAGCCTTCCATGTAATGGATGCGCAGATCAACTATAAGGTGCCTAGTCTCAAGTCACAATTTAAAGCAGGAGCAACTAACTTGTTGGGAGACGAGTACTTTACAGCAATTGGTACAGGATATATTGGATCTCAGTTCTATGTGTCTTGGGTAATTAATAATTTATAATAAAGAAAATTGGGCTGTAGAACAAAAGGCAGCCCAGTCTTTTAGTTAATAAAAGCGTATTAAAGATATTTATACATGAAAACAAAATTTTTATGGGCTGCAGCTTTAGCACTTTCGCTAGTAGCATGTGGCGACGATGATGAAGGGATGTCTGTTGCACCGCCAGTTGTGATTCAATCTGGTAGTGCGGATTTCACCAAATATGTAGCTTTAGGGAACTCGCTCACTGCCGGGTTTACCGATGGAGCACTGTTTCAGGTAGCGCAAGTAAATTCATTTCCAAACATCATGGCCAAGACCATGAAAATGGCAAGTGGAGAACTAAATTTCACCCAGCCGATGACTGCCGACAATATTGGTGGTTTGTTATTGGGCGGTACACAAATAGCCAATCCGCGTTTGTATTTTGATGGTTCTGGACCAGTAGAATTGACAGCGAATCCTACTACAGAGGTAACGCAAGCTCTTACAGGGCCTTTTAATAATATGGGAGTTCCCGGAGCCAAGGTTACCCATTTATTAGCACCAGGATACGGAAGTGTAGCAGGTATTTCTTCAGGTACGGCAAACCCTTATTTTGTGCGTTTTGCTTCTTCCCCTACCGCAACTGTGGTGGGAGATGCAGTAGCGCAAAACCCAACTTTCTTTAGTTTGTGGATTGGAAACAATGATGTACTTGGATACGCCTTAGCTGGAGGTGCAGGAAGTGCTACCATTACAGATTTGCCTACATTTACAGGAGCTTACAATGCTATTGTAGCACAACTAACAGGGGACGGTGCTAAAGGAGTGGTTGCGAACATTCCAGATGTAACTACTATAGCACATTTCACCACAGTACCTCACAATCCGTTAGATGCAACTATTGATCCTGATGATCCAACGGTTAATGCGGAGTTTAGGGGACAGATTCCGACCCTTAATGCAGTGTATGGAGCACTTAAGCCTATATTTATTGGCTTGGGACATGAAGATCGCGTGATAGAATTTAAAGACGGCGAATCTAATCCAGTAGTCGTTTGGGATGAAGGATTAACCAATATCGGTCCGCAAATCCAAGCTGCTTTGAGTGCTTCTCCAGAATTTGCCGCATTTGTGCAAAATTTTGGGTTGTCACCTGCTTCCGTACCAATAGTAGCAAGCTATTTTGGTGCGGCTTACGGTCAGGCACGTCAAGCTACTGAAAAGGATTTGTTGGTGCTTCCAAGTAAGAATATAATTGGTAAGCCAGATGCCAGCCATGTTGCTACACTTATGGGTATGGGGCTTCCTCAGGCTCTTGCAGGTCAGTTTGCTGTGGTTGGTGTAACGCTACCAATGTATGATAATTGGGTGTTGGTTCCTACCGAGATTAAGGATATTCAAGACGCTACTAAAGCATTTAACACAGTTATCGAAGCTGCTGCGAAAGACAATGGCTTGGCCCTAGTAGATGCTAATAAACTTATGGAAGAACTTGCAGAAGGGGGTATTGAATTTGATAATTTTAAACTTACTTCTCAGTTTGTTCTTGGAGGCGCCTTTTCTTTGGATGGTGTGCATCTTACAGCTCGAGGAGCTGCTCTTGTAGCGAATAAATTTATGGAGCAAATAGATGCCACTTATGGTTCAAATCTTATGGATGCTCCTGCCAAGGCTGGAGATTTCGGAACGAGTTATGCCCCAACCCTGAGGTAATTGATTCATTGGTACATCAAAAGGAGGATACGAAGCATATAGGCTATTGGACCGAAGCTTGATTTAGGGTAAAACAAGCTATGGTTTTCCAGTTCCTAGAAGTCGTTTAAAATCCTTTTGAAAATATATGCTAGCTCGCCTTTGGCGGGCTAGTTTTTTTTTGATAGTAGCGATACTAGTGGGGATTACACCGAGCAAAATGTCTCTTTATAGTTCCAGCAATTTCCAAAGCTAAATGGTATAAGTTCCGATCGCAATCCTTTCATCTTCTCTTTATGCGTCCTATATGCTTTATGGCGTCGTTTCTACCACTGATCTACACTAAATAGGATGCTAATCGAAATTAGAAACGAAATCTTGACTATAAGCTGTAAATTCAAATATTATAGTCGTTGTTTTTTGGTTTCCAAATCGAATATTTTGGGGTTATCATGCTCTTGATATGGTTTTAAATGACCTTAGGTGAACCCCAATTTTAGAAGCGATCCTCCCTTGATAAAAACAATCCAATAAATGCGATTTAGGACACTGGCGCCAGCCTTTTTAGTTTTTATTCTTTCTGTTTGGAAACCAAGACAAAGCATCATTTTTAAAGGCTAGAACCAATAAATATGGACAAGAATATTACTTTTTTTATCATTATGGGATGCTTGTTGGCATTTTTGCCTACCAAAGCTCAGGATCAATTGGCTTACTATCAAAAAAAGTATCCCAAGGCAGAAGAGGTGATTTTGGAGCAAAGCAACCATATATATATCACCAAAACCAAAGGCGAGTTGCATATAAGAGAGGAGCGAAGCAAGACCCGATTGTTTCTCACCGATATGGCTATCAAAAACGCAAGAGAATCTGTGTCTCACAACAGTTTTTATACCATAGAAGCCTTGGAAGCGGCTTCTTTTGTGCCGTACAAAAAAAGATACAAAAAACTGGCTGTAAAAGAGTTTAAAGAAAAAGACAATATGGGCGACTTTTTTTATGACGATTCCAAAAGCACCCATTTTTTCTATCCCAATTTACAAAAAGGCGCAAAGACTAAGCTGCGCTACACTGGAATGATCAAAAACCCACGCTTTTTGAGCGGGATCTATTTACAGTCTTATATCCCTATAGTCTCTCATCGGGTAGTTATAGAGGTAGACAAGGATGTAGAGCTGGAATTCAATACATTTCATACATCAGAGGGGCATTTCCGCATCGATAGCGTACAAAAAGGATCCAAAACGATTTATAGCATACAGATCAAAGAGCAAGATGCCTTTGCGTTCGAATCGGAAAGCCCCGATTATAAATATAGTATTCCGCATATTATACCGCGAATTACCCAATATCGCATCGATGGAAAAACGACCAAAGTATCTCAAACCGTAAAAGATTTGTACGCATGGTACTTTGGGCTGGTAAAAGATGTAAATAAACAGCAAGTTGATGCGGAATTGAAAGCATTAGTCCATAGGCTGATAGCGGATAAAAAAACCGATTTGGAAAAAGTGGCTGCCCTCTACAAATGGGTGCAAGACGAGATAAAATACATTGCCTTCGAATACGCTTTGGGAGGTTTTATTCCCAGAGAAGCCAATGCGGTATTTGAAAAGAAATACGGCGATTGTAAAGACAATAGTAGCATTATGCAACAGATGTTACAAGTGGCAGGTTTAGAGAGTTATTTGACTTGGATAGGAACCAGAAGCTTGCCTTATAGCTATGAAGAACTGCCCACTCCTATGGTAGACAATCATATGATATTGGCCTATAAAGATGGACTCGATTTTTATTTTTTGGATGCTACAGGAAAGTATCTTCCATTGGATATGCCGTCTCCTTTTATACAAGGAAAAGAGGCCTTGGTGGGTTTGAGTGCAGACAGCTATGCCATAGAGAAAGTACCTGTAATACCAGCAAAACGCAACACCATTTGGGAAGAAGCTACGCTTGTTTTGGATAAGGGCGTGCTGAAGGGTAAGGCTACAACCACTTTTGGCGGTTATCCCAAAATCCGTTTGTTTAATCTATTGGAAAAACTCCAAAAACAAGGGGATAAAAAGTCTTTTTTTAGATCTATTTTGGAGAAAGGAAACAATAGTTGTGCGGTTCAGGATATACAAGAAAAAGGGGTGTTTTCTTATGAAGAGGATTATCGCATACAGCATCGATATCAAGTAGATAAATATTATAAGACCATAGGAGAAGATATCTACATCAATATGAATTTGCGCAAAGAAACGGGGCGTCTTCGTTGGAATAAAGAGCGAAAGCAGGCCTTTGAGCAATCTTTCAAAAGGCAATTCCGGTATACGTATCGTTTGGAGATCCCAGAAGACTATCGTCTTTCGTACAAACCAGAGGACTTTTATTGCCGTAGCGATGGCATCGAAGCCAAGATAAGCTATAAATTACAAGGTCAGACACTGGTATATACCCATCATTTGAAACTCGATTTCCTGCTGTTAACTGTTGACGAAATTCATGAAATGAGAAAACACATCAAGAATATAAACAAAGCCTATCGCGAAGTGGTAGTGCTCCAAAAGAATTAGAGATGAAGAGAATGTTGAACTTGGTGCTATGCCTATGCGGTAGTGCGTTTTTGTGGGCGCAAAATGGAAGTTATTTTTATAAAGATTTTGAATGGGAGCCCCATGGGCTTACTTGGCTTGCCTTGGCCAAGCAGACCGATTCGCTGACTGCCCTAGCAGACAAAACACAGATTCAATATGTAATAGGTGCCAATAGACTTACCTATACCTACAAATTGCGCCATAGGGTATTGGTGTTGCATACAGATGAGAATATCGAAAAATACAACAAGGTGTATTTGCCTCAGGGAAGAGAAGAAAGGCTTTTGGTAACCAAAGCTCGAGCCATTGCTCCGGATGGAAGTATCCTAGAATTGGACCAGTCCAAAGTATTGCAGTCCAAAAATGAAGAAAGTGGTAAAGGATACCGGTATTTTGCTTTTGAGGGCTTAAAAAAAGGAAGTATCATAGAGTACTATTTTGTGGAGAAAGGGGAAGATACTTTTTTGGGAGGAAGGGTGTTTGCCCAAAGACCTTATCCTGTTTACAATTTTAGTTTTGAAGTCATTATGCCCAGTGGGTATATGCCTAGATTTAGAAGCTACAACCAGGCTCCAGAAATGAAATTTGAAAAAAAAAGCAGAACGGTAAGAGGGAGGATGAAAGACTTTAGAACCTGGCGTGCTACTGCGGATACCATTCCTGCTTTACAGAGAGAATCGCTGTCTGCATACGATGTGTACCGTATGTATATTATGTATACGTTCAAAGAAGAAGATGGCTTTGGTGGTTTTCAGGGCTATGATCAGCTCAAAAATGGTTTTGATGTGTCCTATAAAGCATACAAGCCAAAAAGAAGAGAGCGGCAGGGGCTCAAAAAGATTCTAGATGCGGTCCAAGTCGCCCATCTTTCTAAAGAAGATCAGATACGAGCCATAGACCATTATATAAAAGAGAACTTTTTGATAAATGGCGCTGGAGCCGAGGATTTGGAAGGGATTTTAAAAAGCAAAATAGCCAAGACACAAGGCATGATAATGCTATATATGCAGTTGTTCAAGATGCTCGACATTCCCAGCGATATAGTGATTAGTTGTGACCGAACCGATTTACAGATCGATCCAGAATTTGAAACTGCCTATTACATACAAATGCCACTTTTGTATTTTCCGGAATTTGATAATTATTTATCTCCCAATTTTGCGCATACACGATATGGCTATCCTCCCAAATATGTAACTGCAGCTTATGGATTGTATTTGCACAACGATGGGGTAATGGTAAAAGAGGTGCCAGCGGTAACTGCCGATAAAAATGTGGATCAAATGGAGTTTGAGCTTCGTTTCGATCCAAAGGATTTGGGAGTGAGCGAAATTCAGTACCAACAATCTCTTACAGGTTACTATGCCATGTCTATACAGCCATTTTACAAAAATTTCAATGCCAAAGAACGCAAAGAATTACGGGAGTATTTTGCCCAACGTATCGATCCGGAAATAGAAATACTCGAGCAGGCTGTGCAAAATAGCAATCCCATGGATTTTGGTAAAAAAGCTTTTGAAATGAACTTCAAATTGCGTTCGGAGGCCATCACAGAAAAAGCAGGAAACAACTATCTGTTTAAAATTGGTCAGCTTATAGGCAAGCAGTCTGAGATGTATGAAAAGAAAAGCAGAGTTTTGCCATTGGAAATAGGAATGCAACGCAACTACAAGCGAAAAATACGCTTTGCAATTCCAAAGGGCTATACCATAGACAATTTGGACGATTTGAATATACATCAAGAAAAAAGCATAGACGAGCGGGTGCAGTTATTTTTTCGCTCGAGTTATATAGTCGAAGACGATCAGATAGAGGTGACAGCCGACGAGTTTTACAAGTTGAATACGGTGTCTGTTGCTCATTTTGATAGTTACCGCAAGGTAATCAATGCAGCGGCGGATTTTAACAAAGTGGTATTGGTTTTGCGTCCAAAATAATTTTTATCTATAGAAGGAATTCCACAAGTTTTGTACAAAGCATATTCGAATAGTCTTGAGGTCGGCGTTGGCTAACAACTATTTCCCTTAGGGCTTTATATGTGGTATTTGAAAGACTATATGTTCGCCTCTATGGTAAAAGGCGTAGGCGATTTAAAGTATTTTAAAGAAATGTCGAAATAGCTGTAATTATAATCTCAACAACCATAGAAAATTGTTATTTTTGAGTTTATGAGAAAATGCTACATATTATTTGTTTTTCTCTTGTCTGGGGGTTTATTTGCTCAGGAGCGGGAGATTATGTTAGACGGTGTGTTTTGGAATGATTCTGCTGGCTACTATTTTAACAACAATCAATTGGAAAAAGGCATAAAAGCCTTAGAAAATATAAGCAAAAACGACAGTCTGTATTGTTCATCTTTGGTGTCTCGGTCGTACTATTTGTTGCAGCTAGACAAGTATGAAAAGTCCCTAGAACTGTTTTCTGAAAAAGAGAAGGCATTTTGTGAAGAAAAAGCAGAGTCGATATATATCAATAAGGCGGTTGCTCATATTGCTCTCGAGCAATACGACTTGGGGATGGCAGAAATAGAAAAAGGGCTGTCTGGCTTTCCAAAAAGCTATCTGCTTTGGTACAATAAAGGGAGAGTTTTGCGGGCGCAAAAAAAGTTGCATCAAGCGGTTTTGGCTTTGCAAGAATCGATACGATGCAATCCGTATCATCGAAGCAACTATTTGTTGTTGGGAGACATCTATTATCAAAACAGACAGTTTGCCCAATCTCTATTGTATTATAATTTGGGTTTGTTAGCCGATCCCGATCATGAAAGGGCTGCACGATTGGTGTTGTATTATAATCGCATTAGTTTTAGACAAAACAAAAATCTTGCAGATCCTGAGGTGTCTTTGCCAGATACTAATGCAGAAATGGATAGGATCAATCGTATTTTGGACGCAAAAATAGCCCTGAGAAAAGATTATCCCTTGCCTTCCAATATAGATATTGCCTATACCAAACAAAATCATGCCTTGCTGCAACTGCTTCAAGATTACAAGAGCAAGGAGCCTACTTTTTTGCAACAAAAAATTATACCCCTTTTTCAGTGGATCGCAAAGACACAGGATTTTGAAAAATTCACCTATACCCTTTGTTATAAAATTGACAATGAAAAGTATCAGAAGTTCATAGAGGAAAAACAAGAGGAGGTTTCTGGTTTTGTAAATGATTTTTATGTCAAAATGGAAACTTTGTTTGGGGAGTTGGAATTGCTGGCAGACGGAAGGGTTCGAAGCGCACATTATACAGACGAAGGTTATTTGAGTGGTATAGGATACAAAAAAAACGGGAGCTTTGTTGGTCCATGGACATTCTATACCGAGGATGGTTTGTTGTTGAGTAAGGGGAGTTTTTCGCAGGAAGAGAAACGTCATGGTGCTTGGACTTGGTACTTTCCGGATGGTAGTGTGGAGCAAACGGTGAACTACAACAATGGAGACCTAGTAGGAGAATTTGCCTCTTTTTATCGTGGTGGTCGTCCAAAAGTAAAAACCACCTATGTAGATGGTAAGCTAGATGGTAATTATTTGTATTACAATGAGGCAGGTGCACTCTTGTATGATAGGCAATACCGCAAAGGTATGTTGCATGGCAATTATAAGGAAAATTTTTTGATAGGAGACGGGCATGTCTTGTACGATGCTGTGTATGAAAAGGATTCTATAGCTAGTGTTTTTCGCGAATACTATTTGCATGGCAAGTTATACAGGGAAATGCCATATAAAAACGGACGCAAACACGGACAACGCAAAACCTATTTTGCAGATGGAAAAATACGCGAAACAGTGGGGTTCAAAGAGGGGGAATTTGACGGACAGTTTCAGATTTTCTATGGAGATGGAACTCTAGAAGAACAAGGACAGTATGTGGCAGGTAGTGCGGAGGGAGAATGGAAAGAGTATTTCCCCAATGCGAAGACCAAATCGGTTTCTTATTATGAAAAAGGCAAATTGCATGGTCCTTATAAAGAATATCGCTTGGATGGCAGCTTGTATTATGAGTTTACCTATCGCAAGGGCTTGTTGATAGCATATGTCTTTTTTGACAAAAACGGAAAGCGGTGGAGTGAGGGCAAGAAAAAAGGAGGGGAATTCTTTTATAAAGGCATGGGTCCCAATGGAGAAGTGAAGACCGAAGGATTATATGATGTAAAAGGGGGTAAGATAGGAGAGTGGTCGTATTATGATGATCAAGGAACATTGGAGGAACGCGGCATGTACAAAGAAGGTATGGTGCATGGTGTGTATAAAACATATTACAAAAACGGTGCATTGCGATCGGAGGGAGCGTATGTGCAAGACACCTTACAAGGCAAATATGTACAGTATCATAAAAACAAGGCTATAGACGAAATAGGAGGATTTTTAGATGGCAATAGAAATGCTTGGTGGTTTTCGTATTATCCAGATGGTGTTTTAAAGGGGAAAACCTATTACCATCGGGGGAATGCGCATGGCGAAGAGACCTTGTATAGAGAAGATGGCAGCTTGATGAAGCAATACTACTATCGCAATGGGGGGCTGCTCAAAGAGGTGCATTACGATATGGTGGGAAAGAAAATAAATGAAATTGATTTTGAAAAACTAAAGCCGCATCAAAAATTACAAAGCGGGGGCTTACATCCCAAGGCCAAAACTATATTTGATTCCAAATACGCTATGTGGCATGGTCCATATATATCGTATGATTACAGAGGAGAAATACAAATGGCGGGAGATCTTTTGATGGAAAACAAGCAAGGGAAATGGCAGTGGTTTGAGGATGGGTATTTGGAAACAGAGGCCAACTATGTGCTGGACGAATTGCATGGAACGTATCAAAATTTTCATCCGAATGGCAAATTGCGCAACGACAGGAAGTTTCGTTATGGGAAAGAAGAAGGAGAATGGCTGTCTTATTACGAAAACGGTGCGCTGCGTTCCAAATCTTTTGTCGTAGACGACAAATTGCATGGCAAACGATATTTCTATGACCGATCCGGAAATTTACAATTGATACGATTTTATGAATATGGACGACTTATAGGCTATAGCTATGCGGATGCTGATAAGCAGGAAAAGCCCATGATAGCTGTAGAAAACGAAACTGCCAAAATCCGATCATTTTATCACAACGGGCAGTTGGCTAGGGAATTAGAATATTACAAGGGTGGATTGCACAACGAATATAAGACCTATTCTATAGATGGTGTTTTATTGGGGCATAGTCAATATCGCTTCAATGATGAGCATGGATTTGAAAAAGAGTATTTTGATGATGGTAAGTTACGCTTTGAAGGCCATTATGCGCATGGGAAAAAACACGGAACTTTTGTTTGGTACCAGTCCAATGGGAAACCAGAGAAGCTAAAGACGTATAAATTTGGTTTATTGAGTGGTAAGACAGTGTATTATGATGAGAATGGCAAGGTAAAAACAACCCTTTGGTTTAGCAATGATGAAGTGTATAAAGTGGTGCAATAATTGGTTTTTAGGTGGTTTGTTGCTGGGAGTGTATTCCCTCTCGGCTCAAGATCTTGTTTCTACTTATAAGCAGAAGTTTCCGGATGCGAATTTTGTGATACTAGAGGATCATAGTCATTGGCAAATTCAACAAAAAAACGGTGCTATTCAAATAAAAGTCAAGCGCTACAAAGATATTCTTTATCTCGACGATACAGCAGTGTCCTTTGCTCAGGAGCGTGTGGGGCACAACAGTTTTTTTGTGTTAAATGACATCAAGGGTGCTACTTTTTTGCCCAAAGGCGATAGCTACCAAGAGATAAAGGTGAGCGATTATAAAGAGAAGAATAATTTGGACGAATTTTTTTATGACGATAGCAAAACCACCAGTTTTGTTTATCCCAATTTACAAAAAGGGGCCAAGAGCAGATTGTCCTATGAGGCAACGATACGTAATCCTCGGTTTTTGAGAACGCAGTATTTTCAGTCTTATGCCCCTATAGTCTCCAAAAAACTTAGTATAGAGGTAAAAGGAGATGTGAAAATGGATTTTAAGCATTTTTATACAGAGGGAAAAGACTTTGTAATGGATTCTTTGATACGTCGCAACAAGAAGCGATATATTTTGGAAATACGAAATCAGGAAGCCTACGATTATGAGCCCAATAGTCCTAGCTTTAATTATGATGTGCCGCATATCGTTCCCCTTATTGCATCTTATGTTTTTGAGGGAAAAAAAATTGAGGTTTCGGCTTCCGTAGACAGTTTGTATGACTGGTATTATCGGATGGTAGCTCAGATCAATCAGAACGAGCCCGATGTGGAAATGCAAGCTTTGGTAGCCCAATTGATAGCAGGAAAAACAAATAAGCAGCAAAAGATAGACGCAATCTACCAATGGGTACAACAGCAGATAAAGTATATTGCATACGAATATGCCTTAGGAGGATTTATACCCAGAGAGGCAAATGACATATTTCGTAAAAAGTATGGGGATTGCAAAGACAAAAGTAGCATACTCCAAGAGATGTTGGCTTTGGCTGGCATAAAAAGCTATCTTACTTGGATTGGCACCCGCAAATTGCCGTATACTTATGTCGAAATGCCGAGCCCGTTGGCAGATAATCATATGATATTGAGTGTGCCCGATGGGGATGTGTTGTACTTTTTGGACGGAACAGGCAAATTTCTTCCATCCGCTACACCTACCGTTTTTATTCAAGGAAAGGACGCTCTGATAGGCATGGGCAAGGACAATTATAGAATAGAGAAGGTTCCTATAGTTGCTGCAGCACAGAATCGAATTCTAGAAAAAGCTATAATACAAATTGAAGAAAATGCCTTAGTTGGGTCTTCATTATTTGAGATGCGAGGCTATCCCAAGGTAGATGCGTTTTATCAATTGGAGGGCATGCAAAATAAAGAGGAGTTGCAGGTCTATTACAACAAAATGTTGCGCAAGGGAAACAACAGTTTTTTGGCCAAGGAGATCGCAGAAACCAACAAATACGATTTTGAAAAACCCTTTGTTGTGAAGCATCGTTTTCGCATCGCTAAGTATATCAAAAAAAGTGGGGATCAGTTGTATGTCAATTTAAACCTCAATAAGCTGGTCAAATCCATGGTTTGGAAAAAAGACCGAAAGAAGGCGTACATACAAGACTACAAAAATCAGTATTTGTTGGAGTACGACTTGCAATTACCAGAAGGGTATACGGTATCCTATTTGCCAGAGAACTTCGAAGAGCATAACGACAAGATACAAGCGAATATTCGATATGAGTTGGTGGGCAATATTATAAAATATCGCCATGAATTGACGCTCGATTTTTTAGAAATCTCAAAAGAGGAATTAGACGCCAAGCGCAGGAGTTTGAAAAAGATCAGCAAGGCGTATAGAGAAATAATAGTGTTAAAGAAAAAATAGAAATATGCGAATACAATTTGTGATTATATGTGGTGTGCTGGGGATTTTTTTGGGTAAAGCACAAGAGTTGCAGTATCAAAAATTTAATTGGGATTCTTCGACCAAGCAGTTACTAAAAAAAGCAAAAGGAATAAAAGAGAAGACCCTATTGCACGACAAGGTAGAGGTGCAATTTGTCTATGAAGAAGGTGGAGAATTGGTGGAATATATGCTTATGCATAGAGCCATGGTTTTGTGCACCGATGAGGAAATAGAGTCCAACAACAAATTGTATCTCCCGCGAAAAGAGGAGGCGGAATTATTGTTGACCAAGGCTAGAGTGATCCAGCCCAAGGGAAGGGTAATCGAGCTGGATGGCTCTAAGGTGTTGACAGCTAAGGATGAAGAAAGTGGTCAGCAATATAGTTATTTTGCATTTGAAGGAGTAGAAAAGGGCAGTATAGTGGAGTATTATTATGTAAAGAAAAGCAGGCCTCGTTTGAATGGGAGTCGCATATGGTTGGCAGAATCGAATCCCAAGCAAGAGATGCGGTTTGATTTGTACAGTCCTGTTCATTTAGAATTTGCATTGAAAACGTATCATTCGGATATCATTTTCGAAAAAGACACCATAGGCGAAAAAACAGCCCATTGGAAGCTACGTGCGTATGACATACCTAGTTTTGAAGACGAACCACAAGCCCCTTATTTGGCAATGAGACCACAATTATTGTACAAATTGCACAACAACAATTACAATGGGGTAGACGATATTTCTGGTTACAATGAAGTGGCGCAAAACCTCTATGCGTTTTACTATAGGGAAGTTAGTGAGGCGCTCTCTCAAAAATTGGACGCAATACTCGATCGCTCGGGAGCTAGACAGGCCCAGGGAGAAGATAGGATCCGTGCGATAGATCAGGAATTGAAAACCAATTTTTTGACGCACGAACAAGGGGCGATAAGTTTAGAAAAGGTGCTCGAGACCAAGGCAGCCAATTCGAGAGGGATGGTACGTTTGTATGTTGCCTTACTTACAAAGTTGGGGATGGAGCACCAGATAGTTCTTACCTCTGATCGTCGCAATATGGTGCTGGACAAAAATTTTGAGGCCCATAATTTTCTAAACGATTTTTTGCTTTATTTTCCAAGCTATCACAGCTATTTGTCTCCCGATGATGCAGATACGAGATATGGGTACCCACCCGCATATTTGACCGATTGCAACGGCTTGTATATAGAAGAAGTTGCTATAGGATCGTACCGTTCGGCTGTAGCCCATGTAAAGCATATAGATGCCGTTCCTGCCTCCAAAAGCAAGGACAATATGCAGATGCGGATCCAATTTGATGCGGAGGACTTGGGAATAAACACCATAAGCTATACCAGAGAGTGGTCGGGTTATTATGCGATGTATTACCAACCCTATTTGCATATGAGTAGTGAGGAAGAGCGAGAGGAACTCCTCGATTATATAGCTAAGAATGTACAAGAAGAAGCAGAAGTAATTCGTAGTGAAATGCTGTATACTACGGTGGGCGATGTGGGGAAAAACCCCTTGATTTTTAAATTGGAATTGGAAACAGAAGCACTTACCGAAAAGGCGGGCAACAACTATTTGTTTAAATTGGGAGAGCTCATAGGAGAGCAACAGCAGATGTATCAAGAAAAGGAGAGAAAATTGCCATACGAAAGCGAATTTGAAAGAATGTATGAGCGAAAGATAGTGCTAGAAATTCCCAAGGGCTATACTATTGCCAATGTAGAAGACATCCGCATAAAGCGCGAACATCGTATAGGCGGAAAAAGGGTATTTTCTTTTGTTTCGGATTATCGTTTGCAAGGCAATACCTTGGAGATAGATGCGGATGAGTTTTATGCGCAAAACAAGATTGCTTTAAAAGATTTTCAGGCATATAGAAAAGTAATCAATGCGGCAGCGGATTTTAACAAAGTGGTTTTGGTATTGCAGCCAAAAAAATAAGATGGTTTTATCTTAAAAAAAATACCGCCTGTGAGAGGCAGTATTTTTTTGTTAGGCTATTTATCGTACCTATAGTTCTGTATTGTTGTTGGCGATAAGCTGGTAGAAAAACTGAATAGCGCCTTCGTATGCTTTTACAGGAACCCTTTCGTTGATGCCGTGTATGCGAGGAATGTCGGATTTTTTCATAGCTATAGGATTGGTACGATAGATGTTTTCGGACAGATCTACAAAGTGTTTGCAATCGGTTCCTGCTACTAGGAGTAAAGGCGCGACTAAGCGATCGGGTGCGACTTGCCCCACTGTTTTTTGTAGACAAGCAAAAGCCTTGCTATCTACAGGGGAGATGGGCGAGGGATTGTTTACCGCTCTTTTGGACATAGGCTCTATAGTTACTCTCGGATCGTTGACGCTTTCTTTGAGGTAAGCAATTACCCCATCCCCTGTGTCACCTGGTATCAATCGGAAATTGGCGATAAGTGTAGCTTCGGTTGGCAATACATTGTCTTTTACACCACTCTGTAAGATGGTAGGAGCTACTGTAGTGCGCACCATAGCGTTGGAAGTAGGGCTATCTGCTAGAATGCCTACTATGGTGGATTTGAACAACCATTGGTTGGCAAAAATAGCTTTGCTGGGCATAGCCATTTCTGGTCCGAGGTAAGCAAACATTTGCTCGGTTACTTTATTGAGGTGTGCTGGAAACGGATTTTCCTCTATTTTTTGAATGGCATCTGCCAGTATGCCAATGGCGGTTTCTTTTGGTGGCATAGACGAATGGCCAGCTTCTTCTACCTTGGCGGTAAAACGGAGGCTAACATAGCCTTTTTCTGCAATTCCGATAAGTGCGGCGGGTTGGTTTATGCCAGGAAAAAAACCTTTCTCCATAAAGACGCCACCTTCATCTAGTACATATTCGAATTGTATATTTTGTTTTTTAAAGTGCGCAGCCACATTGGCTGCCCCATTGGGTCCACCTACTTCTTCGTCGTGTCCAAAGCTAAAGTACAAGGTTCGTTTGGGCTGGAATCCTTTTTGGAGGTGTAGGGTGATGGCTTCCATGATGGCGAGGCCATTGCCTTTGTCGTCCATGGTGCCTCTGCCGAATATATAGCCATCTTTGATAGTACCAGAAAACGGATCCATTTCCCATTTATTGAGGGTAGCTTTTTCGATGGGAACCACGTCGCTATGTGCCATAAGGAGAACCGGTTTGAGGCTTGGGTCGGTGCCAGGCCATTTGTAGACCAAGCTAAACTCGTTGATGGTGGTTTTTTCCAGCAAGCTATCTACAAGCGGATAGGTTTCTTCCATAAATTGGAGGAAGTCTCTATAGACTAGGGTGTCTGCTTCTTTGTCTGTGTAGGAGATGGTTTTGTAGGAGATGGCTTTTGCTAGCCGTTCTGCATAGCCAGAATTGACGTGTACCAGTTCTACCGCTTCGGTTTGCATTTGTTTGGATTGGTAGCTAGAGGTTTTGAAAGCAATTATAGCAAGGAGGATTAGTATTATTGCTAAAATGCCAAGGAGTATTTTTTTAAACATGTTGGTTGGTATGTGTTAGTGTGACCGAATATACACATTTTTTGATTCTAAATTTACACATTTTCGTGTTTTCGGATCATCAAATTGCTTCATTGATTAATTGTTACATTGCATCAACTCGCGCTAGGGGTAGTAGCGATAGCTTTTTGCACCTAGGATATAGCGAAGCTTGCTGGCGGAGGCGACCTAGAGGGAGCCCACGAACTGCTAGCGCCGCTATCCTAGGCGCAAAAACTACAAGCGGATGGCCCGACCCCCCGTGGCCATCAGGTTTTTTTAAAGTAGGAGGAAGGCTTTTTTTTTGCGGAGAAATGAGAAGGAAGACATATAGGGAGTCAAAGGGGGGTAGCGCCCGATGTGATTTTGTAGTAAAAAGCTTCAATTTTTAGGCTGAAATAAAGCATACAGGATGCATTTGTAAGAGAAATAAACGAATGCTTAAAAATCCGCATAAATCTGTTTCTTATTAAATTAGAAAAGTATATCTTTGCGCCCAGAAATCGCCACAGCTGGAAGTGGTGTCAAAAATTAATTAAAATAACTAAGTAATGTCAAAAATTACAGGTAAAGTTGCTCAAATCATTGGTCCGGTAGTAGATGTGGAATTTGAGGCCGGTTCGGAACTTCCAAAAATATACGATTCTCTAGAGGTAGAGGTAAACGGAGCCAAGTTGGTGCTTGAGGTGCAGTCTCATATTGGTGAGAATACAGTGCGCTCTATGTCGATGGATTCTACAGATGGCTTGAGTCGTGGTGTAGAGGTTGTTGCTACAGGAAATGCGATTCAGATGCCAATTGGAGAAAATGTTTACGGACGTTTATTTAATGTAATTGGGGATGCCATTGATGGCATGGAGGAATTGCCAAAAACTGGTGATAACGGCTTACCAATTCACCGTGAGGCGCCAAAATTTGAGGATTTATCCACTTCTACGGAAGTATTGTTTACAGGTATTAAAGTTATTGACCTTATAGAGCCATATGCCAAAGGAGGAAAGATTGGACTCTTTGGTGGTGCTGGTGTAGGGAAAACAGTATTGATTCAGGAATTGATTAACAACATTGCAAAAGGGCACGGTGGTCTTTCTGTATTTGCGGGCGTAGGAGAACGTACACGTGAGGGGAATGACTTGTTGCGCGAGATGTTGGAATCTGGAATTATAAAATATGGAGACGATTTCTTGCATTCTATGGAAGAAGGCGGATGGGATTTGTCTAAGGTAGATAAGGAAGCGATGAAGGAGTCTAAGGCTACTTTTGTTTTCGGTCAGATGAATGAGCCACCAGGAGCACGTGCACGTGTGGCATTGTCGGGTCTTACTGTAGCGGAGTACTTCCGTGATGGAGCAGGAGATGGACAAGGGAAAGATGTATTATTCTTTGTAGATAATATTTTCCGTTTTACACAGGCAGGTTCTGAGGTATCTGCACTTCTAGGTCGTATGCCTTCTGCGGTAGGTTACCAGCCAACTTTGGCAACAGAGATGGGTGCGATGCAGGAGCGTATTACTTCTACCAAGAAGGGATCTATTACCTCTGTACAGGCGGTATATGTGCCTGCGGATGACCTTACGGATCCGGCACCGGCAACAACTTTTGCCCACTTGGATGCTACTACGGTATTGTCTCGTAAGATTGCAGAGCTTGGTATTTATCCAGCGGTAGATCCGTTAGATTCTACTTCTAGAATTCTAACTCCAGAGATTTTAGGAAACGATCATTATGATTGTGCACAACGTGTAAAAGAGTTGTTGCAACGTTATAAAGAATTACAAGATATTATTGCTATACTTGGTATGGAAGAATTGTCTGAGGACGATAAATTGGCAGTAGGTCGTGCACGTCGTGTGCAACGTTTCTTGTCTCAGCCATTCCACGTAGCAGAGCAATTTACTGGTATTCCTGGAGTATTGGTAGATATCAAAGAAACTATTAAAGGTTTTAATATGATCATGGATGGGGATTTGGATCACCTTCCTGAAGCAGCTTTCAACCTCAAAGGTACTATTGAAGAGGCAATCGAAGCTGGAGAAAAAATGTTAGCAGAAGCATAAACCAATTTTGAGTGATGGGTTAGGTAGGTATAGCTATCTCAAAATTCAAAACTCAAGACGCAATACGAATTATATATGTATTTAGAAATTGTATCACCAGAAGCTACCTTGTTTAGCGGAGAAGTTGCAGCTGTAAGTGTGCCAGGAGTAAATGGTTCGTTTCAGATGTTGAACAACCACGCGCCTATCGTTTCTATATTGGGAGCGGGCAAGGTGAAAATAAAAGGCGATATCCAAATCGAAGAAGCGTTTGAGAGCAAATTCAACCAAGAGGCAGGAGAAACGGTATTACAAATTGCATCTGGTACCATTGAGATGAAGGACAATAAAATAATTGTTCTTGCGGACTAGCGTTTAAAAATCTTAGTTATATAGAAGAGGTTGTCTTTATCAGACAGCCTTTTTTTTTGCTGTTTTCTTGGCCTAGAGGTGGGCAATGTCTGAAATATTTCTATTTAGCAAATATGGTGCACGGGGTGTAAAAGGGTATTTTTGTCTGAGCAGGGTGCAGGCAATTCACTTTTTTTTTAGAATAAATTAATCTTTGGGTTTTTAGAGCTTAATGCTTATAAAATGTTAATTTTTAGTGGGTTTTGCTTTATTTTTTTGGAGGTTTGGGTTAAATTATAAGCTAAATTTTTGTACTTTGCCCTTTATAGAGTGATTATTTAAAGATTAAAATCGATATGAGCGATCCCAATCCAAATATACTACCATTATCTATTACATCCTTTATGAAGTCTTATATAGAGCAATACCATTCGCCCTTGGAGTCTTTGGGTTTGGAGATGGAGAATTTTCGTAGAATGCCATTTACCAAAGTGCAAGAGCATGATTATTATGATAGTTTGGACCTAGAAGAGGTGTTGTATAAAAACGATACCAAATTTTTTGGGATATTCGATTATATGGAGATCGCATATGGGGAGCATGATACGGAGTATATTTTTCGAAAGAGAAATCCAGATATGGAAGAATTAAAAGTCTTTGTTCAGGAGGTTTTTGACTATTTGGGTCCACCAAGAGACCGATCGGATATATTTATTTCATTTATAGATTTTGATAAGGTGTTTCATCAGCTTGCATCCCATCCACAAAAAGACGCTCCGCAGATACGCGATTTTTGGTTTTTAAAGGATGGCGATCGTACTATAGTACTCAATATGAGTTGGGAGGAAGATCCGGTTTTTGAGATGGAAATACCTAGTTACGGGCCAGAGGTAGACTACTCACCTAGAACCAATGGCACCATATTGGATGTATTGCATTTTGATATACCAGAAGTGCTAGCGGATGCGGAGAATCTACATCCTTATTATTCTGAGCAAGATGATTCTACGGTTATTTTTGGGATTTACTTGACCCAGCGTTTGTTTGGTTTTTTCAATAAGTTAGATATTCGTCAGGAAGGAGAGGGTATAGATCCGGCAATGCAAACTTCCACAAAGGTTCGGTTTTTTACTCGACGGGAATACGATATTTCGAAGATTTTGGAATTTATCAATATGTTGGTGAAAATATATGGTTCGGATGACAACGGAAAAAAATGGGGTAATGAGGAAGATGTAGACGAATACAACCACGGATTTATGGGTGCGTATCGTACTTGGACACTCAATCAGCATCATGGATTATACAATAGCAATATGCCTGGAGACGAGAAAGTCTATGTGGTGAGTTTTATGGCATTTGAGCCAGAGGAGGAGTTTTATTTGGAAATTGATGACTATCAAAACGTGTTTAGATTTCAGTAGCTAAGCGAACCAAGATCCATTGGGTGTTTTGGTGTAGGAATTGGTGTATGTTTTCAAAACCTATAGCGAGATGTGCCTGCAAGGAGCGTTGGTTTTTTTCATCGATTTCGGTGATGATATAGCAATAGTCTTCTTGTAATTCTCGGCACATATGCTGGTATAGTTTTCGGAAAATGCCTTGTTTCCTATAAGCTTGGTTTATGCATATTTGTCCCATCACCATATAATCTTCTTTGGGGTGAAAAAGTTCTATTTGGTCAAACATGGGTTGCAATATTTCGATTTGGTTTCGAAAATCGGGATGCATGCTCAATGCGTATGCGATGATATTATTTTGGTGTTTTGCTACAAAATGCGGACAACGCTGGTGCATTAGCTGTAGGTCTCCTAGCTGATGTTTCACGGTAACGAAGCCTTCCTTTTGTTGCGTTTTTATTTTTGATTTGTCGGGAAGATTTGTTTTTTGTAATTCGAGAATTTGTTGCAAATCTTCCTTTGTCTTTGTTCTGGTGTATGTTATAGTTGTAGCCATGCCTGTTGTTTTGTTATCGCAGCAGGGGAGGCATCTTTTGCTTTATGCGTTTGGTATTTTGGATTTCCTTGTATTCTTATTTTGGTTTGGAATTGTTCGCCATTTCTACGATATACTATGGGGATGTTTTCTCCAGGTTGGTATCTAAGCAGTATGGAACCAAAATTTTGGTCGTTGGACAGGCTTGCATTCCCTAGTTTTATAATTTGGTCTCCCTTGGTGATTCCAGCTTTATACAATGCTTGGTTGGACAGCGGTGCTTGGGTTACAATATTGTTTTCTATAGTGCCGCCTACAAAAGCAATATTGGCATGTGGTTGATGAAAATCTACGCCATGTAAGGCAAAAAGGTGTTTGTAGTTGGGCATTTTGCTGTCGTAGATATAATTTTTAAAGAATTGGGTGCCAAAAGTTTTTCCTGCATAGTTTTCTAAGGTGTTTTGCAGATTTTGTAGTTTGTATGGTTTTTCTGTTTTTCCATAGCTATTCCAAAGTTCTTTCATATAGCCATCTAGGCTGAGGTTTTTTTCACGTAGCATCAGGTCTAGAGCCAATCCCAGTACGCTACCATAGGAATAATAAGAGACAAAGCTATTGTTCCAATTGGCTTGATCTATGTATACTGCTGCGTCTTTGAAAGGAGCAAGTTGGCTCATTTGTATAGGGTTTCTATATTCTAGAGATGGCGAGTTCCACACATAGTTGAGTGCTCCAGAGAGTTGGGCGATATAGCGATCGGGATCTAGTATACCGGCACGGCACAAGATAAGATTGGTGTAATAGGAAGTAAAACCTTCTGCAAACCAAAGGGCGTCGCTCATATTGGCTTTTTCAAAATCGAAAGGTTCTAAGTTTTGTGGGCGCAGGCGTTCTACATTCCAAGCGTGGAAAAACTCATGAGAAACGGTTCCGATATTTTGTTCTATGCCATTGGCGGCCAAGCTACGGGTGGTAGTGAGTATGGTGGAGTTTCGGTGTTCCATGCCATCGCCACTAGCATTAGGGGTGTAGCAGGCTAAAAATTGATAAGTACCATAATCAAAATCTGGAAGCTCGCCGAAGACTTCTTTTTGTGCAAGAACTACTTTTTTTACTTTTTCAAAAAAAGTGTCAAAATGCGCATCACTAGCGTCAGGATCGTGTAGTACAAATTTTATTTGGTAGCTTTTACCGTTAGAAGCCACTTCAAAACTGCGTACATGATGATTGCTTAGCTCAGTAGGGCTATCCATAAAATACTGTAAATTGGGAGCATAGTAGGTAATCGTTTTCCCCTTTACTTTTGGTAATTGGGTGGCTATTTTCCAGCCCAGATCTGTTCTGGGTATAAAGCTTACTTCCATGGGATGGTTTTCTAAGCTTGGGGCGTACATAAAGGTTGCTGGCATATTGAGGTGCGCATGGGAGTTGTTTATTTGGCTATAGGTACCATCTCCTCTATTGGCAAAGAGTGCATATTTTATTTTTACTTGGCCTTTTTGGTTTTTTATTTTCCAAGAATAAGGATCTGGTCTTTCGATGCGGAGTGGTTTTCCATTTTGGTCAAAGGCTTGTACTTGGTGTACATTTTTGGCGAATTCGTGTATGGCGTATCTTCCGGGCGAACTACGGCTCATGCGTAACAAAAAATCTCCATGGGTGTTGGGGTAAAAATGGGCTTCTATATTTGCAATATGATGCACCGCTTGATCAAAGCTAATGATGTATTTGGTTTTTGGTTGCGCAAAAAGCAAACAGGGTATAAAAAACAATATAAAAGATAAACGCATACTTTGACTTTAAGGGATTTGATCAAATATAACAATTCCCATTTAGGGAAGCCTATAAAGCAGTATGGAAAATTGGCATACTAGGGATTGCTGTTTTCCAAAGAAGTTTTTACAATTTTGTCGTTTAGGGCAATAAAAAGGTGGTTTTCGATTACCGACAAGGCAGTTGGAAGGCTGAGGTTGCTGATGAACACCTCGTGATTTTTGTTATTTGCACGCCAGTCGATTCGACATATAGTTCCTTTTTCGTTATTGCTATAATAGAGGTGATTGTTGTGTACAGCGATACTCTTTATTGGCCAAGGGGTTTTGTCGGAAAGATTGGCAACAGTATAGAGCAGTTGCGGACGTTTGTCGGTGTCTTTTAGGTCGACTTTAAATATTTTGTTGGCTTCGGTAAAGAAGAGCGTGTTGTTGGATTTGGTGATATTGGTAGGATAGTTGAGATCGGGAATAATGGGTTTGATTTGGGGTTCTTCTCTATTTTCAAAGATTAGTTTAACGATTTTACTTTTTTTGGTGGTTTCGTCTTCTAGGCCGATATATAGGGTTTTCCCTTCTGCTGCTAAGCCATAAGGGATGAGTTTTCCGGATATAATTCTAGAAAACCGATGTTTGTCTTCTATTTTTTGGTATCGAAACAAGCTGTTTTTTTCGAGAAAGGAAGTGAAATAGAGTTGTTTTTGTAGAAAAGCAAAAGAAAGTGGTGCCATGGCATCTGCTACAACGGTTTCGGGTATGGCTGGTGTGTTTTTGGTGTTGATGCGCGAAATACCATTTAGATTGTCGAAATACAAATACTGTTGGTGTTTAACGAAAGAAAAAATATTGGTGGGAAGGCCAGATGTAACTTCAATTAATCTGGGGCTTTTATATGGTGAGTTTTTTGGGTCTTTGGCTGAAGCTAGTTGTATGCATATGAGCGCACAAAACAGCAATAGATGGCGGAAAAAATATCCTTTCATAGTGTTCTAATTGGTTGGTCTATAAGTGCCACAATAGTTGTGCCAAATTCAGAGTTTTAAGTCGAGGACTTATACAAATTTTTCTCAAGTTAAGAAAAATCTTTCATCAAAACAGCTTATTTGCTGAAAAAAGCAATGAATTGGGTGCGGTTTTAAACTAGAAATGGTATAATTCCATACGTAATAGATTTTCTAATGCGTAATTCGGGATTTGTTGAAATAGAAAGGAAAAAAGGGCTATTCATTGGGGTGATTTTAAACTAGAAATGGTCTTAGTCTCCTAAGGAACATATTCTAAAAGATCTCCTGGTTCACAATTTAAGGCTTTGCAAATGGCTTCTAGGGTAGTAAACCTAATGGCTTTTGCTCGGCCAGATTTTAAAATGGACAGGTTAGTCGTAGTAATTCCAATAATTTCTGCCAATTCTTTGCTTTTCATTTTACGTTTGGCAAGCATCACATCAAGGTTAACTATTATTGGCATAAGTTAAATGGTTAGAGTGCTATCTTCTTTATACATTCTTGCTTCTAAGATGTTGTTGCTCTGTATTCTAAAGAATAAACCAATAATTAATAGAAAAAAAGGAATTACCATGTTGGTGTCATAAATCAGTTCAATTTTTGTGGTTTTTTGGTATACTTGCTGGGCAAACCAAGCCAAAAAGTGGAGCAATAAAAGTAGTGCGCCAGAAACCATAAAATAAGCACCACATTTTTTTAAAATCTTTACTACCGTTAGGGTAAAAGGTCTTCTGGAAAGCATTGCCCGTCCTAATTTGCGTAAAAAGTAAAGCCCCAAAGTAAAACTAAAAAAGCAGATAACAGAACCTAGAAACAATAACCAATGAAAAGCATTCCATTGGTTTATTGGTAAATCGTACATATTGATATTTACCATACCTAAAGGCACAATAAATACGGCGCTTAGGAGTGCAATAATTTGTAAGAAAAACAAAATATCGATTAGTGTTTTAAATAAGATTCTGGTCTTCATAAAGCAGAAATTTATGTCGTGCAATATACAATAATCATTGATAAACAACAATAAATATAAATTAAACAATAATTTTATTAGATATGATTACATTTTATTAATTCCAACAGTTAAAAACTTGATATATTTGTTTTATGAAGTTTCCAAGGAAGTTATTGCAAAAATTAGAAGATCGGAAAGACAACCAATCCCTGAGAGTTTTGCAGCTTCAAGATAGCAAGGTGGATTTTGCTTCAAACGATTATTTGGGTTTTGCAAAAGATGCAGCATTATTTGATCAAGTGCATGTGGCTTTGAGGCGAGAGGGTATGTTGCATAACGGATCTGGGGGTTCTCGTTTGCTTACTGGAAACACAGAATTTGTAGAAAAGCTAGAATCGCAAATTGCCAATGTACATAAGATGGATGCGGCTTTACTTTTCAATTCGGGTTATACGGCCAATATAGGGTTTTGTCAGGCTGTGTTTCAAAGAGGAGATGTGGTTTTGTACGATTCTTTTTGTCATGCATCTATTAGAGACGGCATACAGTTGGGTCGAGCAAAGGCATATAAATTTGCACATAATTGTTTGGAGTCCTTAAAAGAATTATTGACTCGATTTTCGTCTCAGGCAGATACGATTTATGTGTACACCGAATCTGTTTTTTCTATGGATGGAGATCAGCCAGATTTACCAGCTATGGTGGCTTTGTGTAAAGAATTTGGAGCCTTGCTTGTAGTGGATGAGGCACACGGATTGGGGGTGAGTCCTTCTGGTAGAGGATGGGTATATGATTTGCAATTGCAAACAGATGTTTTTGCTAGCATAGTTACCTACGGTAAGGCTTTGGGTTGTCATGGTGCTGCGGTATTGGGAAGTCGTGCATTGCGTACCTATATGATTAATTTTTCCAGAAGCTTTATTTATACCACTGCTATTAGTATGCACAGTGCAATGACTATTAAACTAGCTTATGAAAAGCTATTGAGCGGATTGCAAACCAAAGTTTTATTCAAAAATATTTTGTATTTTAAGCACGAAATGGGGCAAATGGGTTTGGTTTCCTTGTTTATTCCGAGTAATTCTGCAATACAAGCTTGTGTCATTCCAGGGAATGATCGGGTGAAAGCATTGGCCTTGTATTTACACCAAAATCAGATCGATGTGCGTCCTATTTTATCTCCTACGGTTTCCGTAGGCCAAGAACGATTGCGGATTTGCTTACATAGTTATAATAGCAAATCTGAAATACGAAAATTACAGGAAAAGATACAACTATGGCAACAAGCGTCCCCGGAAAGTACCGGTTGTTAGATTCTTTTGAATATTCCACTGAAGCACAATTGGCCCGAACTAAATTGGAAGCTGAAGGCATTCCTATTCTTATGATGGACGAACGCACCATAGATTCGGACCCTTTGGTGAGTCAGGCTATAGGTGGGGTGAAGTTAAAAGTGTTTACCAAAGATTGGGAGCGCGCTATGAGAATCTACAGTGAGTTTCGAACCTATGCTACAGATCATAAAGGGCGACCTAAAATTTGTCCCAAATGCCAATCTAAAAAAGTACTTACCGCCTTACCAGATTCCAAGAATATTTGGGTACTTTTGTTCCCGTTCTTTCAGAAGACAAAATACCATTGTCAGGCGTGTAATACCATATTTTAATGCAACGAATTTTTATTACGGGTATCGGTACGGAAGTTGGAAAAACAGTCGTAGCGGCAATTATTACCCAAGCTTTAAAAGCAGATTATTGGAAGCCAATTCAGGCAGGAGATCTTCATTATAGTGATACAGATAAAGTAAGAGATTGGGTGCTTCATGAAAGCACTGTTTTCCATCCAAATGCTTTTGCTCTAAACACACCTATGAGCCCGCATGCAGCTGCTGCTATCGATGGGGTAGAGGTGAAGCTGCAAAATATACGGCAACCAAAAAGCGAGAATGCTTTTATGGTTGTAGAAGGAGCTGGCGGATTGTTGGTACCTATCAATGATACAGAAACTATGGCAGATATGCTTACCCAAGAAGACAAAGTAGTTGTGGTTTCTCGGCATTATTTGGGGAGTATAAATCACAGTTTATTAAGCTTGACTTATCTCAAAGAAAAAGGATTGGATGTGGGAATTGTTTTTAATGGAGTAGCGCATCCTACCACAGAACAAGCCATACAAGACCGATTTGATTATTCGGTTATAGGCAGATTGGACGAGGAGCCTTTTGTAAATGAGAGAGTGGTAGCAGCGTATGCAGATATGTGGCAGGAAGAATTATTAAAATGGCTACAGAATAAATAGCGTATGAATTTACAAGAGCGAGATAAAAAGCATTTGTGGCATCCGTTAACACAACATCAATTAAAACCAGATACCTTGCCTATAGCAAAAGCATCTGGGGTATGGTTGTATGATACCCAAGGAAAAAAGTACTTAGATGGTATAGCGTCTTGGTATACTTGTATGTTTGGTCATTGCAATCCGGAAATTACCGCGAAAGTGGCAGCACAAATGCAAAAATTGGATCAGGTGGTTTTTGCAGGATTTACCCATGAACCAGCCGTGAAGTTGTCCGAAGCCTTGATGAGGATTTTGCCAAGCAATCAGCAAAAAATATTTTTCTCTGATAATGGTTCCACTAGTGTGGATGTTGCCATAAAAATGGCCTTGCAATATTACCACAATCGAGGAGAGAAAAGGCAAGTGCTCATCGCTTTTGAAGACGGATTTCATGGAGACACCTTTGGGGCGATGAGTGTTTCGGGTTTGTCGGTTTATAACGGGCCGTTTGAAAAATTCTTTTTAGAGGTGAAGCGAATACCAACCCCTACATCTACTAATATGGAAGCGGTGTTGCAGCAATTAGAATTTCTGTTAGAAACCAATGAAGTTGCAGCATTTGTATATGAACCTTTGGTGCAAGGAGCTGCTGCTATGCGCATGTATGCTCCACAAGCATTGGAGGCGATACTTCAAAAATGCAAATCGTATGAAGTTTTGTGTATTGCAGATGAGGTAATGACAGGATTTGGAAAAACAGGCAAAAACTTTGCATCTGATTTTGTACAAACCAAGCCAGATATTATGTGTATGAGCAAGGCGCTTACAGCTGGTTTGTTACCTATGGCTTTGACCTCTTGTTCGGAGGAAGTTTATACAGCTTTTTTGAGTGATAGTATTGTAAAAGGGTTTTTTCATGGCCATACCTATTCCGCCAATCCTTTGGCATGCACAGCAGCTTTGGCTGGAATAGAACTATTGCAAACGCAATATATACAACAGCAAATAAGGGAAATACATCAAGGGCATTTGGCATTTGCGCAGAAAATTGGGCAACACCCAAAAGTAGCGTGTACCAGAGTAATGGGAGTGATATTTGCCTTGGATCTCCAACAAGAAATGTCTCGTTATGGCAATCTACGCGATAAGTTATTCGATTATTTTATGTCGCAAGAAGTATTTTTGCGTCCGCTGGGAAACACCATTTATATCTTGGCTCCTTATACCATAGGAAAAGAAGAAATGCAGCAAATTTATAATAGCATTGAATCGGCTTTAGAAATTGTTTTAAACCACTAAAGCTATTTAGCGCGCTAACTCGTTATTGCTATCGCTAAGATCAAATATTTCGGAATCATCATCAGCAATAAGTTGTAAAATTTCATATTGCCAAACACCATCTGTTTTGGTGCCTTTAACCTCCATTCTCCCCGATCTTTTAGTTCCCTTTATAGGTACACTTAGATTAACATCACCTTCATCATTTTTAAAATTGAAACTTCCCTGAAAAATACCATTTGTTTTTAAATCGTCGCCAAAATATTCAATAATGGCAGGATTGTCTTTTGCACGACTAAGTGCGTCATCAAAGGGAGTGCTGTTTTCAATAGCTGTGGAAATTCCGAAGATTAGGGAGCCAGCAAAAACGATGATGATTATAATCATGGTTAGACAGCCCCCTAGCGGAACCACCCAAGGCCAATTGCGAGAAAACCAGCTTTTTTGTCTTCTTTCTTCCATAGAACATATCTTTTATCGGAAAGATATAAAAAATATGTTTATTGAGAATGTTTTTTTTAGATGAAGGAAAATAACAATATTTATGACTTAGAGGTTTTTTATCCTTCAGAAAATACGGAAATTTGCACTTTTCGAAAAAGAGATATGGAGCAACCAATAGCCATTACAGGTTTACATAGTATATCCGCTTTAGGAGGAGATAGAGAAGTAATATGGGAGGTTTATAAAAGCGGTGTTACTAAAATTCATAAGAATACCCAGAAACAATGGGTGGCATCTTTGGAAGCAACTGTTGCTTGTGAGTTACACGATTTTTTAAAGAAGAATCTTCAATACAAAAATTTGGATAAAACGGTTATTATGGCGATAATAACTGCAGGTGTTGCGGTGCAAGAGGCAGGTTGGCATAGTGGGGATGATTTTGGAATTAATTTGGGTTCTTCACGTGGGGCAACTACATTATTTGAAAAGTACCACCAACAGTTTTTAGAAGACGGTAGAACGGCATTGTTGAGTTCGCCAACAACTACCTTGGGCAATATAGCTACCTGGGTGGCACAAGACCTACAAAGTAAGGGGCCAGAAATAAGCCATTCAATAACATGTTCTACTGCTCTACATGCTGTAATGAATGGTATTGCTTGGTTGCGTTCTGGTATGACTAAAAAATTTTTAGTAGGAGGTAGCGAAGCCCCACTTACTCCATTTACCATTGCACAAATGCAAGCATTAAAGGTGTATAGTAAGCGGGATGATGATTATCCTTGTAGGGCCATGGATTTAAAAAAAACTGCTAATACCATGGTGCTTGGAGAGGGTGCAGCTATGGCGTGTTTGGAACTTGGAAAACAAGACAATGCCCTTGCATACATAGTAGGTGTTGGCTATGCAACAGAGCAGTTATCTCATGCGGTGTCTGTGAGTAAAGAAGCTGACTGTTTTCAGCAATCTATGGAAATGGCTTTACGGCATACCGATAAGGATGCTATAGATGTTGTGGTAATGCATGCGCCAGGTACTATTCGAGGAGATGTGTCTGAATATAAAGCCATTGAGAATGTTTTTGGAAACCAAATACCTTGTGTTACTACCAATAAGTGGCAATTGGGGCATACTTTTGGAGCTTCTGGAATGTTGAGTTTAGAGCTTGCTGTTTTGATGCTACAACGGCAACAATTTGTACCAGTACCCTTTCTCCAACAAGAGGTTCCTTCTAAAATACAACAAATCTTGGTAAATGCTGTTGGCTTTGGCGGCAATGCAGTGAGTGTATTGTTGGAAAGGGCATAAAAAAAGCGACAAAAAATATGTCGCTCTTTTCTGTATGCTAACCCGATTTTAGAATTTGAATTGCAATCTACCATAATAGAATGCACCTGCAAACCCCATTTGAACCGCGTCCCAATAGCCACCAGATTCGGTTTCTCCATCGGTTTGAGCAGTTGGATAGGTGTTTAGTAGATTGTTCCCCCCTAGGCTGATGCTCATGTTTTTTTGAATAGGAATTTCCAAATTGGCATCTATGGTGGTTCTCGGGCTATAATAGTCTATATTGTTGGCAAAGTCGATCAGTTTTACTTTGCTAAATTGGTTTATTGCCGCAGTAATGCCAAACCGATCGTGTTTCATATTCATATGGAACGCAAACTTATGATCTGGTGCAGAAGCCAATAAAAAGGCGCGTTCTCTTTGGCCAAAAAAGGTTTCTTTGTTCAAATTTTTATTGTGTATCTCTTTGATTTTCATGCTGTTGATGTTTCCGATGAAGTTTGCACTAAGGCGATAGTTGTCGAATTGTTTTTGCCAAGAGAAAACCATGTCTACACCAAGTGTATGGGTGTCCACTCCATTGGCAAAAAATTGGGCTTCATTTACATTGAGATTTAGGCTACTGGCGTCGAAATTTCCAGTGAGCACAATTCTGTCTTTGATAGCGATATAGTAGCTGTCTACAGTGGCTGTAATATTGCCGATATTCCATGTGATACCCAATGCGCCATTGAGAGCAGTTTCCTCTTTTAATTCGCCTATGCCAAATGCTTTGGTAATTGCTGTATTATTTGCAGCTAATAAGGTTTCTGATGCTAGGCCTCCTTGAAAATCTGTAAATCTTAGATTGTAGTATATCTGCACCAAAGAAGGTGCTCTAAATCCAGAACTGACAGAAGCACGTAGATTGAAGTTGTTGGAAGTCTTTATGCGCGCCGCAAGTTTTCCGTTTAGGGTGTTACCAAAATCAGAATAATTTTCAAATCGCGCTGCTGCGACTATAAGAAAGCGTTCGGTAACATCTAATTCTCCATCTACATAAATAGAAAAATTGGATCGTGTTTCGTCTATCTCATTTGCAGGGCTAAAGCCAGGAAACCCCTGAGAGGCCCCTGGTCTTGCATTGCCGCTAATTGGATCTGTGGGGGCTAGCTGTACGGCGGGGTTGGTAATGATATTTCCGTTGGTGTCAAAAGTAGCATAGGAGCCAGCTTCTCCTGCAAAAATCTGATATTTTTCTATGCGGTATTCGGCACCCATGGCTAGGTTGAAACCTACCAAAACGTCTTTCATGTATTTGGAAACATCTATTCCTGTTGTATTTTGTAGTAAGCTATGTCCGCCGGCATCAAAAGTAGTTGGGGAATTGGTGTCTAAAGAGGCGTTGAGTGTACCTTTGATGGTGTAATGCATACGATTTCTTCCGAGGGTATTGTTGAGGTCCATTTTCCATCCGCTTTCGGTCTCTTTGCGCAGTCCAACAGAGGCGGAGTAGTCGGTAACTTTGGAGGTGATTCTCGGAGTGAAACCATTGGGGAAAATTGCGGTTACCACTCTTTCTCCATCGTTTCTAGTAAAAGCATAGGCATCGGTGTTTCTGTGGTTATAACCACCAAAAGCGTAAATATCCATACTTGAGTTGAGAGGGAACTTGCTATTTACAAATAAGTTGATCCCATTTAGTGCGGCCTCTCCAAAGCCACGTCGAAAATCATAACTAGGGCGAAGGGTTTTGTTTTTGTCTAGATATTCTAGGCTAAAATTGGCAAAGCCTTCTTCTTTTAATTTTAAGCCGTAATTAACCCCAAGTTTTAAAGAGCCTCCATCGAAATTTTGGTCTTCTGCTAAGGCGTTTCCGTCTTTGGAGGTGTGGAGACGATTGCCATCGGTATTGGGTGTGCCGAGAGGAAATGTGCCTTCGGCATTGGTGCTATAGGCTCCGTAGCTTATCAAGCCGCTGACTTCTTCTACATTGTCTTTTAGAACGATATTAATAACACCAGCAATAGCATCGGAGCCATATTGCGCTGCTGCACCATCTCTAAGTATTTCTATGCGTTTGATGGCTGAGGCGGGAATGGTGTTGAGGTCGGTACCGGAGTTTCCTCTTCCTCTGGTACCAAATACATTTATGAGCGAAGAACTATGTCTTCTTTTACCATTGATGAGTACCAGCGTTTGATCGGGTCCCAATCCACGTAGGCTAGCTGGGTCTATATGATCTGCGCCATCGGAGCCAGACTGTTTGTTGGCGTTGAACGAAGGAGCAACATATTGCAAAATATTGTTGATTTCTATGCTACCTGCTTGGGTGCTCATGTCGGCCACATCTATAATATCTACCGCAACAGGGGTGTCGGTAGCTGTTCTTTTGGGGCTACGCGATCCTACAAGTTGAATTTCATCTAATTGTACAGTTCCATCTAATAGGGTTACGTTTAATACAGTTTGTCCCTTAGGAATAGTCAATTCTTGACTTTCGTATCCCATGGCGCTAAATACCAGAGTAGCGGTATGTGGTACGCTAATGCTGTAATATCCATCAAAATCAGTTACGACTCCATTGGTGGTTCCTTTTTCGAGTACCGTAATGGTGGGAAGTGGTTGGTTGTTGGTGTCAGTTACTGTGCCGCTAATGGTGGTTTTTTGTGCATATGCAAGCATGCTAAAGGCTATAGCCATAGTCAATAATAGTTGCTTTTTCATTTCCTTCATTTTAGTTAATACTCCGTCTGTTTTGTTTGCGCTAGAAGAGGAAGGATGATCTAAATATACGAAAAAACGTTAAATAAACTAAGAAAAAACTTATTATGCTAAAAAGAAAGCACTTTATAAGGCTTTCTATAGATTCATTTTGTCTTTCCTTATGCGTCGTTGTGATCTTTTCGAGCTATAAATAGCCCTTCAAAGCCACGCCTAGCCTGAGAAAATCAATATAAACTGTGTGCGTAAGTTATATCGAACTCACGTTAAATAATATGGAATTGGTTGTCTTTTGGTTTTTTGGATATGAGGTAGATGGTGTTTTGAATATTTTTGTACGAAATCCAAAGTTTTTGATTAAAACTTAGTTTAGTACCTATTTTGCGAAAATGTTTTTATTGCAATGGAGGTTTAAAATAGGCGGTTAGCCAATGATACATTCCTTTTTCGGATGTTGTTTTGGGTGCCAGATAGCATCCGATACTTCTGGAAGAAAAGTTTTTCTTTTTAAAAAAACTATAGGGAAGCGATTAGTGATCTAGTTTTTCTTTGATTTTTAGAAGTTCTTGTTCTATAAACTGTAATTTGTTGTCATAGTCGGTTCCAAATTCTGGAATACGTCTGCAGAATACATAGCGCACCCGCCATAGTTCTTTGATGTCTGCAGATTTGAAGGAGGTGTCTTCTATATTTTTGTGGTCTGCTCTAAGTGTAACATTGTTACCACTGCCATAAAACCTTCTAAAGATAATCTTGTCCTCTACCAGGGCAAATACAAGGGTGCCATTGTTGAGTTTTTTGATCACATTGGGGGGGACTTTTTCTCCCACAACGATATCTTTGGGGTAGAAACCTTTGTCTTTGTTGGTCATTTCTAGTCCGGTAACCGTATATGCTCTGAAGTTTTTTGTAGGGTTGAGGGGTAATTGAATGGCGGGCAATTCTTCTACAAAGCTATCCTCTCTATATTGTAGTAGGTAATCCTGTTGATTAGATTCTGTAATACAGGGTATCTGTGCCAAGATAGGTGCATTTGCTTTTTTGGCATAATTGGATAAATCCGTTTTAAATTTCAACAATTCGTTTACGGTGATGTCTTCTGTAAGCAAATGGTCAATTTTTATGCTAAAATATTTAGCAATTTTTATAATTGTTTCTATTTTTGGCTCACTTCTACCTTCCTCATATGCCCCTAAAGTACCGCGCTTCAAGTCAAATAGCTCGGCGAATGCCTGTTGGCTAAGCCCTTTAACAGAGCGGATTTTTTTAATGTTCTTTCCGAAATACGACATTATTTGCTAATATTATTTGCAATTATCAAAATTATTTGTACATTTACGCTAATAAAATTAGTTATCATGCGCAATATTGGCTAATATAAATAGAAAACAACAGAAATACTAGAATTTTTTGCACAAAAACTAGACTAGTGCTAAAGTGTTTAGCAAATAACCAAAAACGATGAATATAAAATGATTTACCTTATTTACGAAATAATTCAATTTGTGTTGAGTTTGGTGGTGAATTTTATTTAATTTTAAGTTGAAAAATAATAATAATAGAAAATATAGAATTTAAAGTTACATGAACGACCATTACAAACTTGTTAAAGAATTTTTGCTTCAGATGCAGGTAGACATCCAGCACGAGAATGCAGAAGACGGTATACTGATGATCAGTAAAGAGACGGAGGGAATAAAGAACCTGATCATTGGAGTGGCATTCCCTATACTCCTTATGGAGCAGCATTTGTTTGATATACAGCATCCAACAGAAGGGGTGTATAAGAATTTATTGCAAAAGAATCGAGATATGGTTCATGGTGCTTTTGTATTGGATGAAAGTGGAAAGCGCGTGATATTTAGAGACACTTTGCAGTTGGAGAATTTGGATCTCAATGAAATAGAAGGATCCTTAAATTCTTTAGCCTTGCTGTTGAGTGAGTATTCAGAACAAATTATTAAATTTTCAAAACAGTAGTATTATGAATTTTTTTAAAAGACTATTTAAGATTGGGCAAGCAGAAGCACATTCGGCTATCGATAATATAGAGGATCCTATAAAAATGACAGAGCAGGGTATTCGAGATATGAAGGCGGATTTGGAAAAGAGCTTAGAAGCATTGGCACAAGTAAAGGCAATGGCAATACGTGCCAAAAACGAAATGGAAATGTATACCGAGAAGGCAAAGGATTATCAGCAAAAGGCGATGCTCATTCTCAAAAAAGCCCAGAGTGGTGGGATAGACGCATCCGAGGCAGATCGCTTGGCCAAAGAAGCCTTGGTGAAAAAGGAGCAAAACCAAAAGCATGCTGGAGAAGCCCAAGCCAATTCGGAGAAATTTGGCGATTCTGTAACACAATTAGAGCAGAACATAGGGGAAATCAAGCAGAATATTTCCAAATGGGAAAGTGAGTTGAAAACCCTAAAGGCAAGAGTAAAGGTGTCGAAAGCCACCAAGAATCTCAATAAGCAGATGGCCGAAATCGATGGGTCTTCTACGGTATCTATGTTGGAGCGTATGAAGGACAAGGTAGCACAAGAGGAAGCCTTGGCAGAGGCCTATGGCGATATAGCCAATACCTCCAAAAGTTTAGACGAAGAAATAGACAAGGTTATAGACACCAGCGATGTGCAAGCCGATGAAGAATTGGCTAAGCTAAAAGAACAATTGGGATTAGATAAAGAGGAGTAATGTCTTGGAAAATTTAATAGACATACTGTTTTCGAAGGTAAACATTACGCTTACCATCTTGTCCTTAGTCTTGATTCTCTATTGGATAATAACCATGTTTTCGGGTCTCGATTTCGACGTAGATGTAGATGTGGACATGGATGTAGACATGGATGCCAATATAGAAGGTGGGAATATGGACTTCGAGGATGTGGCAAATGCCGAAGTCAACAAAGAGGATGTTATTCCAAATCGCAGAAAAAATCTAAAATGGTGGCAAGTGGTGTTGGTGTATTTCAATTTTATTGGTTTGCCCTTTATGTTTACATTTACGAGTTGGATATTTATCTGGTGGATAGGAACGGCTATAGCTACCGTGCTTACAGGAAGTACCGATAATAGTTTTGGGTTTATCCTTATGATTGCGGGTATAATTCCATCTCTAATCCTTACCAAAATGTTTACCACTCCGTTTAAGGGTTTTTTCAAAAATCTCAATGCTGATGGCGATCTTCCAATAGATATAGTGGGTAGAGAGGGGGTTTCTCTTTCCAATATAAAAGAAAACAAATTGGGTTCTGCCGAAGTAAAAGCAGCGGAAACGCCTTTAGCTATCAATATAAAAGCCTGGAAAGGAGAAGCTATTGCGTATAGAGATAAAATTTTAATTATAGAACAATCCCCAGATAAGACTTTTTATTATGCTAAAAAATACCAAAATTAAAATATATTATGTCAGATAGTTTATTACAATTGATAGGAATGGGAATTGGTTTAATTCTGTTCTTAGTTATCGTGTACTTTGCCATTGTGGCAATGTTTTACAAAAAGGTTCCCCAAGGAAAAGCTTTGGTGCGTACCGGATTTAAGGGAACCAAAGTGGCTACAGATAAAGGGTTGTATGTGATCCCTGTTTTTCACAAGGTGGAAATCATGGACATCTCCGTTAAAAAAATCCAAATTGAGCGTTTGGAAGGGGATGGTCTTGTGTGTAAAGACAATATGCGTGCCGATATCAAAGTTGCCTTCTTTGTGCGGGTGAACAATGAGGTGGAATTTATAAAGAAGGTGGCGCAAACAATTGGTTGCGAGCGTGCTTCGCATATCTCTACATTAGAAGAGTTGTTTGAAGCCAAATTTTCAGAAGCCTTAAAAACAGTTGGTAAAAAATTCGAGTTTACCGAACTCTACGAAGCAAGAAGAGAATTTCGCGATGAAATCGTCGATATCATCGGAACAGACCTCAATGGGTACACTTTAGAAGATTGTGCCATCGATTATCTCGAACAAACTCCAGTAAGTTACCTTAAGCCAGACAATATACTCGATGCAGAAGGGATTAAGAAAATTACCGAGCTTACTGCTGCTCAAAATATGAAGTCGAATCTCATTAAAAGAGATGAAGAAAAGGTAATTCGCAAGCAAGATGTAGAAGCGCGGGAAGCTATTTTGGAATTAGACAAACAATTGGCAGAAAAAGAAGAGCAGCAAAAGCGAGAGATTGCCAATATTAAATCTCGTGAAGGAGCAGAAACCTTAAAAGTCGCAGAAGAAGAACGATTAAAGTCGGAGACTGCCCGTATCGCAACGGAAGAGAAATTGCAAGTTGCAGAAGAGAATAAGCAACGTCAGGTAATAGTGGCAGCCAAAAACAAAGAACGTACCGATGCGGTGGAGACCGAAAGAGTAGAAAAAGATCGGGCGTTGGAGGCTACCGAAAGAGAGCGTATCGTTACTCTTGCTCAAATTGAAAAAGAGAAGGTAGTAGAGGTAGAAAAGAAGAATATCCAAGATGTGATTCGGGATCGGGTGATGTTAGAGAAAGGTGTAGTGGAAGAGCAGGAAAACATGAAGGATATAGAAGCATTTAAAACTGCCGATCGTAATAAGCAAGTTACCATTACCAATGCAGAAGCTCTGGCAGAAGAAGAATTAATTAAAACCATAAAGGCGGCCGAAGCACAAAAAGAAGCAGCCAAGCAAGAGGCAGAAGAAATTAATATAGAAGCTTTGGCCAAGAAGCAAGCAAGTGAAAAAGAGGCAGAAGCCAGAAAGATATTAGCAGAGGCTACCGCCAAAGAAGAAGCTACAGTTGGTTTGTCTGAGGCGCAAGTAATGCATGCCAAAGCAGATGCAGAGGAAAGACAAGGTGTGGTGGAAGCTTTAATTATTGAAAAGAAAGCCAAAGCAGAGGCAGCAGGTATCGAAGCAAAAGCAGCAGCCATTAAGAAAGAAGGAATGGCCGAAGCAGAAGTGATTAAAGAAAAAGCCCTAGCCGATGCAGCAGGTATCGAAGAGAAAGCAGAAGCAATGAAGAAACTCGATGGCGTTGGAAAAGAACACGAAGAGTTCAAGTTGCGTTTAGAGAAGGAGTTACAGGTAGACTTAGCAGAAATCAACATCCAGAAAGATATAGCCGATGCCCAAGCCAATGTAATCGCAGAAGCGCTGAAGGCAGCCAATATCGATATAGTAGGTGGAGAAACCATGTTCTTTGAGCAGATTATGGGTCAGATTACCAAATCGAAAGGATTTGATAGACTGGTAAACCATTCGGAGAATATACAGGAAGTTAAAGATGCCATACTAGGTAGCGAAGATGTAAAGGGAAATCTAATGATGAAGGTGAAAGAATTTGCCGATAAATACGGGATTTCTTCCGAAGACATTAAAAACCTAAGTATTGCAAATCTGCTGATGGATCTGAAGCAAAAAACTACAGATACAGAGGAGAACAACCTATTTAGCAATTTGCTGAATTTGGCGAACGGACTCGGTATAAGCGATAAAAAGCTTAAGTAATACAATAAGATGTGCGGCAAACAGCCGCACATCTATTCTTAAAACAAACCTACTTGTTTGTTCTGCTGCATAGCAGCCACTACATAAAATCATGTAAGGATACTTCATGGGAGAAAAACAACAACATATTCCAGATACACAACTCGAAAGCGGCACCTACGAGTTGATTCAAGGGCGTTTACAAAAACATAAGGCAGATTTACAAAAACGCTTGCAGCAGCTCAATCAGAGCCGAGCCGCTGTTTTTGGTAGCGTTGAGACCAAGCTAATTGCCAATAATCGTATTAATACAGAGAATAGCTGTATTGCCCAAGATATCGTTACCATAGGAGACTACTGTATTTTTGGGTACAATGTACATTTTGGTTTGCGAACTAGCATACAGTTGTCGGATGTATTTGGGGTGTATACCTACGATGGCGATCATTTTGTGGTCCAGTCGCTGCAGATGCTGGAGGATTCGGTGTTTATAAGCGATTTCACCAATCTTTACAAATACTATCGCAATACCATTTTTGCCAAGTTTGCCATCATGGGTAACTATTTGCATATGGTGTTTCAGCTGAGTGAAAATCCAACGGACATTAAAACTTTTAAATGGCTCATAAAAGACGATACACTTGTTTATATAGACAATAGAAGTGAGCAGGAATATCGTTTCCCAAGTCAATATGATTTCCGTTGGAAGGAAGTCACTAGAGATATGCATCGGTACGGCACCCATCCGCATATTGCTATCGCAGACAAGGTATTTGTAGAAACTGTAGGCGGAGATTTGACCATCAAAATTGAAGACAATACCGAAGACGGAAAAGGCGTGTATAGCGAGCAGGTGGAGTATACCGATCAGACTTTGGATGATGGTGCCTATCGTTTTGCAGATTTGGGGAATTTGATTTTGATGGAGATCAAACCGTATCAGGAGAAGGCTCGTTACTTTGCCTATAATCATAAAATACAAGAAGTTAAAAAAATCCCTAGTTTGTCTAATGCTGCAGTATTGTTGCCAGACGATCAGGGAGTCGTTTTTCCCAATGGGTATTATTTGCAATCGGGGGCTTACAAGCAATTCGATCATGGCATTATCGATTTAAAATTTCAAGAAAAAATTGTGTCTCCCAATGGAGAAGACTTTTTCTATGTTTTTTTTAATAGTAATAAAGGCTTGTATGTGCTTATGGCATACAATGTTATTGAGCAAGAGGTAAAAACACCAATTATTTGCAACGGATTTACCTTGTTGGATGATGGTTCTTTTTGTTATTTCAAAACAGAAGACGAACAAACCAGGCATCATGTGATTCAGATTTGGCAAACGCCATTTTCAAAGAATACCATAGTTTCTGAAGCGCATAAGGAGAGTCTCTTGTTTAAAATCGGGAATAAAGATATTGTAAAGGCCATGGCCGAGTCTCAAGCACTTATTACCCTACTTAATAAACAAGACAATTACGATGGGTTATACGACGATATTTCTCGTCAATCCTTAGATATACTAGATAGCTATTATTGGATACGAGAAGCGGAAACGCAAGATCTATCCGTGCCTTTGCAAGCTATAAACGATGCGGCCAATGCAGCCATAGACGAATTTGAAAAAGTGGTGCAGTTGCGCAAAATAGCAGCCAAGAGCACCAGAGATATCCAAAAGAAGTCGGATGCCCTATTTGGAAAAATAAAAAGTACTTCATTTCGCTCTATAGATGATTTTGTGCAGGCTTTGAGTCAGTTGCGTTCGCTGCGCGGAGAGTTGATAGGTTTGGCAGAAGTGCGTTATGTGTCTAAAACCTTTATAAAGGAGTTAGAAGAAGAGATCGTAGCGCATACAGAAACTATTTCACATCGTTGTGTACAATTCTTGTTAGACAAAAAAGCATTACAACCCTATCATGAAAGAGTTGCAGAAAAAGAAGCGTTGGTTGCGGGTATTAAAAAAGTGGTGGCTGCTAAAGCCCTAGAGGAAGAAGTGCATCAGATAGTGGAAGATTTGGAAATGCTGATCGATATCGTGTCTAATTTAGATATAGAAGACAGTTCTCATGCCACTACAATCATCGATAATATCTCGCTCATTTTTGCAACCATCAACCAGTTAAAAGCAAAGCTAAAGAATATTATAAAAGATTTGGGGGCGTCGGAAGCGGAAGCGGAATTTGCAGCCCAAATTAAACTAATAGATCAAAGCATTATTAACTATCTCGATATAGCGGATACGCCGGAGAAAACAGAAGAATTGCGAAACAAAATAGCTATTCAGTTAGAAGAATTAGAAGGAAAGTTTGCCGATTTTGAAGCCTTTATCGAAAAGGTGATGGAAAAGCGCGAAGAAGTGTACAATGCCTTTGAGGCGCGAAAAAACAGCATCGTTGAAGCGCGAAATAAGAAGGCAGCAGCCTTGGAAAGTGCAGGTAAACGCATTCTAAAAGGGGTAAAAACTAAAGCACTTTCTTTAGCCGATGCTACAGAAATAAACGGGTATTTTGCAGCAGACCTCATGATAAATAAGTTGCGAGATATAGTGCAACAATTATTTGATTTGGGCGATGGCGGTAAGGCAGAGATGCTGGAGACCCAACTAAAAACAGCCAAAGAAGAAGCGGTTCGTCAGTTAAAAGATAAAAAAGATTTATTTGTTGATGGGCAAGACATCATTCGGTTGGGAAACCATCAGTTTGGAGTAAATCGTCAGCAATTAGATCTTACCATTGTTTATAAAGATCAAGGACTATTTTATCATTTAAGCGGCACCGATTTTTATGAACCTATTACCGATAAAGTGTTGTTGGAAAGCAAAGCCTATTGGGATCAGGAATTGGTTTCGGAAAATCAAACCATATATCGTGCGGCATATTTGGCTTATCTGGTTTTTAAGGCTTATGATAGAGATAGCTTGCGCACTGCATCCGAGACCGATTTGTTAAGCATAGTGCAAGAGTTTAGTAGCAAACGCTATACCGAGGGCTACGTAAAAGGAGTACACGATGTAGATGCTGCAAAAATAGTACAGGTATTGGTGCAAAAAGATCACGACTTGGGTTTGTTGCGATATACTGCGGCTACTAGAGCCTATGCCATTTATTTTTGGAATGATATGGAATCAGAAAGCC
Source organism: Flavobacteriaceae bacterium (assembly GCA_025800395.1). Lineage (GTDB taxonomy): Bacteria > Bacteroidota > Bacteroidia > Flavobacteriales > Flavobacteriaceae > JAOXRU01. The sequence continues at coordinate 71,450 of JAOXRU010000503.1, forward strand.
GTGCCCAATGGGAGCAGCGATTACAAGCTGCAGCAGCCGTTGAAGAAGTTTTTGCTGCCAGTAAGGAGTACAAATTGGTGCTCGGAGATTTATCTATAGAAATAGGTACTTGGCTAGAAGAAATAGGGCAGGAATTGGAAGCAGAGCAATTGGCGGCCTATTTGTATGCCGAACAAAAATCCGAAAATGGTTTTCATTGCAGTCACGAGGGAATGGCGCTTTTAGAGCAGTTTGAAAAACACCTCAAAAAGCAACAATCATTTGGAAGTTTTCAGCATACCATGGAAGTGGCAAAGACCAAAGCAGCCCAATGGGGCATCGCGCATCAGTGGATGTCTGCTTATGTATCGGCTTTAAAGCCAAAGGCGGTGGAATATGTTTTGGAGATGGTGGTATTAACCGTTTTTTCCGAATTGCCATTTAGTAGTATTGCAGAGCAATCTTTCGAAAATTTGGAAGGCATGTTAGGTGCACATGATAGTTTGCAAGACGGTGTTTTTGCGTTTCACTACCATCAATTTTTAAAACAACTCTCGAAATATACTGGGCAAGAGGTTCCTGCTTATGAGGAATTCAAAGCGGTAAAACACCAATGCACAGAAGCAGAAAAAAAGGCCTTGCGCTTGGAGGAATTTCAGCCAAGAGTATTGTCATCTTTCGTAAGAAACAAGCTTATAGACCAAGTATATTTGCCCTTGTTTGGAGATAATTTGGCGAAGCAACTGGGGAGTGTTGGAGATAGTAAGCGAACCGATAGAATGGGGATGTTGTTGTTGGTGTCGCCACCGGGTTATGGAAAAACTACCTTAATGGAATACTTGGCTAGTCGATTGGGATTGGTCTTTATGAAGATAAATGGGCCAGCTATCGGACACGAAGTTACTTCTGTAGATCCTATGGCAGCCAATAATGCAGCGGCTAGAGAAGAGCTAAAAAAACTAAATTTGGCTTTAGAGATGGGAAATAATGTGATGTTGTATTTGGATGATATACAGCATTGTAATCCAGAATTCCTGCAAAAATTTATATCGTTGGCGGATGGTACAAGAAAGATAGAAGGAGTGTACAAAGGGGTGTCAAAAACCTACGATTTAAAAAGCAAGAAATTCTGTGTAATTATGGCTGGTAATCCGTATACCGAAAGTGGTGAGAAGTTTCAGATACCCGATATGTTGGCCAACCGAGCAGATATTTATAATTTGGGAGATGTGATTGGAGAAACGGGGGACTTATTTGCCTTGAGTTTGATAGAAAATGCGCTTACTTCCAATCCGGTATTACATGCGCTTAGCAGCAAATCTTTCGACGATGTGTATGCCTGTATAGAAATTGCTGCAAGTGGCAGCAGAGAAGGTGTAGATTTACAAGGCAATTATGGCAAGCAAGAACTAGACGATTATATATCCGTGCTGGAAAAAGTATTGCGTATACGCGATAGGGTTATGAAAGTAAACAAGCAATATATTAAATCGGCTGCTATGGACGATGCCGATAGAACAGAGCCACCATTTAAGCTACAAGGATCGTATAGAGACATGAACAAGTTAGTTGCCAAAGTAGTACCGATCATGAATGAAAAGGAGTTGGAGGTACTATTGCAGGCCCATTATACCAATGAGTCACAAACCTTAACTACTGCGGCAGAAGCCAATTTGCTTAAGTATAAAGAACTAGCAGCTTTATTGGATCAAGAAGAAAAAGCACGTTGGGAAACCATAAAAGAAACATTTGTTCGGAATAACAAATTAAAAGGCTTAGGGAACAAAAACAACATGGGGCAATTATTAGCGCAATTAATGCAGTTTGGAGATAACTTAGAAGGCATAGAAGAGGCATTGCGAAAAGGATTAAAAAAGTAAACATCAAAAAACGAATAGCATGATAGTAACTACAACAGAAACAGTTCCAGGAAGGGAAGTAATAGAAATTGTAGGTATTGCCAAAGGCAATGCTGTAAGAGCAAGACATTTGGGTAGAGATATTTTCGCGGGTTTAAAAAATTTAGTAGGTGGCGAAATAAGTGAGTACACCAAGTTATTAGCACAGTCTAGAGAACAGACCATGCAGCGTTTGGTGGCTGATGCCCAGCGAATGGGTGGCGATGCCGTGGTAAATGTAAGAATGACCACTTCTATGGTAATGGATGGTACTAGCGAAATATTGGCTTATGGAACGGTTGTAAAGCTCTCTTTATGAAGGTTTTTTATATATAGAAGAACGATTTCGATGCAATTTTGCAAAACCATATGATTTGTGCGTAAATTCTTTTATTTTAAAATAATAATATATAATTTGCAATATAGTTCCTGTTTGAATAGAATACAATAGCATGATAAATACAAAAAAGTTATAAAACATATGTTTTCATTTTTCAAAAAGAAAAATCAAGAGGCGCAGGAGTCTCATTTTGATCCCTTAGATATACGAGTCATTCATTTGGAAAAAGGGTATTTGCTAGATTACGATTTGGAAACATGGCAAGTTGTCAAAATGGCGGAATATGATTGGGGGGACAATTATTTTACCAGAGAGTTTAGTATTCGTTCGGGAGACAAATTACGCTATTTACACATAGAGGAGGACGAGGGTCTGCAATTGCGCCTTACCGAAGATGTGAAGTACCGCAAGTTGGATGCTGATTATATAGAAAAATTGGAGACGGGTACTGCTCCCAAAGAGATTGTATACGAAGGGGTGTTGTACTATTTGAGAGAGACAGCAGCAGGCTATTATCGCAATGTAGAAAATGAAGATTGGGAAGAATTGGTGTCTTACAGTTATATGGATGCTGAAGAAGAATTGGTATTTGATATTGATCAATGGGAAGATGCCAATTTTGAGCTCAGCCGTGGAAGAATAATAAAAGAAAAAGAAATCTCGAACATTTTACCTATTTATGATGAAGATTAAAGTTTGGATTGCATGTGTGCTGGGATTGCTGTTGATCGGCTGTGGGGGTTCTAGTAAGCCAAAGTATCAAAAATCTCCCATAGACAAATTAATTGTACAATACGTAGACGTGCCAAATTATAGTGTAATATTGGCCGATATGGACTATAAGGAAGCAGAAGATAAATACTATCATAAGTATCGGGTGTTGTTGCCGCAAAAAGCAGCAACATTAACGGAGGCTCAAAAACAAGACTCCATATCTGGCAAATCCGATGTGAAAGTAGTGGATATGCCGATGCAGGAGGTTACTGCTTTAGAATTTGAAGAGCATATAGAAGACTTGGGGATGACTATTTTGTCTAAAGTAGATGGTAAATTGAGCCGAGAAAGCGAGCCTGCGGGCTATAGTCATTATGTTGGCAATCGTCAGTATGGGAGTTGGCATTCGGGCAGTTCTGGTTCGTTTTGGGTGTTTTATGGTCGTTATCGATTTCTTTCGGATATGTTTTATGGGCCTTCCTGGCGCTATGGAAGAAACGATTATAATGATTATAGAGACAACTATCGCAATCGACGTTCTTACTATGGGAAAGAGAATAAATATGGCACTGGGCACAAAGCCAATAGAGGCAATAGTTGGCAGGGCAGAGATAAGAGCTTTAAATCTCAAGTTCGAAACAAGGTCAGCCGTAGCGCGGGTCAAATGCGATCTAGAGGATATAATTCTAGCAGGAGCTACGCCAAAAACAAAACGAATTCTTCAAATACCAAAACCAGTAGGAGCGGATCTAGATATAGTTCTACTTCCTCTTCGAGATCTAGAAGTGGTGGGTTTGGTAAATAACAATAATTATGGATATATTGAAAGAAATACTGGAAGGGGAGAATCTGTTGCATACCTTTGGATACTTGTTGGCAGTATTGTTGCTCTTTTTGCTGTCTAAGCTCGTATATAAGCTTATACATTATAAAAAACAAACCGCTATATTGTTATTTGAGCAGGACAATGTGGCTTATGCTTTTTCTTATGTGGGGTATTTTGTTGGGATACTCATTATAAGTGGAGGGGTTTTGCTAGGGGACACAGCTGGTTTTTGGGTAGATTTGTTGCATATAGGAGTGTATGGATTGCTTGGAATGCTGTTTTTGCATCTAGCAGTGTATTTGTCCAATCGATTGATATTGCCAAAGTTTGATCTCAAAAAGGAAATTCTGATAGATCGGAACCTAGGAACAGGTATTATCGAATTTGCGGTATATATGGCTACGGCCTTGCTGCTTTTTGGTGCTTTGGTAGGAGAGTCTCAAAGTCTAGAAGAAGGATTGATAACTTTTGTGGGCTATTGGGTATTGGGAATGATAGGCTTGGTTTTGGCGACGAAATTATATTCCAAATGGCTCGATTATGACTTGCATCATGAAATAGAAAGAGATAATATAGCAGCTGGAGTCAGTTTTGCAGGGGTACTTGTGGCTGTAGGCATAGTGTTGATGCACGCACTTAGTTTTCCATTTCACAGTTGGGAAGAGACTATGTGGATTTATTTGTATTATTTGATAGCGGTACTTATTGGGCTTCCGATTATTCGATATATAACAGATTGGTTTTTGGTGCCTGGCAAAAAACTTACCGACGAGATCGTGCATCAGGAACATCCCAATATTGGCGCTTCTTTAATAGAAGTGTTTAGTTATATAGCGGCAGCTGTTTGGATAAGCTGGATATGGTAGTATGGCTTTGAAAAAAGATTCATCGGTACTGAAGGCGGCGATATTTGCCACTGGCTTTTCGGGTATAGTGGCTGAATATATTTTATCTACTCTGGCGACTTACTTTATAGGAAATGCGGTATTGCAATGGACGATGATCGTTTCTCTCATGCTTTTTTGCATGGGATTGGGAAGTAGATTGAGCAAGTATATTCCTCGTCATTTGGTTTGGTACTTTCTATTGTTGGAGTTGTTCTTATCGATGTTGGTGGCTTTTTCTTCTTTGATGGTCTACAGCATGGCTGCGGTATCGGCCTATTATGGCTTGCTTATATACGGTCTCAGTATGTTGCTGGGTTTGCTTATCGGATTGGAAATTCCATTGGTAATGCGCATCAATGAGACCTATGAAGATTTAACTACCAATGTATCCGCTATACTAGAGAAAGACTATTATGGCAGCTTGCTTGGAGGAATGTTTTTTGCTTTTGTGGGCTTGCCAATATTGGGGCTTACCTATACCCCTTTTGTGTTGGGCTTTGTCAATTTGGGAGTGGCGATACTCGTGTTTTTTCGATTTCGTAGCTATTTGCCATCTGGGGAGAATATAAAACTGCAATCGTTGTTAGGTGCGGGTGTTTTATTTTTGATTCTTGGCTTGTATTTTTCCAATCCGATTATTCAATGGGGAGAGCAATCCAAATACAAAGATAAAGTGGTATTTGCCGAGCAATCCAAATATCAAAAAATAGTGATGACCCAATGGAAGGATGATTTTTGGTTGTATCTCAATGGCAATTTGCAGTTTTGTTCTATAGATGAGGTAATGTATCATGAGCCTTTGGTGCATCCGATCATGCAGTTGCATCCCATGCCGCAGCGTGTGCTGGTGCTTGGAGGAGGAGATGGCTGTGCGGTAAGAGAATTGTTGAAATATTCTACGATCTCACAGGTCGATTTGGTGGATTTAGATCCAGCGATGACCCAATTGGGAAAGGAGAACCAAATGTTGGCTTCCCTAAATAAAGGAAGTATGCATAGCAAAAAACTGCAGTTGTTTCACCAAGACGCTTATCGTTTTTTGGAAGAGGAAAGGAGTCGATTTTATGATATTATAATTGTGGATTTGCCCGATCCAAGAAGTGTCGAGCTCGGGAGAATGTACAGTTATGAATTTTATAATATATGTAAGAGAAAGCTGCGTAAAAATGGCATGATTATCACCCAAGCTGGGAGTCCGTATTATGCTACCAGGGCGTATAGATGTATAGAGAAAACTATGGCATCAGCGGGGTTTACAACTCTAGCTATGCACAATCAGATACTGTCGATGGGGCAGTGGGGCTGGATATTGGGGAGTAAAACACCAATAGATAAGGAGCAACTCAAACGAAAAGCGCAGCAACTAAAATTTGAAGGCATAGAAACCAAGTGGTTGCAGACAGAGAGCATGCAATTGCTGACGTCTTTCGGGAAGCATATTATTTTTGAAAGAACAGATAGTGTGGCAATAAATAAAATACATGATCCGGTTTTGCATCGTTATTATTTAGAAGGAAATTGGGAACTTTACTGATTATGAAACAAAGAAATGTAGGGTATAAGAAGGTGGATGCGGCTATATATAGTTATAAAGCTTGGGTGGCGATTACCGATCCGGATAAGCTTCGATCTTTGGGGGGGCAGCTCTTGTCTCAATCTGGATTTTGTGTGGTTGCATTTGATGAACATCATTTTGAACAAGAGGGCTATACTTGTTTTTGGCTATTGGCAGAAAGTCATTTGGCGATTCACAGTTTTCCGTTGGCTGGTAAATCTTATGTGGAGCTCAGCAGTTGTAATGCGTCTAAAAAGGAAGTTTTTCGAAAATTATTAGAAAATGATAACATCCAAGCAGGTATATAGAGTTTTATTGGCAGTTATCTTGTACAATGTAATGGTGTGGTTACTTTTTCGGGTAGAATCCGATTTTGAGTCAGCCAATATCAAAAATTTGGCCGATGCCTATTGGTATTCTGTGGTAACCCTTACCACAGTTGGCTATGGCGATTTTTTTCCCTTAACATTTTGGGGGCGAGTTATTGGCTTTTTATTTGTGCTCGGTAGTCTGGGTATTTTGGGTTTTTTACTTACCCAATTGAGTTTGCGTCTTACCGCATATAGAAGAAATAAGAAATTAGGAAATTTTGGAACAAAAATGAAAAATCATTGTGTGGTTATCGGATGGGATAGTTTCTCCAAGCTCATTGCGGACCAAATTATAAACGCAGGAGAAAAAATAGCAGTTATAACCGATCAGGAAAACGACATAGATCTTATTTATGATTTGTACGACAAAAAAGACTGTTTTGTGTTGTTTTCGGACTTCTCCAATCTTTCCAATTTCACTAAGGCGAATATAGACGATTCCAAATGTGTGTATATCAATTTCAGCAAAGATACCGAAACTTTGGTGTATACGATTGGGCTCAAAAAGAAGTTCGAAACCCTCAATTGTGTGGTGGCGATCAACAATTTGGAACTCAAATCGTCCTTTACTTATATAGGGGTACAACATGTCGTGCCTAAAAACGAGATACTTTCAAAGTTTGTAGCCAATTATATTTTTGAGCCAAATGCTGCCTGTTTTGCAGAAGAGATCATCACCACTTCTATCAGCGAAGTGGGTTTTGATATGTGGGAATATATAGTGCATTCTGGCTGTAGTATAAAAGGAAAACCGTTTTTGACCTCATATATAGAGGTGAAGACAAAATATGAGATCATATTGCTTGGGGTAAACAGAGGCGGGGAACTGTACAAAAAGCCAGGAGAGAATTTTGTTTTTGAAGAGGGGGATATTGTGGTATTTATTTCGGATGCAATGGCCAAGCAAAAATTTGAAGCGATGGTAGCTTCCTAGGTTATTTTACAGTTTTAGAATAAGCTATAACTGACTTACAATTTTGTGACCACATGGTATTTGGGAAAATAGATTTTTATAATGAAATATGTTGTTAAAATGCTGTAGTAAAAGGGGGCGTATTAGTGTGGCTTTTTGTAATTTTACAACTTCAAAAAGTCAGCTAAATCATGGGAAGAATACGACACAATTGGACCAAAGAAGAAATACTCGAAATATACAATATGCCGTTTATGGACTTGCTGTATCGTGCTGCTACGGTACATAGAGAACAGCACGATCCTAATACGGTGCAAATAAGTACGCTAGTTTCTATAAAAACTGGTGGCTGTCCAGAAGACTGTGGCTATTGTCCACAGGCGGCAAGATACCATACCGATATTGAGGGCAACGATCTTATGGGTGTACAGCAAGTAAAAGCGCAAGCACTTCGGGCAAAAGCTGGAGGAAGTTCACGTGTTTGCATGGGAGCTTCTTGGCGAAATGTAAAAGATGGTCCAGAGTTCGATCAGGTTTTGGAGATGGTACGTACCATTAATAAGCTAGATATGGAGGTTTGTTGTACCTTGGGGATGCTTACCGAGAATCAGGCAAAAAGACTAGCGGAAGCGGGCTTATATGCTTATAATCACAATCTCGATACTTCCGAAGAATATTATAAAGAGGTAATTTCTACTCGCGGGTACGAAGACCGCATAGAAACCATTGCCAATGTGCGCAAAACCAATGTTACCGTTTGTAGTGGTGGTATTATAGGTATGGGGGAAGCTATTGAAGATCGTGCAGGTATGTTAGTCGCTTTATCTACCTTGGATCCACAGCCCGAGTCGGTACCAATTAATGCACTAGTTTCGGTAGATGGTACTCCTATGGAAGATCAGGAAGAAGTGCCAATCTGGGAAATGATACGTATGGTAGCAACTACACGTATTGTAATGCCCGAAACACAGGTTCGTTTATCTGCGGGGAGAACAAGTATGAGCAGAGAAGGGCAGGCGATGTGTTTCTTCGCTGGTGCAAATTCTATTTTTGCTGGCGATAAACTGCTTACCACTCCCAACCCAGATGTGAACGAGGATATGGCTATGTTTGAGATGTTGGGTTTAAAGACCGCGAAGCCGTTCTTAAAGCATGTGCATCCGCAGACCGTTGAGGCCGAAGATTCGGAATTTCAAAGTTTAGGAGAAAAGCCAAAATGGACACGTCCAGGGCATAAAATTGCAAGAAACGAAGCGGCACGCAAAAAGGCGTAATACCTATATATTGCCCAAGTTTTGTATTTCGGCATAAATAAGATGGGCTTCCCATCCTCTGTACTGTAGATATTGAAAAAGCTTTTGTTTTTTCTGTGTCTGGCTGTAGGAGGCAGAAAGGCTACTCCATTTTTGTTGGCTGATGCTACGAAGTTTTTCCAAGTATTGCGGTTCATCAATCTGTTTTAGAGCCATGCATATGTTGTATTCGGATATTTGACGTCGTTTGAGTTCGTTTTTCAAACGATGTTTACCCCAGTGTTTTTGGTTGAATTTACTCCGCACATACACCTCTGCAAAACGAGTTTCGTTGAGAAAATTATGTTGAATAAGATGCGCTATAATATGATCTATAGCTTGAGGAATCATATGCATGCTCTTGAGCTTGCGCTGTACTTCCTCGTGGCAACGCTCCTGATAGGCACAGAAGTTTTCTAACCTACGTGTGGCTTCATCTACAGTATATATTTTTTTTGGCTGCTGCATTGGTCGGCAAAGATACATGCATTTTTCCTTAATGAAAATTTTCATTCTGCACCGATTTTGGGAGTATAAGAAGCAATCTTTATTTTTTATGGCTTTAATTTGTGGGAGAAGTATTATGCCATTTCTAATTCAAAATCCCCCCAATTAACAGCCCTTTTATCCTTTCTATTTCAACAAATCCCAAATAATATTAGAAAATCTATTTTGTCTCGAAATTGCTTCAAAAACAAGAAGCTGCGCTGCTTTTTGCTTTAACCATAGCGGTGCTATGCGGAAAGCAATAAAGCACTTGTTTTTATTGCACTTTCAACCCTCATAACGAAGTTCTAATATTATTCGGGATAAAAAGAAACCGTAGCTGAGGCTATGCTTGGTTTTTCTTCTTTATATATAGCTATATAAACATAAAATACCAGGTATCTTTTGCGTAAAAAAACAAATTTTTGTCTCGAACTTTGTCTTTTTACTTTTAAAATCTACTATGGTTCCTGCACGAATCCTTTCGTGTGGTGGCATTTTGCGTTAGGTATTACTTTTTTGCAGAAACAAAAAAAGCCATCCCGATAAAGGGATAGCTTTTTGTTTATAAATTTTTACCGTTTTTGTTTTTAAAGCGGTATTGTAAATATGTGTAAGCATCTCTAGGCTGAATCTTGATCCATCGCTTGTGTTCTAGGAACCAATTGAAACGAATGGAAGGAATGCCTTTGGTTAAATAAGCAGCAATAAAAGGGTGTATATTTAGCGTAATTCCCTTGCTGTTTTTATTGCTTTTTAAAATTCTGTCCAGATCTGTCTTTATTTTTTGTATTAAAACAATAGGAGCTTCTACCTCTCCTGCACCATTGGGGTTTTGTTCCATGGTTTTAATACTTACTTCTGGACGTACGCGTTGTCTCGTAATTTGTATAAGGCCAAATTTACTTGGTGGAAGAATTTTGTGTTTTGCCCGATCGTCTTTCATCTCTTCTTTGAGATGGGCAAAAAGGTTGTTTCTGTTTTTGGGATTAGTCATATCGATAAAATCGACTACGATAATTCCTCCCATATCCCTCAATCGCAATTGTCTTGCGATTTCTGTAGCAGCCAATAGATTGACTTCTAGAGCAGTATCTTCTTGCGATTTTGCCTTGTTGGAGCGATTTCCGCTATTTACATCGATAACATGCAGGGCTTCTGTATGTTCGATCACCAAGTAGGCACCTTTTTGCATAGATGCGGTTCTTCCAAAGGAAGTTTTAATCTGTCTTTCGATTCCAAATTTCTCAAAAATTGGAGCGTTGGACTTATACAGTTTTACTATATTTTCTTTATGAGGTGCGATTTCATTCAGGTAATCTTTTACCTGGTAGTACATGTTTTCGTCATCTACGTGTATACCTGTAAATGTATCGTTGAATACATCTCTAAGAATAGAGGCGGCTCTATTCATTTCGTTGAGTACACGCGAAGGATGCGATGCCTTGTACAATACTTTACACATTCCATTCCACTTCTGAATGAGGTTGTGTAAATCCTTATCTAGTTCAGCAACTTTTTTGTCTTCTGCTACTGTGCGTATGATCACGCCAAACCCTTTGGGTTTGATGCTTTTCACGAGTCTTTTTAAACGGTCTTTTTCTTCTTTGCTTTCGATTTTTTGAGAAACCGAAACTCGGGAGGAGAAAGGGACCAATACCAAATATCTTCCAGCTATAGATAGCTCAGAGCTAATACGCGGACCTTTGGTAGAAATAGGCTCTTTTACAATTTGCACCAATATAGATTGGTTGGCTTTTATTACATCTGTAATACGCCCATTTTTATCTATATCTTCTTCAAATGGAAAGTTTTTAAGACTGTAGTCTTTGAGTTTACCTGTGCTTACACGTTTTATGAATTTCAACATAGACGCCAATTGTGGTCCCAAATCGTGATAATGCAAAAAAGCATCTTTTTCGTAGCCAACATTTACAAATGCAGCATTGAGGCCAGTGACTGGTTTACGGATTTTTGCAAGCATGATATCACCTACATTAAAGCCGTTTTTATCTTCGTCTTTGTGTAATTCAATTAGTTTTCCATCTTTTAGTAAGGCAAAGTCGACATCAGAGGAACTAGATCGAATAATGAGTTCTTTATTCACTCCGAATCTAAATTTGTATCTATCCGCCAAGGGCGGACAAATGGATTAAACATTTTTTTTCACAGGTGTAATACCCGTCGAAGTACTGTTTGGTACTTCTATGTCAATGAACTTTTTAAAAAGAAAAAGTAGTGCTGAGACTACTTTTTCTTATGGCGGTTAGCTCTTCGGCGTTTCTTACGCTTGTGCGTGGCCACCTTGTGTCTTTTACGTTTTTTACCACTTGGCATATACGGTGTTCGTTTTAAAAATTAATACTTATTTTTTTACAGGAACGTTGCTTTTAACACCTTCTACAAATACCTTCGCTGGCTTAAATGCCGGAATATTGTGCGCCGGAATTTTTATAGTAGTGTTTTTTGAGATGTTTCTTCCGGTTTTTTCGGCTCTAGTTTTAACAATAAAACTTCCAAAACCACGAAGATACACGTTGCTTCCTCCCTCAAGAGAGTTTTTAACTTCGTCCATGAAAGATTCTACAGTTGCCTGTACATCTCCTTTTTCCATCCCTAACTTCTCGGATATTTTAGCTACCAAATCTGCTTTCGTCATTGTTTTCTATTTGTTAATTGCTATTTTTTAAATTTTCTAAAAAGGGAAGCAAATATATGCAAATTATTGAACATCTTTGTCTTTCCACTATTTAATTTTGCATTTTGATGTCTGAAAAGATTAGCGCAAGTATGAAAAATAAATATTTTACTACAAAAATAGTAAAATGGTATATATTGAATAAAAGAAATTTGCCATGGCGTGTAAGTAAGTTGCCATATCGGATTTGGTTGTCGGAGATTATATTGCAGCAAACCAAAGTCGATCAGGGACTTCCTTATTATAATCGGTTTGTAGAAGCTTATCCAGAGGTGGAGGATCTTGCTGGAGCGAGCGAAGAAGAGGTTCTAAAAAATTGGCAAGGGCTTGGATATTATTCTCGTGCTCGAAATTTGCACGCTACTGCCAAATATGTGCATGAAGAGTTGGGTGGTGAGTTTCCCAATACGTATAAGGGTCTCTTGCTTCTAAAGGGAGTTGGAGATTATACAGCTAGTGCGATTGCTTCTTTTTGTTTTGGAGAGCCACAAGCGGTGCTCGACGGCAATGTTTTTAGGGTTTTGGGACGATATTTTGGTGTAGATCATCCCCAAAACACTACTGCGGGAAGAAAAATCTTTAAGGAATTGGCTATGCAAATGTTAGATGAGGGAGATTCTGCAACCTATAATCAGGCTATAATGGAGTTTGGTGCATTGCAGTGTAAGCCCAAAAATCCCAATTGTGCAGTTTGTGTACTATCCGATTCTTGTTTTTCCTTTTCCAAGGGTGTTGTGGCGCAATATCCGTTAAAACAAAAAAAGAAGAAGCCTAAGAAGGCTTATTTTGAATACATAGTTGTGCAAGATAGTGAGGGGCAATATTGGTTTGAAGCTCGCAGGGGTAAAGGTATTTGGGAAGGCTTATACGAATTTCCGCTACTTCAGTTTGAACAAACACCCAGTCGGGAGCACCTCTTGGAGTGCATAAAAGAAGAATATCCTTGGGACATCGATATCGCTAGTTTTGTGACTTTGGTAGAAGCGCCTGTAGTGCATAAGCTTACACACAAGACGCTTATATGTAGATTTTGGAAATTGCAGTTGCACAATCGACTTGCCGGAGGCAAAAGTTTGGATGTCATCAAAAAGTTGCCTACTTCTGTATTAATTGCTAAATTTATAGAGCAACAATTGAATTAAGTATTAATTTATTACTTTTGATAATCTAGAAATTTGATATGAGTGGAACTTTAAATAAAGTCATGTTGATTGGTCATTTGGGAGACGATGTGAAATTGCATTATTTCGATGACAGAAATTGTATAGGAAGGTTTCCATTGGCAACCAATGAGACGTATACGAGTAAGCAGACTGGAGAGCGGGTGTCCAATACCGAGTGGCACAATATTGTATTGCGCAACAAGGCGGCCGAAATATGTGAAAAATACCTTAGCAAAGGAGACAAGGTATATATAGAGGGGCGTTTGAAAACTAGGCAATGGCAAGGAGAAGATGGTGCAACTAGGTATTCTACGGAAATACATGTAACAGATTTCACTTTTTTGTCTAACAAGACGGATGGAGCGATGCCTGCTGCTGGTAGTGCTGCCCCTGCCCAGACAAATCCTACTAGTGCGCCAAGCACTTCACCTACCGATAATGCATCTAGTCCCAATACTGAAGCAGCAGAGGAAGATGACTTACCATTTTAGTAGAACTTAATTTAAGACAGATTGGATCCGGATCCTTATCCCTTATCGATTTTATTTGTTGGCTACGATAGCTGGTTCTACATACAAATAGCAGTTCTGCTGTTGTTGTTGTTTTGTTCTGCTTTGATTTCTGGGGCAGAGGTTGCTTTTTTTTCCCTTCGTTCTGTGGATATTGCGTCATTGGAAGAAGAAAACACCTCTATAGGTAAAACCATTTTGAAGCTTTTGGCACAGCCCAAAAAACTGCTAGCAACCATATTAGTGGCCAACAATTTCATCAATATAGCCATTGTACTTTTATTTGCCTCATTGGGCGAATTGCTCTTTTCGGGCATAGCCATTTCCTGGTTGCGTATCGTGGTGGAAATCGGAGTGGTTACCTTTCTGATCTTGCTTTTTGGAGAGATACTTCCCAAGATATATGCCAATAGAAACAGTGTGCTGTTTTCTAGTTTTATGGCTTATCCGCTACATATTACCTCTATATTGCTTACGCCAGTTAGCAACCCGATGCAGGCTTTTACCAATTGGATCAACAACAAGTTTGGTCGTCAAAGATCCAATCTTTCTGTAGACCAGTTGTCTCAGGCTTTGGAGTTGACTTCCAAGGGAGACACTACCAAAGAGGAGCAAAAAATGCTAGAAGGAATAGTGACCTTTGGAAGTACAGAAGCGCGACAAGTGATGTGCCCTCGCATCGATATGTTTGCTTTGGAGGATGTTACTCCCTTTAAAGAGGTGTTGGAGCAGATAAAACAACGCGGGTATTCGCGTATACCAGTATATCAAGACAGTGCGGATAGTATAATTGGAGTGCTGCATGTAAAAGATTTGTTGCCACATTTGGAGAAAAGTACCTTTGATTGGTCTGCCTTAAAGAGCGAGCCATTTTTTGTGCCAGAAAACAAAAAATTGGATGATCTATTGTTGGAGTTCAAAGAACAAAAGAAACATGTAGCCATAGTGGTAGATGAATACGGAGGGACTTCGGGCTTGGTTACTCTAGAAGATATCATAGAAGAAATCGTTGGCGATATTAGCGATGAATTTGACGATGAGGACTTGGTGTACTCCAAGCTAGATGATTTTAATTTTATTTTTGAAGGAAAAACAGCCTTGCGAGATTTTTACAAGGTTATTCGATTGGAGGACGATAGTGTTTTTGAGGACCAAAAAGGCGAAGCAGAATCTTTGGCAGGCTTGGTTTTGGAAATTGCTGGGAGTTTTCCTAAGATAGGAGATAAAGTGCTTTTTGATGCTTATATGTTTCAGGTAGAAGCCATGGATAAAAGAAGAATTAAACAAATAAAAGTGACCTTACCAAATGAAGAATAGTGCCCTATTTATTTTTGTGTTATGTGTTTTTATGTGGGCTTGTGGAGATGCTCCAGTACCCAAACCCAAAGCGCAGTTGCGATTGGAGTATCCTCAAGTAGCATATTTAGAATACGACAGTGGCTGTAATTATAGTTTTGTGAAAAATCAATTAGCAGAGATAAAAAAGGTGAATTCTTGTAATATCAATATTCACTATAAGGATATGAAAGGCACTATTTTTTTGACTTACAAGAAGGTGGATAACAATTTGCGAGAATTGCTAGTAGATGCGCAAAAAATTACATTTGAACACAGTGCAAAGGCCGATGGTTTTGTGCCGCATCCGTTTGCGAATAAGGAAAATAAGGTGTATGGGGTGCTTTATGAAGTAGAAGGAGATGCTGCCTCTCAGGCACAATTTTATGTTACCGATAGTCTGAAGCACTTCCTTTCGGGGTCTTTGTATTTTTATCGCAAGCCCAATTATGATTCCATACTTCCTGCGGCTGCCTATTTAAAAAACGATATGCGAACGCTCATGGAATCTATTACTTGGAAGGAAATGAAATAAGTTAGAAGCATGTCCAACGCAGCAAGGAAATGGGTGTATCTTATTATATTGGCGCTCATTTGGGGTTCCTCTTTTATACTGATAAAAAAATCTCTGATTGGATTGACACCATATCAAGTAGGGAGTTTACGAATTATATTCACTACCCTTTTTTTATTACCATTTGGAGTAAAAGGAAGTTTAAGAATAAAAAGAAGAGATTGGAGTTGGATAGCGATAGTTGCATTTTTAAGTTCATTTATTCCGCCTATCTTTTTTGCATTGGCACAAACAGAAATTGATAGCGCAGTAACCTCTATTTTTAATTCCCTTACCCCGCTAAATACTGCGCTAATGGGGGTGCTCTTGTTTGGATTTACAGTTACTAAAAAACAAACTGCTGGGGTATTACTCGCCTTGTTTGGAGCTGTGGTTTTAATAGCTGCTGGAGCAGAACTCCGGCAAGATCAGAATTATTGGTATGTTGGTTTTATAATTACCTCTTCTATTTTATATGCCTTTAATATCAATGTGGTAAAAAAACATTTGTTGCATATCCGTCCTTTAATATTAACAACAGCTAGTTTTATGGTTATTTTTCCACCAGCATTTGTTTTGTTGTATTATACTGGTTTTTTTGAGTCTATTGCATCCGATACCGCTATGCAAAAGGCCTTATGGTATATTGCAGTTTTGGCATTGTTTGGCACAGCTTTCTCCAAGGTGTTGTTTAATAAAATGGTACAGATTGCTAGTCCAGTATTTGCTTCTTCAGTAACCTATCTAATACCCATAATAGCTGTGATATGGGGTGTTTTAGACGGAGAGCAACTTAGTATTTGGCAAATAGGAGGTGGTTTTATTATACTTATAGGCGTGTTTTTGGTCCACCGAAAAGAAAACTCTTAATTATTTGGGCGCTTTGCCATTCCCTGCGTCCATGGCAACCAGGCTATTCGCTATATCTTTTTTGGTTTGGGTCTCTGCCACCCACCCACCCACGACCCCCATCCCAAAAAAGGATGCCGCTACTATCCTTAGCGCAAACACGAACCTGCAATTACATTTGAGTATTTTAAAAAATCAAAACAATCTGTGTACGCAAGTAAAATTGAACTCCGGTTCTTATTTTTCAAGCTATAGTTCTCGGTAACAAAAAGCGGCAATTTGGCATTTGTTTTCTACAATTAGCATTTTTTCTGGTTTCCAAAATGCTTTTGTTGTGATTTTTAGGAAATAATAGTATATTTGCAGCCGCTTTGGACTGAAATCCAAGCAAAAGTTCAATTAAATATTTATTTAAAGAATACGCTATGTATGCAATTGTAGAGATAGCAGGGCAGCAATTTAAGGTTGCGAAAGACCAAAAAGTATTCGTACACCGTTTGGCAGCGGAAGAAGGTAAAAAAGTTACTTTCGACAACGTATTGCTAATTGATAATGGTGGAGACGTTACTATTGGCGCCCCGGCTATAGACGGTGCTTCTGTTGGAGCAAAAGTCGTAAAGCACCTAAAGGGTGATAAAGTTATTGTTTTCAAGAAGAAAAGACGTAAAGGTTACAAGGTGAAGAACGGTCACCGTCAGTCTTTAACCGAGATCGTTATCGAAAGCATTAGCGCAACAGGAGGCAAGAAGAAAGCTGCTCCTAAGAAGGAAGAAAAAGCAGCAGCCCCTAAAAAAGCAGCAGCTAAGAAAGCGGCACCAAAAAAGGAAACTGCGGCCAAAGCAGCAGTTCCTAAGAAAGCGGCACCAAAAAAGGCAGCCCCTAAAAAAGCTGCAAAGGCAGATGATTTAAAGAAAATTGAGGGTATCGGGCCAAAAATCGCTTCTACTTTAGCCGAAGCTGGTATTAGTACTTTCGCTAAGTTAGCGAAGACCGATGCTGCTAAAATTGCAGAAATCATTGCAGACGTTCGTGGTAATCATGTTACCGACACTTGGCCAGCACAAGCCAAAATGGCAGCTGAAGGAAAGTGGGACGAGCTTAAAAAATGGCAAGACGAATTAGATGGTGGAAAAGCATAAGACTTACCACTAAAGTTTAACAATATAAAACCGTAACAAAATGGCTCATAAAAAAGGAGTAGGTAGTTCTAAGAACGGTAGAGAATCAGAATCGAAACGCTTAGGTGTGAAGATTTTTGGAGGACAAGCCGCTATTGCAGGAAACATTATTGTTCGTCAGCGTGGTACCAAGCATTATCCAGGAGATAATGTATACGCTGGTAAAGATCACACCTTACATGCAAGAGTAGATGGTATTGTAAAGTTTGAGAAGAAAAGAAACAATAGATCTTATGTGTCTATAGAGCCTTTTGAGGCATAGCGCATAAAGAGCAAACGCATAAAAACCGTCTGGAAGTATTTTTCCAGACGGTTTTTTTATTATTGGGTGGTTAGGAATTTGATCAGTAATATTAGCATTAGTATTAATGCTAATCCAATCGGGGTAATTTTCTTCTTTTTTTTGTTAAACAAGGTCATAACTTAAATGTTAAATTAATAGACTGAAAATAAAGATCACAGTTAATAATAATATTGTTATTAAATTCCATGGCCCAAGTTTACTGTTAAATATTTTTTTCATAATAATTCTATTTATCAGCTTCAATACACGCTGCGATGCAAGTTATACCATAGGAAACTGCAAGAGCATCCATTAACGGAGCGGGTCCATCTGAGGCCGCAATTGCTGCAGCTCCAATGTAGCAGGCTGCCTTGCACCAAAAGCCACCACGGGCTAAACTAGAGTCCAACTTATAGGATTTGGTTTTAAGGTCAAGTGTGGTTGGGATTATTTGAAATTCGTTTTTGTTAAATACATTATAGACAATGACTTCTTTCTTGTAATTAGACAAATCAAAATAAAGAGCCTCTTCGTCCGAGTATTCTATATAGCGACCTATTACCATACCATTTTTGATTGTTGGGAAAGTAAGAAATGAATGATCCACCTTTTGAAGATAACTCAAATCTTTAGCTTGAAACTCGGAGATAAAGTTATTTTCAAAATTTGAAATTGAATTGTCTTCAATTTGTTCGCTTGGGTTTGAATCTTTGTTGCAAGATATCAATGTTATTGATAAAGTTAAAACAAAAAAAATAATTGTGTGTTTTTTCATCCTCTAAATTTTTTAAAATTAAACAATTATAAATAGATCTATTGATCTTAATTTGTAAAAAAGTCTAATTTCATTTTTTTTTTCGATACTATGACAATTGTGATCGACAGATTTATGATTTGAAGCGATGAACGGATATCCTTTAACATTCCTTAACCTAAACGTAAACCAATAGTTACTTCTAAGCCGTATAGGCAGCTTATTTTCGCCTATTATGGCAATTCCCCCTAGTAAAAAAAATATTTTTCTTTTATTCATTTGCTGTTGTAGTCTGTTGCTTCAGGCTCAGGAGCCAGCTGTAGACTCCTTGTTTTTAAAACATACCCAAGCATTAGCCAAAGCGCAAGAGCATGGAGGGTTAGTTAAAATTGCAGTTGCCCATGCAGATTTGGCAAGTTTTTGCGCAAGTACGGGTGTGTTTAGCGAGGCCATTAGTCAGTATAACAAGGCACTACAATACAATGGAAAAGTTGTGTTGGGTGCTAAGGAAGTACAGTGGCTAGACCAGTTAGGTGGGGTGTATTTACAGTTAAAGAATTTTAAAAAGGCAAAAGAATATTTTGAACAGGCCAAAACCTTAGCCATCGCGCAAGAATTGGGTTTAGAGTTGGCCAAAATAAAATCCAATATAGGTTCTTGTTACGAAAAACAAGGTGCGTATATAGAGGCATTGCGATTGCAAAAAGAAAGCTTAAGTTGGTACCATCGAACTAACGATTTTCTTGGTCAGGCTCGGGCAAACGAGCATATAGGGAGTATATACGAAGATCTAGAGCGTTTGGATAAGGCTAAAGCTTATTTCGAAAAAGCCTATGACTTCTTCAAAGGTGCAAATGCAGAGTTTGACTTGGCTAATGTGTTAAACAATATAGGAGATGTGCATAGAAAAATGGGCGTATACGATTCGGCATTTTACTACACCCGACTATCTTTAGGAAAAGCGAAGAAGCATAAGCAGTATTTAAAGGTGGCAAGTGCCTACAAAGATTTGGCAAAAACCTATGCGCTAACAGGGGAGGGAGCCAAGGCATATCAAATGCTAAAAATGGCAAATGCCGTAAGAGAAGAGATTATCTCTAGCGACAATATCACACAAATTACAGCTATACAAACGGTTTACGAAACCCAGCAAAAAGAGCAACGTATACAAATTTTAGAACAGCAGAATAAGCGAAGTCAGGCACAGCAAAAACTCTTAATTGTTACTATTGCAGCCATTGTTGGGATGGCTTTGGTTGGTTTTTGGAGTTTAAGAAAAAAACGAAAAGCCCATTTAAAAATGCAAATGTATAAACAGCGAACCATGCAAGCCGAATTAGATAAAAAGGCCATGGAGGAGCAAAAACTACAACAAGATGTGCAATATAAAACGGCAGCGCTTTCTCGCTATAGTTTACATTTGGCACAGAAAAATAAAATGCTTTCCGATTTGAGTGGGCGATTGACCAAGATGATGCAACGCTCAAAAATAGATTTGCGTTCCAAGATGGAAGAGGTAGTGAAAGAAATTGAGTTCGATTTGGCGCAGGAGCAAGAATGGGATGAGTTTATTGGTTTTTTTGAGGAATTGCATCCAGACTTTGTAAGTAGTTTGCAAAAACGCACTAAGGAAAAGTTGTCTCCTGCAGAATTGCGTCTTTCTATTTTGTTGCGTCTTAATCTAAGCTCCAAAAAAATTGCAGCCATTCTAAGGGTTACGCCAGATAGTGTTCGAGTAGCCAGGTATCGTCTTCGAAAAAAACTGCCCATAGATTCCAAGGCAGATTTGGTACACTTCTTAACGGTAGTCTAACAAAAAACAGCAATTGTTGCATCAAAGTTACTTAGATGTTAAGTCAATGTTTTTGTTGCCTCTTTGTTGCTGTTGTTGTTTTAAAATGTTGCCTCTTTGTTGCCATTCTCTTAACCTTCTATTTAATTGACAAACATACATTTGACCAAAACTAAAACAAGTATAATGAAACGGACAAAAAAACTAAACTTACTATGGTTGTTGCTTTTTGCAGCCCTGTTTACGCAAGCAGTTCAGGCACAAAGAGGGAACATTCAAGGAACAATTACAGATGAAAGCGGACTTGTAGTACCATTTGGTTCTGTAATGATAGATGCGCTTAAAAAAGGAGTGGTGTCGGATGTAAACGGAAAATTTTTATTTGTAGATGTACCAGCAGGAACCCATACCGTAAAGGTACAATACTTAGGCTATGCTACTAAAGAGGTAGAAGCAAATGTAGTTGCAGGACAAACTACAGTGGTGCGCATACAAATTTTGCCACAAGCAGAGAGCTTAGAAGAAGTAACAGTTTTGGGAAGTAACGGACAGGCAAAAGCATTAAATGCCCAAAAAAACAAATGGAATATCACCAATGTGGTGTCTACCGATCAGATTGGAAAATTCCCAGACGCCAATATTGGAGATGCGGTAAAACGTATTGCTGGTGTTACCATGCAAGTAGACCAGGGAGAAGCCCGTAATATAATTGTTCGTGGTTTGGCGCCAGAATTAAACTCGGTTACCCTAAACGGTAGTAGAATTCCGTCTGCGGAAGGAGACAATAGAAATATACAAATGGACCTTATCCCATCGGATATGATCCAAACTATAGAAGTAAATAAGGCAGTTACTCCAGATATGGATGGCGATGCACTTGGAGGATCGGTTAACTTGGTAACACGTACTTCTCCAGAGCAATTCCGTTTCTCTGCTACTTTAGGTTCTGGAATCAATTTTATACATGACAAAAGAATTTTAAACGGATCGTTTTTGGTAGGAGATCGTACCGAAAACAAAAAATTTGGATGGATGATAGGTGCATCTTTACACGATAGCGATTTCGGATCGGATAATATAGAATTTGAATGGGACGATAGTGAAGATGCTTTTATCAAAGAGCATGATATCCGCACCTATTTGGTACAACGTATTCGTAGAAGTGTCTCTGCAAATTTCGATTACGCATTTACTCCAGATCATGTGCTTAGCTTTAAATCCATGTACAACTGGAGAGATGATAGAGAGAATCGTTACCGCTTGCGATACAAAGATATCGAAGAAGATGGGGGGCAAATTATTGCAGAAGTAAGAAGACAAACCAAAGGAGGTATAGACAACAATAGAAACAAAAACACCCGCTTGGAAGACCAGCGTATGCAAAACTACAGTTTGGGTGGAGAGCATCTTTTTGGTAAAGTAAAAGTAGACTGGATGGCCGCTTATTCTAAAGCTTCAGAAGAGCGTTTAAACGAAAGATATATCGAGTATCGTGTAAAAGATGTGGCAGTAAACACCAATTTGTCCGATTTGCGCAAGCCTGTGATTTCTGCTGTAAATGCTGCAGACGTAGATGTAGATCAGTTTGAATTAAAAGACATTAGTGAAGAAAACAAATATACAGATGAGAAAGATTTTAATGCATTTTTAAATTTCGAAATTCCAGCGGATTTCTTCGGACAAGGAAATGGTACGGTAAAGTTTGGTGGTCGTTTAAAGTTAAAGGATAAGGAAAGAGAGAACGATTATTTTGAGTATGGAGATGAGACCGATGCATACGAGATTATGGGGAGTCAGCCACTAGTAAACAAAACCAATGCCGATTTTTTGGCTGGGAGTCAATATGCGGCTGGACAGTTTGTAGACCCTTCGTTTTTAGGAAATTTAGATCTTTACAATGCTTCATTATTTGAGAAAGAAGATATCCCAGATGAGTATTTGGGAGAGAACTATACCGCTAAAGAAGATGTGTTTGCTGCTTATGCAATGACCAACCAAAACATAGCGGAGAACTTTTCTGTTATGGCTGGTGTTCGTTTAGAGAGCACTAAAACGGAGGCTACTGGTAATGTAGTGAATTACGATAGCGAAGGAGATTATGACGGACACGCTGCAATAACCAAGGAAAATACCTATAGCAATATATTACCTTCGGTACATTTTAAATATAATATGAATCCAAATACCATATTGCGTTTTGCTTGGACCAATACTATGGCACGTCCAAATTATAAAGACCTGGTTCCTTATCAGAATATCATTAATGAAGATGGAGAAATTGAATCAGGGAATTCAGATTTAGAAGCAACTACTTCTATGAATTTCGATTTCATGGCAGAACATTATTTCAAAAGCGTAGGAATCATTTCTGGAGGTTTATTCTATAAAGACATTAAAAACTTTATTTACACTTCTACCTTTGAAGCTACAGGCACAACCTATGGTGCTGGTACAGATGGATACGATGTTTTTCAGCCTCAGAATGGAGATGATGCAAGCATATTCGGAGCCGAGATTAACTTCCAGCGTCAGCTAGATTTCTTACCAGGCTTTGCTAGAAACTTTAATTTAATGCTAAACTATACCTACCTAACTACCGACGCTACAGGTATTAAAAATGAGGATGGCGATCTTAGAGACGACGTAGATTTACCAGGTACAGCACCACATATGTTTAATGGATCTTTAGCCTATGTAGGGAAAAAATTAAATATGCGTTTATCTGCTAACTTCTCCGATGCTTATGTAGACGAAGTAGGTGGTAATAAATGGGAAGATCGTTACTACGGACAACAGTTTTTAATGGATTTTAATGCATCTTTCGCCATTAATAAAAACTGGAGTATTTATATGGATGTGAATAATCTTACCGATCAGGAATTGCGTTACTATCAAGGGGTAAAAGACCGCACCATGCAAGCAGAATGGTATGGTCGTAGACTTACTTTTGGAGTGAAGTATAATTTCTTTGGAAAATAAAATAGAAGAACTTAAACACTACAGTAGGGAAGGCTTTGGGGTCTTTTCTACTTTGGTGTTTAAAATATAGGAAGCCTGATGAAATATACAATAGGAATGATGCTCGCTCTAGTAGTGGTGGCATGTAAAAAGAATAATTTACCAGAAATAAAAGCCAAAGTAATAACAGAGCAAACGGTAAACGATACCGACGATCCAGCAATTTGGGTGAACAAGGCCAATCCCGAAGCAAGTATCGTATTTGGAACCGATAAAGAAAGCAATGGTGCTATTTATGCCTTTGATTTGGATGGGAAGATAATAGAAGAAAAAACTATTAAAAATATGCAGCGTCCAAACAATGTAGACTTGGTTTATGGTTTTCCGCTTACCGATAGTACTAGTACAGATATTATAGTGTTTACCGAGCGGGAGAAGATGCAAATACGCATGTTTTCGGTGCCAGATATGACACCATTGGACAATGGTGGTTTTCCGGTATTTACAGATGCAACAGGGGAGGAGCAATTGCCAATGGGAGTTGCATTGTATCAAAACCCAAAGACCAAGGCGGTTTCTGCCATTGTTGGTAGAAAGACAGGGCCTGCCAAAAACTACTTATACCAATATGGTTTTAGTGTAGATAGTTTAGGCACAGTAAAGGCAGAATTGTTGCGTAAGTTTGGTGCTTTTAGTGGCAAAAAAGAAATTGAGGCTATAGCAGTAGATCCTGAAATGGGTTTTGTGTATTATTCGGATGAGCAGCATGCCATACGCAAATATCATGCAGATCCGGCTAAAGGAGATGCAGAGATAAGTAGCTTTGGTGGCGATAAGTTCCAAGAAGATATAGAAGGTATTGCCATTGCCAGATACGGAGAAAAGGGATACATTATTGTGTCTAATCAGCAGAAGCACAGTTTTGTAATTTTTGACCGTCTTACCAATGCATATGTCAACGAAGTTAATCTCGGCACCGTAGAAACCGATGGTTGCGATGTAACAACCGAGGCTCTGGGAGCCAAGTTTCCAAATGGGCTAATGGTGTCTATGAACGATAATAAAAACTTTTACTACCATGATTTGGGAGAAGTATTAAAAAATAATTAATTGGTTGTCACAATTAGTTTGTTTGTTTAAAATCGGGGGTACAGCCCCCGATTTTTTTTGTTTTTAGAATTTGCTTACTTTGTAATGCCATTTCAGACGGGGAATGGTATAACGTATAAATCAATTTTCAAAACCATGTTAAAAAAAATACTATTGGGTTTATTGGTAATTTTCATTATTGCCCAGTTTTTCAGACCAGAGAAGAATCAACATCTGAGGGATTTGAATGAAGATTTTTTGCGGGTAATGGATCCACCATTAGCTATCGGGAGAGATATAAAGGCGGCATGTTATGATTGTCATTCCAACTATACCAATTATCCTTGGTATAGTAATATCAACCCCATTTCGTATTGGATGGCGGATCATATAAAGCACGGCAAGGGAAACCTCAATTTTTCCGAGTGGACCAAATATGATACAGAAACCCAAATTCACAAGCTAGAGGAGTTTGTTGAAGAAGCGAAAGGGCGCCATATGCCTATCAAGGGCTACCTTATTACACACAAAGAGGCGCGACTAAACAACGAACAGCTTGCCAAAATGATTGCTTGGGTAGAAACTGTAAAAAAATCCTTGCAATAGGCTAATATAACGCGAGTTCGATCTGCTTAAACACATTGGTTTTTGATTTCCTCAGACTGGACATGGCTTTGAAGGGTTATTTATAGCTCGAGTATTTCCGACCACGTATAAGGAAAGACAAAAACAATCTTTAGAAAGCCTTGGATGCAGCAATCTTTGTCCCAAAAAGACTTTTGAAGAGTTTAGTTTGCGTCTTTTTTGATCAAATCTAATTATACCTAAGGCCTTGTGTACATAATTTATCGAACTCAGATTAATTATAGGGATAGGTTTTAAAAGTCTTGCGACTTTCCAAGGATATGTTTTTGAATCCCATAGTTGTTTTTGCTTTTACGATAGCCGTATAGCTGGTATTGGCTTGCAGCGGCCATAATGCGTACAAAAGAGTGTTTTTGTGGTCTGTCTCATACAACAACTGCCCATTTACATATAGGCTGTACGCCACCGTTTCTATTCCTTCTCCTATGATAGGAAGCCATTCTACCTGGGCGGAGAAAGGCGTAATTTGGGTGATACTCATTTCCAAATCCGGGATTTTGGGGTAGGCAAAAGTTTGTACTTTTATCGAGGCGCTAGTGCTCTCTTGGTGCGCAGTTTTAGCTTCTACCCTAATGTGATATTCTTTGTTTTCTTCCAAATCGGTAAAAACATGGGCAGTCATATGCGCAGCTAGGTTCTCTTGGTATAATTCTCCGTTTACATAAATATGATATACAAAACTTGCGCCATCGGGAACTACAGGCCGATCCCAAGCAATGTATAGATGGTATGGATCTAAAAGATGAAATATTTTGTTGTTTGGGTCTGCTGTTACTTTTAGTTTAAAAGCTGTGGGAGCAGTGCCTAGGGTACGGCTTTCTATCTGAGCGATTCTTTCTTTTCCATTGCTGTGTATAGCTTTTACGCTTATCCTATAATTTGTGTAATTTTCTAAATCTTGTAATACAAAGGTGCTGCTTTTGAGTCCTTCTGCCACTTTTTCTTCTCCAATAAAAACATCGTAGTGGACTTCGTTTTGATCTGTATTGTGATTTTGCCATTCTAAGTGTATCGAATGGCTTGTTTTTTTGACAATATTTAATTGGAAAACCGCTAGTGATTGAGGCGCTAAAGTTTGAAAGCTAAAACTTTCTTCAGCTATATTTCCTCTATCGTCCTTTAGTATGACTTTGCCACTATAGTTGGTGTTTGCAGACAAATTGCTAAGTTGATAATAGGGTTTTTGATGTTGCTTCTCCAAAACCTTGTCATTTAACAGGATTTCAAATCCAAAGGAGGTCGTGCCAACTGCATACTGCCATTCCAACTCTGCGCTAGAATCGGTTATAGAAGCTACGTTGATGCTTATTTCAGGAAGTATTTCTATAGCTTCTTTATTGCATCCAAAGACAGTCCATAGGATGCAAAGGGCCAACATTTTTTTCATAGTATTCTCTTTTTAACAGTATAAAAAATAGTTGGTTGACAGGTGTTTTATCGATATTGTAGCGTAAAAAATTTATATGAATTTAGCAAAAATAAAGCAAATATATATGAGGATATTGGGGTAAATGCTACTTGCTATAGACGGGTGGTTTTTTTGTTTCGACTAATGGTGTTTCGCGGTTTCGCATCTATGTATACCGCATCCCATTGTAACATCGCTCTTGTTGTTGTGATTTCTGTTACCTTTGTTTTGAGAAAGGAGAGGATGGGATATTTGTAGGTGCGAAAAGATAAGCTTGCTTTTCTTTTGGTGTCGTTTGCTGCCACGGTCTCGATTTCCATCTTATAGGTTTTGTCTTCTTCCAATTGGGTAAATGTATAACGATTTTGTGAGGCTTCGATTTGGCTAGCGTGCAATTGTCCATCTATATAAATATTGTGATAAAAACTAGAGCCATCGTTTACACTAGGTCGATCCCATCGAATACGCAAATAATAGGGGTCCAAAGGTTGATAAAATTTCTCGTCTTTTTCAGTTTCCAATACCACAGCAAATACACTTGGAATAGATCCTTTAGTTTTAAAAACATTGCTCGCACTGCTGCTTTTGTCGTATACAGTATGTGCAACTACTTTTATCGGATAAGGAGTATTGGGCTCAAGATCCGAGATAGAAAGAAAAGTTGTTTGAAGATTTTCTTTTATTTTTTGATCATAAAGATTGCTGTTTATAAGGCTTTCTATAGATTCATTTTGTCTTTCCTAATGCGTATCGGTATTCGTTGAAATAGAAAGAAAAAAGGGTGTTAAAAACACCCTTCTCTACATTAAAATTATACTATTTCTAGTTAAAAATTGCCTAAACTATTTGGCTTTTTTCATTAGTACATCAACACCTTTTTTTCCAGAACACACCAAAAGCAAATTGCCTGATGCTGCTAAATAATTTACAGAACCGCCATCGTCTCCTAAATCTAAACGAAACTCGGGGGTTATCCATATTCCTTGTAATTCATGGTCTGCGACTGCAATACCATCTGCTCCATTTGCCATGTAA
>JAOXRU010000522.1 GCA_025800395.1 Flavobacteriaceae bacterium
AAATATACCAATATCGCAAATTATACCCACTGGTATGATATCCATATCCCGTAAATTTAGCATTTGGTATTTTTACTTCATAATCCCAATGTAAATTAATGGCCTCACCAACTGCTAAAGGTTGTTTTAGCCTTACAGCAATAATATCTCCTACCTCTAGATAATCCCAATGCAAGGCACCTTGCTCCGAGCTGTGCAAACCATTAATACAAGTGTTTCCTTTGTCTTTATTGCGAGCCAGAAACAGATTCTTCTTAAATTCTTCGGTAAGTCGGATCGTAAGTGGGGATTTTCGGGAGGCATACGCATTATTCCAATCGTTAAAATACAATACTTCCAACTGTTTTTCGGTATTGTTTTCGAACCGAATACTTTGTTGTATCATAATAGTTTTCATGTCTTCCCTTAGCGTGGCATCCATTTTAATCTGATGCTGTGCCTCTATAGAAAAACAAATTACAGTACAAAGTACAATACAAACAAATTTAGGAAGGTTGTTTAGCATAGATTTAGAAGTTTGGACTAAGAGAATACCCTTTATAAAAACCGTCTATGATATCTACCACTTCTTCTGGTTTGTCTACCAGATGTAAAAGATCGAGATCCTTTTCACTTATATTACCAAATCCCAGCAAGGTGTTTTTAATCCAATCTATAAGTCCCCCCCAAAATTCTGTACCAACCAGTATAATAGGAAACTGACCAATTTTATGGGTTTGTATAAGAGTCATTGCCTCAAAAAGTTCATCTAAAGTTCCAAAACCACCAGGCATTACAACAAAACCTTGAGAATACTTCACAAACATAACTTTTCGTACAAAAGATCGGAAGAGACACGTCTGAAC
>JAOXRU010000525.1 GCA_025800395.1 Flavobacteriaceae bacterium
ATGGCGCATCTAGAGATTCGCTAAGCATACCAGCGATTTCAGAAGCATTAACAGAGTTTTCAAATCGTATTTTATAACTACGACCTCCAGAGAAATCTACACCTTCCTCCAATCCTTTTGTAAACAAAGCAATAGCGCTAATTACCACTAAAACACCAGAGATCATATATGCCATCTTACGCTTAGACAAAAAGGCAATTTTCATATTGGTAAACAAGCCTTTAGTTATACTCGTAGAAAAAGGCAGGCTTCTTCCACTCTTACCAACATAAGTATCTACGAACAATCTCGTTACAAAAATTGCTGTAAACAAAGAAGTAAGAATACCAATAATTAATGTGGTTGCAAAACCTTGAATTGGCCCTGTACCAAACACCATTAAAATTATAGCCGTAAGACCAGTTGTAATATTTGCATCTAAAATAGAAGACAGTGCATTTTTAAACCCATCGGCTATGGCTGTTTTTTGCCCCTTACCTTTTGCCAATTCCTCTTTAATACGCTCGAATATAAGTACGTTTGCATCTACCGACATA
>JAOXRU010000526.1 GCA_025800395.1 Flavobacteriaceae bacterium
ATAACAACAAACCTTTAGACAACAAATAATCTCCTACTAAAACTGCTATTTTATTTTTCCATAGTGCATTTATAGAAAAAAAGCCTCTTCTTCTATTGCTATCATCTACTACATCGTCGTGAACCAAGGTTGCCGTATGAATAAGTTCTATAACAGAAGCACCTCTGTATGTACGTTCTTCTACTTTGCCATCGGAAACCATCTTTGCAGTAAGAAAAACAAACATCGGACGCATTTGTTTTCCTTTTCTATTTACAATATAATGGGTAATTCTATTAAGGAGAGAGACTTTGGATGTCATAGATTGATAGAACTTTTTTTCGAACAGTTCCATTTCTTCCCTTACTGGTGCCTTAATAGCTTCTACGACTTTCACAATCTATAGCCTCATTCAATTAATTGCTACAAACCTACAAAAAATTCCTTTTGCTATTTCCTTTTCCTAGGCTGTTTATCTTTAAGGAGAAGATTTATTGGCCAATTGCCCACAAGCTGCATCTATGTCCTTACCACGAGAACGTCTTACCGTAACAGTAACGCCATTTTTTTCTAATACCTGCTGATACATTTCTAAGGCTGCTGCATCGGCTTGCTGAAACTGTCCGTCATCTATGGGATTGTATTGAATAATATTTACTTTGGCAGGCGCAAACTTACAAAATTGCACTAAGGCATAAGCATCTTCTCTTTTGTCGTTTATCCCTTTCCAAACTACATATTCGTAGGTAATTCTACTTTTGGTGTGTTGGTACCAATATTGTAATGATTCTCGAAGACTATCTAAATCGAAACGCTGGTTAAATGGCATAATTTCCGTACGTTTTTCGTTTATGGCACTGTGTAGAGAAACGGCCAACTTAAATTTTACACCTTCATCTGCCATTTTTTTAATAAGCTTTGGTACGCCAGAAGTAGATAAGGTAATACGCCTTGGAGACATTGCCAAACCTTCGTCGGAAGTAATTTTGTCTATTGCCTTAAGTACATTGTTATAATTCATTAACGGCTCCCCCATAGAT
>JAOXRU010000533.1 GCA_025800395.1 Flavobacteriaceae bacterium
TGATTTGAACTGTTTAGCCGGCAAAACACAATGTCCCAGTGTTTTGATGGCGACCGGCAAAATGGCTGTTTACTTAAAATACGCTGTCTTTGAGATATGTTTATTTTTCCGGTTTATAACCTAGCAATTCCTCGACAGTAAACCTATTTTTAGAAGCCGTCCGGTGATGCAAATACAAAGAAACGTATTTCGCAAAAAGGACAAAACAATGATTTTGCGCTGAGTTGCTTCGATTGATTTCTTCAAAGCAAAAGGTCTGCAATACTTTTGGATTAGGTTTTGTATGTGTGTCACTGTTTATTTGCCTGCTTTTATTAAAGCATGTTACTCTATATTAGAACCAGCTAAATAGTTAGCCTTTGCTTTGTATATTATAAATCTGCTTATACGCTGTGGTATAGTAGGCTACAGTGTTTGTTTACACTGGAGCCATTTATCCCTCTTAGAGAGGTTTTGCACAGTATGGATTTGAATTTTAATAGAGCAAACTATCCCAGATTCGTAACCAGTCCTGGATAGTTTTTAAGGCCACTTCCTAGTCTCAAGAGTGACAAAAAAATTAATATAAACTATCTATTTTGAGACTGCAATACGACATTATATTGATGGCTAGTTGGAAGAAAATATATTTCAGATTGGGCATAGTCGTATAGCAGTTAAGCCCAATAGGGAACATATTTTCTTTCAACGCTGTCAATATGATGCTTTATTGCCGTCTCAAAATCGCAATTAGTTTTGTATCATGATTTAACTGCTTTTTAGGCCACAAGGAAGCAAAACTAAAGATCACTTTCGCTGATTAAAATGTAAATTCTTACTCCTCACGCAGTGATGTACACGAATGTTGAAACACATGATCATCTTCGTTTTGCAGAAAGTTAGCAAAATACAGACATTTTCCGCCGTAAATTGCTTATTTAAACTGAACGAATTCAAAATTGTTTGTTTACGAAGTTTGTTAA
>JAOXRU010000537.1 GCA_025800395.1 Flavobacteriaceae bacterium
TGGTTAATGGTAGAAAACCTAAGAATAGACAGTAAACAACGCGAACCATTATTTGCCGAAAGAATTATAATGCGAAATAGGTTTGCGGGTAAAATTATAAGTAGATGAAAAAGAAGCAACAATTTGAAACTAGAGCCATTCGTTCACAAATGCAGCGTAGTCACTATGCCGAACATTCGGTACCTTTGTATCTTACTTCTAGTTTTGTGTTTGAGGAGGCCGAGCAGATGCGGGCGGCATTTTCCGAAGAGGAGGATCGCAATATCTATAGTCGGTTTACCAATCCGAATAACAGTGAGTTTGTAGAAAAAATTTGCCAAATGGAAGGAGCCGAAGCTGGTTATGCATTTGCCTCTGGCATGGCTGCTATCTTTGGAACATTTGCGGCTTTGTTGCAATCTGGAGATCATATATTGTCTTGTAGATCGGTATTCGGATCGACGCATACGCTGTTTACCAAATATTTGCCAAAATGGGGAATAGAAACGAGTTATTTTCCTGCGGATGATTTAAAAAAATTGGAACAGCTGGTACAAAGCAACACCAAAATATTATATGCCGAGACCCCAACCAATCCGGCCTTAGATGTACTAGATTTGGAAGCTTTAGCTGTTTTTGCAAAACAACACCAGTTGTTGTTGGTAGTAGACAATTGTTTCGCAACCCCATATTTGCAACAGCCTCTAAAGTGGGGAGCAGATTTGGTAGTGCATTCCGCAACCAAACTCATAGATGGGCAAGGACGAGTGCTAGGAGGTGTTGTTGCGGGAAGAGCAGATTTGGTACGAGAAATATACTTATTTGCTAGAAATACTGGCCCGGCACTATCTCCTTTTCATGCGTGGGTGTTGTCTAAAAGTTTAGAGACTTTGGCCCTGCGAGTAGATCGGCATTGTGAGAATGCGCTGCAACTTGCTTTGCAATTGGAAAGTCACCCGAAATTGTTACAAGTAAAGTATCCATTTCTAAAAAATCATTCCCAATACGATTTGGTCAAAAAGCAAATGAAAGCCGGAGGTAATATTTTGGTGTTGGAGGTAGAGGGAGGCTTGGTGGCAGGTAAACAGTTTTTAGACGCTTTGCAACTGTGTTCGCTTTCTGCCAATTTGGGCGATAGTCGTACAATTGCTACCCATCCTGCATCTACTACCCATAGTAAATTGTCTGAAGAAGAACGACTACAAGTTGGTATTACCGATGGTTTGGTGCGTATTTCTGTAGGGCTAGAAAATT
>JAOXRU010000551.1 GCA_025800395.1 Flavobacteriaceae bacterium
TTGCAGTCCTTTACTTTTAGCTTGCTGAACAAGCTTCTTTAAGATTTTCTGATGCCCTAGGTGCACCCCATCAAAGGTTCCGATAGTAATCAGGGTTTTGCCTTTAGGCCGATAATCTTCTATGCTGTTATAGGTTTTCAACAAAACAAGATGAAATAACGATTAAAATATATTTTCTATTTATATTTAGAAACTCTTAAACTTAAGATATGCTTGCAAACTTACGCTATGTTTTTACAATTTCCATATTTTTTATGGGAATAAGCCTTTCTGCCCAACATATCTATTGGCAAAAGGCAAACAATGGTAAGCAAGTTGGGTCGGTAAAAGCTACAAATTCCAGCAACAAAGTGCATTATTTTCAGTTAAATCACAGTCGGTTTCAAAAAGAACTTCAAAACATTTCCTTATCCAAAGCTAGTAGCTCTTTATCTCGCACAATAGATTTTCCACATCCGGAAAAAGGGTTTATTTCTTTTACCATAGCACCGTATGCCATTATGGAAGATGCTCTAACCCAAAAATTTCCGGAAATACAGACATACGTAGGCACCAACCAAAACAACAAAATTTATTTTTCTTTTTCCTCAAAAGGATTGCAGGCTACTTGCATAAACACACAAAACAATACCGTACTTTTCTATCAGAAAGAACAAAAAAACACCTATGCCATATATCGAAAAGGAGATAAAGCATTTCTTTCAGAAGATTTATTAAATTGTTCAGCACCAAGTATTACAGAAAAAAGTGCCAGTTTTGGTAAAAAGGGGCATACCGATGGTGTACTGCGTACATTTCGATTAGCCATTTCTGCCTCTGGAGAATACACCAGTTTTCATGGAGGTACCAAGGCCGAAGCACTAGCCGCCATAGTTGCAACCTTAACAAGGGTTAATGCTTTATTAGAACAAGAGTTGGCCGTGCGCCTTTTACTTGTTGGAACAAACGATCGTATTATATTTACCGATGCCGCCACCGATCCTTATAGCGGCAATTTAAGTGGAGAAGTTCAGACCACTATAGATACCGAAATAGGGAATAACAATTACGACATAGGACATTTGTTTCATCAGACCAGTGAAAGAAACGACGGAAATTCAGGTTTCCTAGGTTCGGTATGCCAAACAGGTAAAAAAGGGAGTGCCTATGTAGTACATAAGACCCCTGTTGGCGATGTTTTCGATATAGATTATGTATTGCATGAAATGGGACATCAGTTTGGAGCCAATCATACCTGGTCTTATGCAGAAGAAAGTTCTGGTGTTCAAGTAGAGCCTGGAAGTGGTAGTACCATTATGGGATATGCAGGCATATCCGGATCTAACAACTTACAGTCGCATTCCGACCCCTATTTTCACCATAGTAGTCTTGTACAAATGCAAGCCTTTTTAAATCAAACCAGTTGTGGGCAAACCATTGCATTAAGCAACAACAAGCCCGAAATAGTTTCTTTAAAAAGCTATGTTGTTCCTCCAAGCACCCCATTTGTTTTAGAAGCTACTGCTTCCGATGCAGATGGCGATTTACTCACCTATAGCTGGGAACAAATAGACGATGGAGTAATTACAAATTTTAATTTTGGACCAACAAATATACTAGGCGCAAATTTCCGATCGATACCTCCGAGTACAAACAGTATGCGCTATTTTCCAAGATTAGCAGCTATTGCAGCAGGAGGTATTACACAAACTAACCCTACCATAGATAGTGCATGGGAGACTGCTGCTTCGGTTTCCCGAGAATTTAATTTTGCTTGTACCGTTAGAGACAACCAATCTGGTGGCGGTCAATGGGTATATGAAACCTTAAAAGTACAGGTAGATGACAGTCAGCCTGTTTTTGCAATAAACTCACAAAATAGTGCAGAAACCTGGTTAACCGGTAGTGTACAATCTATACAGTGGGCAGTAGGCAACACCCGAAATACGCCATTTAATATAGAAAAAGTATCTATACATCTTTCTACCGATGGCGGAAACAGCTTTCCTATAGTGTTAGCTTCCAATGTGCCAAATACGGGTAGTTATCCAATATTAGTTCCCGCCATTGCAGCCACGAGCAATGCCCGCATACTCATTCGTGCCAAAAACCATATTATTTTTGCA
>JAOXRU010000556.1 GCA_025800395.1 Flavobacteriaceae bacterium
TTAAATTTTATGCCCGAGTACCCTACGAAATAGAAGGCTGGTCTCATGCCATCGATTTACGCAAGTTGGATCGAAAAAAACTGCGAGCTGCCGTACACCAAAAGCAATTGGAAATACAAAACTGGTATATTAAAGAAGATGTTGCCAAGATCATGGCACAGAAATACCATGGAATAGAACGACTTGTACATAGCGAATATCGGGACGAAAAGTACATACGCGAAGTGGTAGACGACTACATGGAAGCCATATTCAGATCTAATAAACGGTTTCAGCCTTTGAAAGATTATAAATTGGTGTTTTTTAACGATGGGAGATCGGTCCAGGCTTGGCATCCCAAATTATTGGAAAAACCAGATTTGGATAAGCGTTTGGCGAATCGACCTGCTTTGTACTATTTGCATACCAAACCCAATGGCAATATCCGGGTGCAGTTTTTGGGAATCTTTTTTTCCATCCCTAAGGACAAGCACCAAAAAGGAGAATTTCATTTAGAATATACACGTTAAGTTTATGAAAAAGAGTTGGCACCTATTATGGTTTTGCAGTTGTGCGGTCTTGTTTGGGCAGGATGCGGCTGGTATAAGCACATTCGACAAAGAGGCCTATATCCAACGGCTGGTAAAGGCCGTAAAGTTCTACCCCAAACAACCCATGTATTATTTACGCATTGCCCAACACAATTGCACTTACGAAATATTGGTGAATGACAAGCCAGTTACCGAGAATTTTTCATTGGATGTGATGGCCTCC
>JAOXRU010000559.1 GCA_025800395.1 Flavobacteriaceae bacterium
GTACTAGTTATGCCACCAAATTTCGATAAAGACGTGAACAATGCGTGTTTCCAGTTTGTGTGAAACTTCAAGCAAGACAAAATCAAACGGAGCACTTTCAACTGATAGGTTCTTTTGATAAAGGCGGTCTGCAAATGGTTGACTTCTCCACGGCAAACAAAGGGCTTAAAGCCGCTTGGGTGAAAAGGATATATGAAAGTAAAGATTGTAATTGGTGTGCGCTATTTTTGTCAGCTCTCCGCAAATACGGCAGCAATCTGCTTTTGGAGTCCAATTATAACGTAGAAGATTTAGATTTGACTAAAGTACCGGCTTTCTATAAAACCGTGTGAACTGTTTGGCAAGATCTGCACTCAAAAGCTCCATCTAACGCAGAAGAATATACAAGCGAAATACTCTGGAACAACCGTTTTATTAAGATAGATGGAAGACCAATTTTTTATGCATCTTGGCACGAAAAGGGTGTCACAACAATTGGTGACCTCCTCGATGACAACAATAAGTTTCTAACCTTTAAAAGCCTGCTAGAAAAATATGATCTGGGAACGAATTTTTTTACATACAATGGCGTTATAGCCGCAATTCCAAAGTCTTGGAAGGAATCTATTCAAAGGCGTTCCAATGCTCCACAAAACAATAACGCCACTAGGAACAATCTCTCAATTGCAAATATCACCGCTAAGAAAACCCGCATTGTGCTCGCCAATGATGCTTTCATCCCTCCAAACGTAGAATTTAATCTCATTAATATGCATCGAAATCCAACTTCCACTTAAAAGTTGCCTTTTAAAGTAACAATAGAAAATAGATTAAGATGCTTTCAGTATAAGGTAATAAATAATATACTTCCCACTAATGATATACTTTATAAAATGAAAATTAAGCCAGATCCAATGTGCAAATATTGCGAGTCTACTCGAGAAACCCTAACACATATGTTTTTTGATTGCCCCAAAGTAAAGCAATTTTGGCTAAAAGTTATCGACTGGTGGAATAAGAAAAGAGTGGATGACGTAACCGTAACTTCTAGTGATATCTTGTATGGTTACAAACCTGAATCTACTTCCTTTTACACCTTCAACCACTGTCGTTTGATAGCCAAATTTTTCATCTTTCAAGCTAAACAAACCAATCACTCTCCGTCCTTCGAGG
>JAOXRU010000591.1 GCA_025800395.1 Flavobacteriaceae bacterium
CGGTTAAAAAGGGTCAGATAAAATTTGTACACGCTACTACATCTCGTGGAGTAATTGTGTCTTCTTTAGACGAAGGCTATTGGAACCATGCATTTGTAAAAGCAACTCGTGTATTGTAAATGAACCTCTTAAAATTCCCGATGATTCGGTTAGCACTTTTTCTGATACTTGGAATTGTGCTTGGTGCCCTTTGTAATTGGCAATGGAAACCTTCTAATACCATTTTAGTTTTGGTATTGTTTTTCTTGTTCGTGTTGCTACATTATCGCAGTGCGAAACATAAGAAATTTTCTTTTATACCCGGGGTTTTAGTGGTGTTACTTACTGTAGTGTTAGGTTTTTTTATGTATAGTATGCAACTTCCTAAGAACAGAAAGCAACATTTTATACATGTAATAAAACCAGAGCATCAGATACTACAATTAGAAGTGTTGGCTGTTTTAAAACCTAATAATGGGTATAGGCGGTACGAAATGAAACTACACAAAGTAGCACAAACTTCAGTAGAGGGGAAAGTGTTGGTTTATATATCTAAATCCGCTGACCGCTTACATATAGGGGATGCTCTTTTTGCAGTTGGTCGGTTACAGGAAGTGGTTTCCAAGGTTAATCCTTTTGGATTTGATTATGCGAGATATTTACACCATCGATCGGTATATGGAAGGCTGTATTTGAAGAGCTCTCAGTTCGAAATAGCAAAGAATAAGGATTTTCGCTGGAATTCTTTAACAAGTTTGGTTCGAAACCGGGCATTAAAAACACTGGAGCATCAACAAGCTAGCGATAATGAAATAGCCGTAATAAAGGCGTTGTTCTTAGGAGACAGAACCGATTTGGCCGAAGAAACTTTACAAAATTATCGCGATGCAGGTGTGGTACATATCCTTGCAATTTCTGGTTTGCACATTGGAATACTACTGCTGTTTTTAAAGCAAATTTTTAGTTGGTTGTTGCCAGGGGCAAGAAACTATAAATGGGTATTGCTGGGGGTGCTGGGGGTA
>JAOXRU010000595.1 GCA_025800395.1 Flavobacteriaceae bacterium
TTAAATTGAATAAAAAACAAGAACGATACGATAAGGCTTATTTACGCATGGCAGCCGAATGGGGAAAACTCTCGCACTGTAAACGTAAACAAGTGGGAGCCATAATTGTAAAAGATCGAATGATAATTTCAGACGGCTACAACGGTACCCCTACGGGTTTCGAAAACTATTGCGAAGACGATAATGGGTATACCAAATGGTACGTATTGCATGCAGAAGCCAATGCCATACTTAAAGTTGCTGCTTCTACCCAGTCCTCTAAAGGAGCTACCTTATACATTACGCTTTCTCCTTGTAAAGAATGTAGCAAACTTATTTATCAATCGGGAATTATACGTGTGGTTTATGCCGAGGCGTATAAAGACAATTCTGGTATCGAGTTCCTAGAAAAAGCTGGGGTGGAAATCTGTTATCTGCCTATAAATAATGAGCAATGAAAAAATCGCCTATAAAAATATGGATGCCCTTTATGATTGGTCTAGCACTAGGCCTAGGGGTATTTATTGGTGGTAAACTTAATTTTACAGATGCGCCTTCTCGTTTGTTTACCGCCAATTCTAAAAAAGATAAACTCAATCGTCTTATAGATTATATCGAGTTCGACTATGTAGATGCGGTAAATACCGATAGCATTGTAGACGTAACCGTAAACCAAATTCTAGAAAAACTAGATCCGCACTCGGTATATATTCCTAAAGAACACATGGCAGACGAAGCGGAGAAAATGAAGGGTGACTTCGTGGGTATAGGCGTAAGTTTTTATATGTATAAAGATAGTCTTGCTATTATAAAACCTATAGAAGGCGGACCAAGTGCCGACTTGGGAATAGAGCCCGGAGATCGTATTTTGGTAGCTAATGGCGACACTATTTATGGGAAAAAGTATGCCAGCGAAACGGTAGTAGGGCGTTTAAAAGGTTTGGCCAATACCAAAGTAGATCTCACTATTTATAGAAAAACCGATAGTAGCTATCATCAAATTAAAATTCCTAGAAAGGCGGTTCCTATAAAAAGTGTAGATGCCTATTATATGCTTAACGATAGTTTGGGATACATAAAAATTAATCGCTTTGCGGAGTCTACTTATAAAGAGTTTAAAAATGCATTAGATGTTCTTTTAGACCAACAAATGACACAGTTGGTTCTCGATTTGCGAGACAATCCTGGAGGTTATTTAGGTATAGCCGAACAAATAGCCGATGAATTTTTAGAAGACGATAAGCTTATTCTTTTTACCAAAAACAAAAATGGACAAGTAGAGGAAACCTATGCCACCGAAGCTGGTGAGTTCGAACACGGGCATGTGTATGTACTTATTAACGAACAGTCGGCATCGGCAAGTGAAATTATTGCAGGCGCATTGCAAGACAACGACAAAGGAACCATTGTAGGTCGCCGCTCTTTTGGTAAAGGTCTTGTACAACGCGAAATGAACTTGGGAGACGGTTCGGCCGTGCGCCTTACCATATCCCGATATTATACGCCTACTGGTAGGTCTATTCAAAAACCCTATGGGAATGGTAATCAAGATTATTATCACGAATTTCGACGACGTTGGGAAAGTGGCGAGCTATCCTCTATAGATAGTATAAAGGTTGCAGACTCTTTAAAGTTTAAAACCCCCAATGGTAAAATTGTTTATGGTGGCGGCGGAATTATTCCCGATTGGTTTATTCCTATCGAATCCAATGGTGAGGCTAGTATAGATATGTTGGAAGAATCGGGCTTTTTGCGGTATTTTATATTTGAGCATTTAGATAAAGATAGAAACAGATACAATTATCTGAATAAAGAAACTTTTGTTGCCAATTATGTGCCAGACGATATTTTGTTTTCTAATTTTATAGAATATTGTCAGGTGCCAACAAGGCAGTTAAACCTCGATTTCTATAAATACGAGAATAAAATCAAACGCTATCTCAAAGCAACCATAGCGTCGCAACTCTTCGACGATAATACCGCAGAAATGCTTCTGAATTTAGACGACCCAATGCTACAAAGAATTCTGAAGCGCTAAGAGGTTGAGTATAGTGTAGTATCTATATGTTT
>JAOXRU010000298.1 GCA_025800395.1 Flavobacteriaceae bacterium
ACCTGGTACACCACCTTTCGATTTGTCCAAAATCGGTCCAAAAGTAATTAAGAGCGATTCTTTGAGAAAGTGGGGCAAAGTTGGAAATAATTTTTTGAAGCCGCCACTATTTTTTGGTGTGGTGGTAGGTTCCTTTGGGGAATGAACAAAAAAAGCCATATTAGGGGCATCGGATGTATCGTTATCATGGCAACCACAATCAAAGATGCCAGCCCCAAGCTCATATTTTGAGCAAAAATTTCACTCTCAAGAAGTAAATATAAATGAGTCGTGTTCTCGGGTGCATCTAAACCAATTTAAATAAAAATCGACCAGAGTGTAGAACTATCCCTCTAGTTTATAAAATCAGCGGTAAATCTATTTTTATTTTTATAAATAAGAATAAAACGATCGCTCCAACATGTTGCCTGGCAGCCATTTTGACAAGAAGCAAAAACAGGCACAACAATTTTCCCAATATCTCCGAAAGTACTCCTTTCCCAGAAACGAAATTAACAGCAGAGCTTACACGGGTATTGAAGTTTCTAAATATTGTAAAATCTTTTTGGGGAAAAACTATATTTTGCACATAGC
This sequence comes from Flavobacteriaceae bacterium, assembly GCA_025800395.1. GTDB lineage: Bacteria > Bacteroidota > Bacteroidia > Flavobacteriales > Flavobacteriaceae > JAOXRU01. The sequence goes on from JAOXRU010000298.1 coordinate 574, forward strand.
TGTTGAACACATCTGAGGTAAATTTGAAAATATGGCAAAATTTGCCACTTCTAGGCTCAATTATTTCTCCCAAAGCGGCTTTAAAGAGACAGTTTAAGCTCCAAAAGTACTTTTGTTATATTATCTGTTAACTACATTTCATTTACAAGGTTTTAGATGCACGAATCTAATAAAATAAAAATGGTTACAAAGCCTACCTTGTAAGTTTATTGAATCTCTGAAACACGCATGTTTTTATCGCTTCGGTTTCTCCTTCGCTCCGTCTATTTCCTTGACCAAATCTA
>JAOXRU010000299.1 GCA_025800395.1 Flavobacteriaceae bacterium
GACATTCGATTTGTTTTTAATAAAGATTTAGGCTATGGTGAAGTACATCTCAATAACGACAATATAGAACAACACATTCGGAGCATGGAAGTTTCATCTATGGTAAGTCCTATTTCGGCCATAGCTGAAGTGCGCAAAAAATTGGTCGCACTACAGCAAAAAATGGGTAAAGATAAAGGAATAGTTATGGACGGCAGAGATATCGGCACCGTTGTGTTTCCTAATGCAGAGCTCAAGCTATTTCTTACTGCTTCGGCCAAAGCTAGAGCTACAAGAAGATACAAAGAACTTTTAGAGAAAGGAGAAAAAGTAAGCTACGAGGCCGTATTAGAAAATGTTCAAAAACGCGATCATCTAGATTCTACCAGAAGTATCTCCCCTCTAAAACAAGCCAAAGATGCCGTACCTATAGACAATAGCGATATGGGGTTGGAAGAACAGTTTGAACGTATTTTGAGTCTAGTAGAACGAAAACTAAAGGCTTAGTCCTTGGATTGCTTTGGTACTCTTAGCAACAATACTATTCCCATCAAAAAGAATATAAACAAAAACAATATCCCGTTTCGCATCGTACCAGTAATCTGATCGATAAAGGCAAAAATAACCATTCCAATTACGATACCGATTTTTTCGGCCACATCATAAAAACTAAAATAGGAAGTGGTATCTTCGGTATCTGGCAAAAATTTGGAATACGTGGAACGCGCTAGTGCTTGAATCCCTCCCATTACCAATCCAACAATACCCGCAGCTATGTAGAAATCCATAGGAGTTTTCATAAAATATGCGTAAATACACAATGCCATCCACACCATATTAACCACTATTAGCGTTTTTATATTGCCATATCTATTCGAAG
>JAOXRU010000633.1 GCA_025800395.1 Flavobacteriaceae bacterium
GGACAGAAATGTGCGAACAAAACTTAAACCAAACTAGATACTAGGATACGTGGAACTGGAGTGGTTTGGAGGATGGAGGCGCGCGGGACGGGGGGGGGCGGGGGGAGGGGCGTTTATTCTTTCCTACTGAGTTTCGAAAAATGTGCGTCCATCTGAAAAAATCCTGGCTACGCCCCTGATATAGCGCTATTTTCATGGCTGCTATGATCCTGAATAGCGCTTTACAATAAAACACAATTAAAGGCAATAAAAATATATATTAGGTAAAACAAAAACAATGGTAAAAGCTGAGTATATACAACGACATTTAGTAAAAAAAAGTAAACCTGGAACCGTATATTCAGTATCCGGTTTTGGATCTAAGTCCTTAATTATTGATTCACTGAGTTTAGATCTCGCCCAGATGCAATCCCAAAAAAGGAACCTTTTGCACTGAAAATAGCCGATTTCCGTTAATTAATTTTGGTTTCTTGCATTCTATATCCGTACACTCAGTAAGTACCAATGAAGTCAGAAGTTCCTTCTTGTGTGCTTCTGCACGAGTGCATTAGCTCTTCTGTAATTATAGTTGGCGCCATGTTTATCA
>JAOXRU010000662.1 GCA_025800395.1 Flavobacteriaceae bacterium
TTCATGACTTGGGTTGTTTTGTTGTTACAAATGTAGCCCCAGTAAAGGATTCGATGCGATTAAACTCGCTGAAAGCACTCGATTTTTCGGTTAAAATGCCCGTTGTCGGATCAACGGTTTTTTTCTCACGATAAAGTGCAAAAGGGGAATTTGTAGTTGGTCGGTGAAAGGGTGTTTTTTGTCGATAGGTGCAGTTTTTATTCGTTTTGTAGAAGTGGTTTTTGAGGTATTAAATCGAATATTATAGACAATAAATACTTGTTTTGTTTGGGTTAGAAAAAGAATTTCAATCTATTTTGTGTGCCATATAGAAGGTGAGTGTGGTTAATTTTAACATTTTCAAAAGAAAATTGAACTTAAATTTTTTTATGTTTGTACATACAATATATGTATATACAACAATGGGTTTAGATGAGGAAATTAAAAACACCAAAAAATTGAGCTTACATACCAGATCGGTTTTAAATGTATTGTATACGAGTAATTTTTTAAAAGATTTTTTGCATGCAACCTTTAAGGAGCATGATCTTACGCCTCAGCAATACAATGTGCTGCGTATTTTGAGGGGACAGGGAGGGAAACCTATAAATATGTCTGATATACAAGGTAGAATGGTGCACAAAATGAGTAACACCACACGCTTGGTAGACAAATTGGAGGATAAAGGATTGTTGCATAGAACACCATGCTCTAGTAACCGAAGAAAAATGGAGATTAGGATATCGGATGCAGGCTTGGTGTTATTGGCCAAAATGGATCCAAAGACCGAGTTGGATAATGAGGAAGTTTTGAGTAGGTTGAGTGTGTCGGAACTAGAAACCTTAAATAGAATATTAGATAAGATTAGATATTAATTAATAATTCAAAAAAAGATGAAAAAAAGATTTTTAAATTTAGTAGGAGTAGCGGTAATGTTGCTTAGTGTTGTGGCGGTTGCACAAGAAAAAGCGGTAGATGTTGCACAGAGTAAGTTGCATTGGAAAGGGCATAAAGTTACAGGAGAGCATAGTGGCGATATACAACTAAAGTCTGGTTCTTTGACCTTTACTGATGGGAAATTACAAAAAGGAAATTTTGTAGTGGATATGACTACTATAGCGGTAACAGATATAAAAGGAGAAATGGCCAAAAAATTGGAAGGGCATTTAAAAAACGATGATTTTTTTGGTGTAGACAAGTACCAAGAAGCTACTTTGAAGTTCGACAAGGTACAAGCTATGGGTAGTGATTATAAAGTGAATGGAAGTATTACCATTAAGGGAATTACCCAGCCAATTGTTTTTACCATGTCAGTAAACGGAAATAAGGCAAATGTTCGTATGAAGATCGATAGAACCAAATTTGGAATCAAGTACAAGTCCAATAGCTTTTTTGATGGTTTGAAAGACAAGGCTATTTATGATGAATTTGATTTGAATGCCGAATTGGTATTTTAAGGTATATCGAGCTCACATTATATAGGTTTCGTTTCCCCAAACCTATTTTTCGCAAGGCGATCAAAGCAAGGATTTGGTCGTCTTTTTGTTGGTAGACGGTATCTGGACAAGCGATAGAGGCATTGTTGGAGCTCCTCTGCGGAGCCTTGGCGTAGTAGAGAGCGACTGCCGAAAGCGCGGTTGCCAGCCCCTAGGCTGGCAATGGCCCATAAAAAAACAGATATATAGATGTAATTATGTGTATTTTTGCAGTATGGAGAAAAAACATAAGGCGGGATTTGTGAATATTATTGGCAATCCCAATGTGGGGAAATCTACTTTGATGAATGCTTTTGTGGGAGAGAAATTGTCTATAATTACCTCTAAGGCCCAGACGACACGTCATCGGATATTGGGGATTGTAAATGGGGATGATTTTCAGGTGGTATTGTCGGATACGCCAGGGATTATAAAGCCAGCCTATGCCTTGCAAGAATCGATGATGGATTTTGTAAAATCTGCTTTTGAGGATGCAGATGTTTTGGTGTATATGGTAGAGATAGGAGAGCAGGGTCTAAAAGATGAGGCGTTTTTTGAGAAGATTTCTAAAACGAAAATTCCAGTTTTGTTATTGTTGAATAAGATAGATACTTCGGATCAGGAAACTTTGGAGGAGCAGATGATGTATTGGAAGGACTTGGTGCCCAATGCGGAGGTGTATCCGATATCTGCTTTGGAGCAGTTTAATGTGCCAGAGGTGTTTGATCGCATATTGACATTGTTGCCAGAATCTCCAGCATTTTACCCTAAGGACCAGCTTACCGATAAGCCAGAGCGTTTTTTTGTAAACGAAACCATACGAGAAAAAATATTGATGCACTATAAAAAAGAAATTCCATATGCTGTAGAAATTGATACGGAGGAGTTTTTGGAAGATGAGAAGATCATTCGCATCCGTTCTGTCATTATGGTGGAGCGCGATAGCCAGAAGGGGATCATCATAGGGCACAAAGGAAGTGCTTTGAAACGTGTGGGTGTGGAATCTAGGAAGGATTTGGAGGCTTTTTTTGGGAAACAAATACATTTGGAGCTCTATGTGAAGGTGAACAAAAATTGGCGATCGAGCGATAGGCAGTTGAAGCGCTTTGGGTATCAAAATTAGTTTGCTGCGCAAAGCCGAAAAACGCAGCGTTTTTTTCTAGGGTCTTCGGAGTATGCATGCTTCTCGGATGTGCCAAATATCTTGAAAACTATACGGTATCGTTTTTTTATATGGTTGCATTGGAAAAAAAGAGAACCATAAGCTACTATACTATTTGAAGAAGAAAATGAAAACAAAACACCAATAAGAGAACTTTAGTTTTTAAGCCTGCAATTAGGCGATCATGCTTTTTTTCTTGGTAGAAAAGTTTAAAGCTTTAATTACTTTGTAATTTTTGTTTTTGTGAATACGAGCAGTTTCTGTTCCTTTTTCGATAGAGATCGTCTTTTCGATTTTAACCAGTGGAAGATTTACTTCTTTGTTGTCCTTAGCTTGAGCTGTGAAAGTGAAAGTTGCCAGGGTGATGATAGTTAGAATTGTTTTCATGACTTAGGGTGTTTTGTTGTTACAAATTTAGCCCCAGTAAGGGTTTCGACGCCATTAAACTCGCTGAAAGCCTCTGATTTTTCGGTTAAAACACCCCTTATCGGATCAACGTTTTTTTTCTCTCGATAAAGTGCAAAAGGGGGAATTGCATTTGGACGATGGAAGGGTGTTTTTTGTCGAGTGATAAGGATTTTGTTCGTTATGATTGACGTCAAAATATTCTTATAAGAGATTTATTTTTCAATATATTTTTAGTTTGGGCAGGTTTTGTGGCTAGGAGAAATTTCGATTTGCAGGATAGATCCTATAAAATACTAAGTTGTTGCATTTGTAGAAACTACAAAAATGCGTATATTTGCAGCGCAGATAGGTAAAAAATATTCGCGAGGGGACGGAAAGTCCCCTCTTTTTATACCGAGATTTATGTTAGAAGATAAAGTAGCGGCATTGGTAGAGGAGGCCTTGGAGCTTCATCCCAATTTGTTTTTGATCGAATTAGAGGTTTCCTCTAATAATCGAATTTTGGTAGTATTAGATGGGGATACAGGAGTGAGTGTTTCGGACTGTGTAGCAATAAGCAGAGCGATAGAGCACAATCTCGATAGGGAAGAGCAAGACTTTTCGATAGAAGTTACCTCTGCAGGCGCAACATCACCTTTGGTAAATCCAAGGCAGTATGTAAAAAATAAGGGCCGTTTTTTGGAGGTAAAAACCAAAGAAGGGCAGACCTACGAGGGGAAATTGGAGGAAGCGGATCTGCAAGAGATTATACTCCGCTGGAAGGCAAGAGAGCCCAAGCCAATAGGAAAAGGGAAGCATACGGTGCAAAAAGAGCAGCGAGTAGCCATACAAGAAATAGAACAAGCTAAAGTGATTATAAAATTTTAATCGGAATAAACATGGAAAATCTGGCATTGATCGAATCTTTTTCGGAGTTTAAAGATAATAAACTCATAGATCGTGTAACGCTAATGTCTATTTTAGAAGATGTTTTTAGAAATGCGTTGAAGAAGAAATTTGGATCGGACGATAATTTTGATATTATTATCAATCCAGATAAAGGAGATTTGGAGATTTGGAGAAACCGTATCGTTGTAGCGGATGGAGAGGTAGAAGATGAAAACGAAGAGATCTCATTGACGGAAGCCCAGCGGATAGAGCCTGATTTTGAAATTGGGGAAGATGTGTCTGAGGAGGTAAAGTTAAAGGATTTGGGTCGTAGAGCTATTTTGGCATTGCGTCAAAATCTCATTGCGAAGATACACGAACACGACAATACCAATCTGTATAAGCAATTTAAAGACCTTATAGGTGAAATTTATACCGCAGAAGTGCATCATATTCGAAATCGTGCCGTAATTTTGTTGGACGATGAAGGAAATGAGATTGTTTTGCCAAAGGACAAGCAAATAGGATCGGACTTTTTTCGCAAAGGAGACAATGTACGTGGAATCATAGAAAATGTAGATTTGAAAGGAAACAAGCCTACGATTGTATTATCTAGAACGGCACCAGAGTTTTTGGAGCAATTGTTTCATCAGGAGATTCCAGAGGTGTTTGACGGTTTGATTACCATCAAAAAAGCCGTTCGTATCCCTGGGGAAAAGGCCAAAGTGGCTGTAGATTCTTATGATGATCGCATCGATCCGGTTGGAGCTTGTGTTGGGATGAAGGGTTCTCGCATTCATAGTATAGTGCGAGAGCTAGGGAATGAGAATATAGATGTGATAAATTACACCAATAACCTACAGCTGTTTATCACTAGGGCGTTGAGTCCTGCTAGAGTGAGTACGGTAGAGATAGATGAGGAGAACAAAACAGCTAAGGTGTATTTGAAGCCCGAAGAGGTTTCTAAGGCAATTGGTAGAGGAGGGCACAACATTCGACTAGCTGGAAGGCTAACGGGCTATGAGATAGATGTATTTAGAGAAGGTGTAGAAGAAGATGTGGAATTGACGGAATTCTCGGACGAGATAGATGCATGGATCATAGAAGAGTTTCGAAAAATCGGATTGGATACTGCAAGAGCGGTATTAGAGATGGATGTGAAGGATTTGGTAAAGCGAACCGATTTGGAAGAAGAGACCGTGGAAGAGGTTGTTAAAATATTAAGGGAAGAATTTGAGGAATAATCCGTAATAATTATATCTTAGCAAGGTTTTTTTAAGTATTTAAAAGAAATATATGGCTGGAAAAGCAACAATGCGGCTAAACAAAGTATTAAGAGAACTGAATATTTCATTGGATCGGGCGGTAGACTATTTATCGTCAAAGGGGCATGAAGTAGAGGCCAGACCCACGGCCAAAATTTCGGCAGAAGTATATCAGGTTCTTTTAGATGAGTTTCAAACCGACAAGAGTAAAAAGGTAGCTTCTAAGGAAGTAGGAGAGGAGAAGCGCAAGGAAAAGGAAGCGATCCGTCTACAGTTGGAAAAGGATCAGGAAGCGAAGCGCTTAGAGAGAGAGCGTAGAGAAGTGGTGCGAGCCAAGGCCAATTTGGGAGGTTTAAAAACCAAGGGAAAAATTGACCTAGAGGGGACCAAGTCTGCGGAAGAGAAGAAGGAGCAGGAGTCTAAAAAAGAAGTTTCGAAAGAAGCTGTAGCAGACACAACCGAGAAGAAAGAAGCTCCCAAGCCCGAAAAAATTGTTGCAAAAGCCGAAAAGCCAAGTCTAAAAGTAGTGGGTCAATTGCCTTTGGACGAGGAGAAGAAGAAACCTAAAGCTGCTGCCAAAAAAGAAGCGCCTAAAAAAGAAGTCCCAAATAAGGAGGCTGTAGCGCCAAAAAAGGAGCAAGTGAAAAAGCAAGCTCCAAAAGTAGAAGTTCAAAAAGAAGCTTCTAATGAGGTGACTCCTCAGAATGCCGAAAAGGTTACTACCCAATACAAGAAGCTGAGTGGGCCTAAAGTAGTAGGTGAAAAAATAGATCTTTCGAAATTTAATAAGCCTAAGAAGAAAAAAGAAGATCCTAAATCCAAAGACAACAACGATAATAAGCGCAAAAAGAGAAAGCGTATCGGAGGTGGTCCTGGAGGGAACAACAATAACAACCAGCGAGGTGGCAACCAACGTGGAGGAAATCAACGTGGAGGAAATCGCAGAAACGGCCCTGGAAAAGGAAGGGGCTTTGTGCCTAAGGTAGAGCCGACCGACGAAGAAGTACAAAAGCAGGTACGGGAGACCTTGGAAAAACTACAAGGTAAATCCAACAAGAACAAAGGAGCTAAGTATCGTAGAGATAAGAGAGATCAGCATCGTCAGCAAACCGAGAAAGATCTGGAGAAGCAACAAGCAGAAAGCAAGTTGCTAAAAGTTACGGAGTTTGTAACTGCTGGCGAAATGGCTACAATGATGGATGTGGGGATAACCCAGATCATATCGGCTTGTATGTCTTTGGGCTTGATGGTAACGCAAAATCAGCGTTTGGATGCGGAGACGATTTCTATAGTAGCAGAAGAATTTGGTTTTGAAGTTGAATTTGTAAGTGCAGATATTGAGGAGGCTATACAGGAAGAAGAAGATAGAGAAGAAGATTTGGTGGAAAGAGCACCGATAGTAACGGTGATGGGTCACGTAGATCATGGAAAAACTTCTTTGCTAGATTATATACGAGAAGAAAATGTGATAGCAGGAGAATCTGGTGGAATTACACAGCATATCGGAGCATATAGTGTAGAGTTGAAGAGTAAGGATAGGATTACCTTCTTGGATACACCTGGTCACGAGGCGTTTACAGCTATGCGTGCACGTGGGGCACAAGTGACTGATATTGCTATTATAGTGGTTGCTGCCGATGATGATGTGATGCCACAGACCAAAGAGGCGATCAGTCATGCGCAAGCTGCAGGAGTGCCAATAGTATTTGCAATAAACAAAATAGATAAGCCAACGGCTAATCCGGATAAAGTAAAAGAAACTTTGGCGGCTATGGATTTGTTGGTAGAAGATTGGGGAGGTAAAATACAATCTCACGATATTTCTGCCAAAACTGGTCAGGGTGTAGAAGAGTTGATGGAGAAGGTGCTTTTGGAGGCAGAAATGCTAGATCTAAAAGCGAATCCTGATAAGCGAGCCAGTGGAACTGTAGTGGAGGCCTTTTTGGATAAAGGGCGCGGATATGTGTCTACCATCTTGGTGCAAACAGGTACCCTGACTATAGGGGATTATATATTGGCTGGTAAATGTAGTGGTAAGATCAAAGCCATGCATGATGAGCGAGGACATGGTATAAAAGAAGCGGGTCCTTCTACTCCAGTCTCTATCTTGGGATTGGACGGAGCCCCGCAGGCGGGAGATAAATTCAATGTCTTCGAGGATGAGAAAGAAGCTAAGCAGATTGCAGTAAAACGTACCCAGTTGCACAGAGAGCAGTCGGTGCGTACGCAAAAACATATTACGCTAGACGAAATAGGGCGTCGTATTGCTTTGGGAGACTTCAAAGAGTTGAATGTAATTCTAAAAGGAGATGTGGATGGTTCGGTAGAAGCCTTGACGGATTCCTTCCAAAAGCTCTCTACAGCCGAAATACAGGTGAATATTATTCACAAGGCTGTAGGTCCGGTTACAGAATCTGATGTATTGTTGGCCTCTGCCTCCGATGCGATTATTATAGGGTTTAATGTTCGACCTATCGGAAACGCTAGGGTATTGGCGGATAAGGAAGAAATAGAAATTCGAACTTATTCGATCATCTACGACGCTATCAATGAGTTGAAAGACGCTATGGAGGGAATGTTGTCACCAGATATGGTAGAGGAGGTTACTGGTACTGCCGAAATTAGAGAAACCTTTAAGATTTCTAAGGTTGGTACTATTGCCGGATGTATGGTACAGACAGGTAAGATCTTTAGGAGTTCAAAGATTCGAGTGATACGCGAAAGTGTGGTGATCTATACTGGGGAATTGGCATCTTTGAAACGTTTCAAAGACGATGTAAAAGAGGTATCGAAAGGCTACGACTGTGGAATGCAGGTGAAGAATTACAACGATATAAAAGTAGACGATGTTATCGAAGCTTTCCAAGAAGTGGAGGTGAAGAAGAAGTTGAAATAATATATTTTTTAATATCAAAATATAATGAGACTATCATATACGATGGTCTCTTTTTTTTGTGGTTGTTTTGCATGCTGGTTTTGAAGTCTTCTTCTTGGTTTTCTTGATGTGGGTTTTGGGTGTAAAAAAAGCGGCTTCGCTTTTTTGTGAAACCGCCTTTTGGGTGCTTTGTACGATGTTTTTTTAATGTTTTTTCGGCAAAGGTCTAATGAGCATGCTTTTGTTGTTGGGGTATATTTTTTTGAGTTCCTGTTTCATGCGGTCTGCTTCTAATCGGGTTTTGAATTTGCCCAAGAATACTTTGTATTGGTCTTCATGGTGCAGTGCTACATAATGATTGGGGTAGTCGATTCGGGCTTTATCTCTCACTTGATAAGCTTTTTGAAGGCCACCTATAGAGGCGAAGAGTTGGATGGTGAAGTAAGATTGTTCTTCTTCTATGTTTTTGTAGATCTCTACGAGTTGGTCTATGTCGGAGGACTTTTCGATTTTAACTTGGCCTTGTTGGGCAAAATTTATAACCGGTATAAATAAGCAGATGGCTAATATATAAATCTTTTTTTGCAGGTTTAAATTTCTCATAATGAATAGGATTTATGCAAAAATAAAAGAAATTGCGAACTAAGTGTGTATTTATTTATTTAGAATTGATATAAATTATAAATTAACAGCTTTCTAACATTTCTAAAATAACATGTATGTTGTATTTTTGCTAGCAATTCAACTAATGCATGCTGGATTTGTGTGTGTGGACATACATGAAAAAATCATGCCAGAAATTTAGATAGAAATTTATATTTACCATATGAAAAAGGTTATATACCGCCATCAAATTTCGAGACTTTTTGGTATAAGTTTAGCGCTTTTGCTGCTATTTTCATCACAACTTTTTGGTCAAGGAGATCCTGTGAAAGGGAAACAATTGTTTAACACCAACTGTGCTGCCTGTCACCATTTGGAGCGTAAAATGACTGGTCCTGCTTTGGGTGGGGTCGAGGAGAAACGCGACAAGGAATGGTTGTACAAGTGGATCAAAAATAGTGCTGGTCTTATCAAGTCTGGGGATGCTGATGCTGTTGCAATTTTTGAAGAGTGGAACCAGGTTCCAATGACGGCTTTTCCATTATTGTCTGATCAAGACATAGATGATATTTTGGCTTATACTTCCAATCCGCCTGCACCTCCAAAAGAGGAAACTGTGGTGGAAGAAGAGGTTGTGGAAGAATCCGGTTTGCCAAATGAGATTATTCTTGGTGCGCTAATTATTATTTTTGCCATGTTGCTGATGATGTTGGCTATGGTGAGCAAGGTGCTTCGTCGTATCGCTTCTGCCAATGGTGTGGAAGTAGCAGAGCAAGAAGGTTTGTCTGGCATATGGCAAGCTTTTGTAAAGAATCAGTTCTTGGTTTTGGTCAGTGTGATCTTTTTGTTGTTGGCAAGTGCGTATTTTGCGTTTGGTTATTTAATGCAAATTGGGATTGATCAGGGTTATGAGCCAATACAGCCGATACATTATTCGCACAAGATTCACGCTGGGGACAACGAGATAGATTGTAAGTTCTGTCACTCTTCTGCGCGTGTGTCTAAGTCTGCTGGTATACCATCTTTGAATGTATGTATGAATTGTCATGAGAATATTTCGGAGTACAATGGTGCTGAAGATTTGGCAAATGGCTATACCAAGGAGTTCTATACTGGAGAGATACAGAAATTGTATGATGCAGTTGGATGGGATCCTATTGATAGGGCTTATACTGGAGAGACTAAGCCTGTAGAATGGGTGCGTATACACAATCTTCCTGATTTTGTTTACTTTAATCACTCACAGCACGTTACAGTAGCTGGGATAGAATGTCAGACCTGTCACGGTCCGGTGGAAGAGATGGAGATTATGTCTCAACATTCGAGTTTAACTATGGGTTGGTGTGTGAATTGTCACAGAGAAACCGAAGTGAAGGTAAAAGACAATGGGTATTACGAAAAGATTCATGAAGAATTGTCTAAGAAGTACGGTGTAGAAAAGCTTACTGCTGCGCAAATGGGCGGATTGGAGTGTGGTAAGTGTCATTATTAATTAAAAGTATAAAGCGATAATTTCATAAATATTATGGCATCAAACAAAAAATATTGGAAGAGTGTAGAGGAGTTAAATCCAAACAGTTCCATTGTTGAGACGCTAAAGCATAAGGAGTTTGTAAATGAGATCCCTGTAGATGATTTCTTGGGGGATAAGGAAAATTTGGCAGCTTCATCTACAACGCGTAGGGATTTCTTGAAATATGTAGGTTTTAGTACTGCGGCGGCCAGTTTGGCGGCTTGTGAGGGGCCGGTTATAAAGTCAGTTCCTTATGTAGTGCAGCCAGAATCTGTTATACCAGGAGTTGCAGATTATTATGCAACAACCATCGCAAACGGTTATGATTTTGCAAGTGTATTGGTTAAAGCCCGAGAAGGTCGTCCAATACTTATGATGAACAACCAAGAAGCGGAAGTCAATGGATCTGCCAATGCGAGAGTAATGGCTTCTGTGTTGGATTTGTATGATAGTCGTCGAGTGCAAGGCCCAAAAACGGCTGGGGCAAGTACCAATTGGGAAGCGGTGCACAAGGCGGTAAAAGAAGGGTTGACAAGTGGTAAAGAGGTCGTGTTTCTTACACAGACTTATGCAAGTCCATCTATGGATCGTTTGATGTCGGCTTTTAAGGCTAAGTTTCCAACAGTAAAGCATATTACCTATGATGCAATTGCTGAGGATGCCACTTTGGATGCTTTCGAGGCAAAGTATGGAACGCGGGCAATGCCAGATTACGATTTTGAAAAGTCGGATGTTATCGTTTCTGTAGGTGCGGATTTTATCGCAGATTGGAACGGTGGAGGTTATGATGCATCATATGCTAAAGGGCGTATTCCTAAAAACGGAAAAATGTCTAAGCATTATCAAATAGAATCCAATATGTCTTTGGCTGGAGCCAATGCGGATGTACGTGTATTGGCTACCCCAGCAGAGCAAAAAGTAGCTTTGGCAAAAATTTACGCGCTACTTAGTGGTGCTACTGTAGGCGGGACGCTAAACGATAAGGCGGCAGCCACGGTTAAAAAAGCGGTAGCTTCGCTAAAGAAGGCTGGTAGCAAAGGGGTAGTTGTAACAGGATTGCAAGATAAAGATGCCCAGATGTTGGCATTGGAGATAAACGCCTTGTTGCAGAGTGATGTCATAGATGTGGAAGCGCCAAAGCTTACACGTCAGGGAGACAGCAAAAAAGTGAATGAGTTGGTTGCCGATATGAACGCTGGTAAAGTGGGGATGTTGGTGATGGATGGAGTGAATCCGGCATATAGTCTGCCAAATGCTGCAGAATTTAAAACTGGATTGGAGAAAACACCTTCGGTTTGTTTTAGTATGAAAGCAGACGAAACAGCAGTGCAAGCTACTTTTATTGCAGCACGTCCTCACTACTTAGAGTCTTGGGGTGATGTGGAGATGAAATCAGGGAGTTTTGCATTGCAACAGCCTGTGATTCGTCCTTTGTTTGACACCATGCAATTGCAAGATGCGATGTTGCATTGGATGGAAGAAGATAAATCTTATTATGATTTTGTAAAAGAAACTTGGTCGGCAGGTATCTTGGCTGGAGCACAGTGGGAAAAAGCTTTGCACGACGGTTTCTTTAAAAATACACAACCTGTAGTTGCAGAGGAGCAAACAGAAACAGAAACACCGGCTGTGGTTGCAGCGGTAGATGCTGTGGAGGAAGAAGTTGTGGCTCCTAGTTCTGCAATGGCTATAGCTACTAAGCTAAGTAAGGCTGTGGCAGGAAAAATGTCTTTGATATTGTACGTGAAAACAGGAATGGGGGACGGACAACAAGCAAACAACCCTTGGTTGCAAGAGTTTCCAGATCCGATATCTAGGGTGTCATGGGATAATTATGTAACCATGTCTAAAGCAGATGCGGCTAAATTGGGCATAGAAAACTGGCATGTAGCAGATGGAGGTTTGGATGGTCATAAAGTTAAAATGACTGTTGGTGGCGTTAGTGTGACGGCACCAGTTCTTATACAGCCCGGACAGGCGCCAAGAACCATAGGATTCTCTTTTGGTTATGGCAAGAAGGAAGGGGTACAAGAAGAAATGCAGACAGGAAAAAATGCATTTGAGTTGTATCAGGACTTTAATACAGTTCAGGATGTACAGTTGGAGGCTGTGATGGAAACTCATGAGTTTGCTTGTGTGCAATTGCATAATACCTTGATGGGTAGAAATGATGTATTGAAAGAAACCACTTTAGCGGACTTCAACACCAAGCAAGCTGCAGAATGGAATAAGAAACCTGTAGTTTCTTTGAATCACAACGAAGTGGAGGCGACTTCTGTTTCTTTGTGGGATGAGTTCGATAGAACCATCGGGCATCATTTTAATCTGTCGATAGATCTAAATGCATGTACCGGATGTGGGGCTTGTGTAATCGCTTGTCACGCAGAAAACAATGTTCCTGTAGTAGGAAAAGAGGAAGTGCGAAAATCGAGAGATATGCATTGGTTGCGTATCGATAGATATTATTCTTCTAACGATACTTTCGAGGGAGATAATGAACAGAAGCATGAGATAGATGGATTGTTTGGAGAACATGGTTCTTTGGGTGAGTTTGGTGAGATGGAGGATCCGTCTGAGAATCCTCAGGTAGCTTTCCAGCCAGTCATGTGTCAGCATTGTAACCATGCACCATGTGAAACGGTATGTCCGGTAGCAGCTACCTCGCACGGGCGTCAGGGTCAAAACCATATGGCATACAACCGCTGTGTAGGTACAAGATATTGTGCAAACAACTGTCCTTATAAAGTAAGAAGATTTAACTGGTTCTTGTATAACAACAACGACGAGTTTGATTATAACATGAACAACGATCTAGGAAAGATGGTTTTGAACCCAGACGTAGTAGTACGATCTAGAGGGGTAATGGAGAAATGTTCTTTCTGTATTCAGGCTACTCAGGCTGTTATTTTGAAAGCGAAGCGAGAGGGGCGTCCAGTAGCAAAAGGAGAGTTTAATGATGCATGTGCTTGTTCTGCGGCCTGTGGCTCTGGAGCAATGGTTTTTGGAGACATAAATGAAAAAGACAGCAAGATTGCAGCATGTGTAGAAGATGATAGAGCATACCATTTGTTGGAGCACGTAGGTACCCTACCAAATGTAGTATATCAAGTAAAAGTTAGAAATACTAACGAAGCATAATAAGTTTAAGTAAGATAATTTTATATAAGTACTATGGCGTCGCATTACGAAGCACCTATACGAAAACCCTTAGTAACAGGAGAGAAGAGTTACCACGATGTAACCTTAGATATTGTAGCTCCTGTAGAAGGAAAAGCAAACAAACAATGGTGGATAGTGTTTGGTATCTCCTTAGCGGCCTTTTTATGGGGGCTAGGATGTATAATTTACACCATTTCAACTGGTATTGGAACCTGGGGTTTGAATAAAACCGTAGGATGGGCCTGGGATATTACTAACTTCGTTTGGTGGGTTGGTATTGGTCACGCAGGAACCCTTATTTCCGCAGTATTATTGTTATTCCGTCAAAAATGGAGGATGGCAATTAACCGTTCTGCGGAGGCAATGACTATTTTCTCGGTTGTGCAAGCAGGTTTATTTCCAATTATTCACATGGGTCGGCCATGGTTGGGGTACTGGGTGTTACCTATACCGAACCAATTTGGTTCTCTTTGGGTAAACTTCAACTCACCACTACTATGGGATGTATTTGCGATATCTACCTATTTATCGGTATCCTTGGTGTTTTGGTGGACGGGATTATTGCCAGATTTTGCAATGATACGAGACCGAGCAGTAAAACCATTCCAGAAGAAGATCTACAGTATATTGAGTTTTGGTTGGAGTGGAAGAGCAAAAGACTGGCAGCGTTTTGAGGAAGTGTCATTGGTCTTAGCTGGTTTGGCTACGCCCCTTGTACTTTCTGTGCACACCATTGTATCTTTTGACTTTGCCACTTCGGTTATTCCAGGATGGCACACCACCATCTTCCCACCGTACTTTGTTGCTGGTGCGGTATTCTCGGGCTTTGCGATGGTAAACACTTTGTTGATCATCATGCGTAAGGTTTGTAATATGGAAGCATATATTACCATACAACATATCGAATTGATGAACTTGGTAATTATGATTACTGGTTCTATCGTAGGGGTTGCATATATTACGGAATTATTTGTGGCTTGGTATTCGGGAGTAGAATACGAGCAGTATGCATTCCTCAATCGTGCAACAGGTCCTTATGCTTGGGCATATTGGATGATGATGTCTTGTAACGTATTCTCGCCGCAGTTTATGTGGTTTAAGAAATTGCGTACCAGTATCATTTTCTCTTTCATTATTTCTATAGTGGTGAACATTGGAATGTGGTTTGAGCGATTTGTGATTATCGTTACATCGATTCACCGCGATTACTTACCATCATCTTGGAGTATGTTCTCTCCAACCTTTGTAGATATAGGGATATATGTTGGAACAATTGGTTTCTTCTTTGTGTTGTTTTTGTTGTATGCACGTACGTTCCCAGTAATAGCGCAAGCGGAAGTAAAAACTATCTTAAAATCTTCTGGTGAGAACTATAAGAAATTGAGAGAGGCAGGAAAAAGTTTGGTAGGAGCTGGAGCAGACCCCAGAACCTCTAAAGTAGAGAAGAAGTAAAAAGATTTAAAGAATAAATACAAAATATTATGGCATCTAAAGTTATTCAGGCATTATACAATGATGATGACATATTAATGAATGCAGTAAAGGAGATAAAAGCAAAAAATTTGCATATCGACGAGATTTACTGTCCCTTTCCTGTACACGGATTGGATAAGGCAATGGGCTTGGCGCCTACTAGGATTGCGATAGCTGCATTCATCTATGGGTGTATAGGTTTAACGGTAGCGATAGTCATGATGAATTTCATTATGATTGAAGATTGGCCTCAAGATATTGGAGGGAAACCAAGTTTTAGCTATATCGAAAACATGCCCGCTTTTGTGCCGGTGATGTTTGAGCTGACCGTTTTCTTTGCGGCGCACTTAATGGTAATTACCTTTTATATGCGGAGTAAATTATGGCCATTTAAAAAAGCTGAAAATCCAGATGTTCGTACTACGGACGATCATTTCCTTATGGAGATAGGAGTGCACAACAACGAAGAAGAGTTAAAATCTCTTTTAGTAGAAACTGGTGCGGTAGAAGTAAAAATTACAGAAAAGTAAAAGGAGTATCCAATGAATTACTTTAAGAAATTAGGGGTTATAGCAGCAACGGCATTATTGCTAGTATCGTGTTTCAATAAGCGCGAACCCAATTATCAGTTCATGCCAAATATGTACGAATCTGTAGGCTACGAAACCTATCAAAAATCTGCAGCATTCCCTGGAGGTTTTGAGGCAATGTTGCCACCTGCAAACACCATCAAAAGAGGGTTTGTACCTTATACTATTCCAAATACCATTGAAGGTAAGGCAGAGGCAATGTTGATGCGCAGTCCTTTGGATTCTTTAAATATGGAAGCGGATTTAAAGGTAGGTAAAGAATTGTATGAAATATATTGTGGTGTATGTCATGGTAGTAAAGGAGATGGACAAGGTATCTTGGCACAACGCGAGAAGTTTGTAGGAGTTCCGGCATATGATGCACGAGAGATCAATATAGGAAGTACATATCATGTGATTTACTACGGATTGAACTCCATGGGTTCATATAAAAACCAACTCAATGAGAAAGAGCGTTGGCAAGTTGCGGCACATGTTATGAAATTAAGAGAGAATTTAGTAAAATAATAGCCAGAGTTTTTAGATATGTATACTTTTTCAAATAGATTAAAAATAGCATCATTTGTATTAATGATAGTAGGAGTCCTAGGAATAGGTATAGGATTTATGAGTATGCCAAGTACGGTTCAGGAAGCTCAGGAAATGGTTTCTACGGCACATCATGATGACCATGGTGCGGTGGCAGAAAATAATCACGATACGGCTAATGCTCACGGAGAAGAACATGGGGATAGTCACGGAGAGCATTTGTTACACCAATTACAAAACAGACCTTGGGCTGCATTATATGTGGGTGCCTTTTTCTTTTTTATGATTCCGTTGGGCGTATTGGCTTTTTATGCGATACAGCGAGCAGCACAAGCTGGTTGGTCTCCAGTAGTATTTCGAGTAATGGAGGGGATAACCTCTTACTTGATACCGGGCGGTGTAATTCTCTTGATGTTGTTGGCGGCTTCTACCATGTTGCATATGAATCATTTGTTTGTGTGGACAGATGCCAGTTTAGTAGAAAAAGACCATCTTTTGCAAGGTAAAAAGGGGTATTTGGATAGTGTTGGCTTTATGATACGCGCCGTGATATTTATGGGTGGTTGGATAGCATATCGTCAAATTTCACGCAAATTGTCTCTAAAGCAAGATACGGCAGAGGATAACCGTGCATTTGTAAAGAACTTTAAGTTATCAGCAGGATTCTTGGTATTCTTTTTATACACCGAGTCCATTGCTTCTTGGGATTGGATCATGAGTGTAGATCCGCACTGGTTTAGTACCTTGTTTGGATGGTATGTGTTTGCTTCGATGTTTGTGTCGGGTATCACTACTATAGCTTTGATTACAATTTATTTAAAATCTAAAGGATACTTAGAACATGTAAATGATAGTCATATACACGATTTGGCTAAGTTTATGTTTGGTATTTCTATTTTCTGGACCTATTTGTGGTTCTCTCAGTTTATGCTGATATGGTATGCGAATATCCCAGAAGAGGTGACGTATTTTGTTACAAGAATAGAGGATTACAAATTGCCTTTCTTTGGAATGGTAGTGTTGAATTTTGTATTCCCATTATTAATTTTAATGAACAGTGATTACAAACGATTGAATTGGTTTGTAGTTATGGCTGGAATAGTGATTTTAATTGGTCACTATGTGGATATCTTTAATATGATTATGCCTGCTACCGTCGGAGATCAGTGGGGAATTGGAATCCCAGAGCTAGGAGCAGTTGCATTTTTCGCAGGTTTGTTTATCTTTACCGTTTTTACGGCATTAACCAAAGCGCCTTTGGTGCCCAAGGGGAATCCGTTTATTGAAGAAAGTAAGCACTTTCATTATTAAATTTTAACAAATCACTAAAAACAAACAAATCACTTTAAAAAAACAACATATTAAACATGACGGCCTTATTAGTTTTTATTGTACTACTGCTAGTTGGAATATCGGTTTGGCAGTTAACCAAGATATTTGAGTTAACTCAAGTTGGTGCCGAGGGAGACCCTGAGGTTGCCAATGATACAGACAACGAGCGACATGGATACCTTATGTTTGGTTTCCTAGCCTTTTTATACATTTTCATGATTTACGGAATTGTGAAATGGTGGGGCTTATTATTGCCCGAATCTGCATCCAAGCATGGCGAAGATTATGACTTGCTGATGGGGATTACTATGGGTATAATTTTTATTGTTCAATTTTTGACGCAGGCATTGTTGTTTTACTTTGCTTATAAATATCGAGGTAGGAAAGGTCAGAAAGCTTTGCATTATGCAGATAACCATAAGTTAGAGATATTTTGGACAATTATACCAGTAGTGACTTTGGCTGGATTGATACTATATGGCTTATTTACTTGGACGGAAATCATGTTTGTGCCAGAAGAGGAGAAGGAGAATGCCATAGTGGTGGAGATATATGCACAGCAGTTTAATTGGACTGCGCGCTATGCTGGCACGGACAATGTTTTGGGTAGTGCAAATGTGCGCATGATAGACAACGATAGAGCGAATGTACTTGGTTTGGACGAGGCCGATCTAAATGGTGCTGATGATATAGTTACCAAAGAGATACACCTACCTGTAGGGAAAAGAGTGATATTCAAAATGCGATCTCAAGACGTTTTGCACTCTGCTTATATGCCTCATTTTAGGGCACAAATGAATTGTGTGCCTGGAATGATCTCTGAATTTTCTTTTATCCCAAAATACACTACCAAAAAGATGCGTGAGTTTAAAGATGTAAAGGAAAAAGTAAAACGCACCAACGAATTGCGCGCAAAATGGAAAGCTGAAGGAAACGAAAATGCAGATCCGTGGGAATTTGATTATGTATTATTGTGTAATAAGATATGTGGGAAGTCTCATTACAATATGCAGATGAAAATTGTAGTAGAAGAGGAAGAGGAGTACAACCAATGGTTGGCAAGTCAGAAGACCTTTAAGGAAACTATTGCAGCTGTAGCAGAATAATTAAGATCACTATCTAAAAATTTTAAAAAAACAAGAATAAAGATTATGTCAGCACACGAACACGATCACGGACATCATCATAAAGAAACTTTTATAACAAAGTATATCTTTAGTTTCGATCATAAAATGATTGCAAAGCAATACTTGATCACGGGACTTATCATGGGATTCATTGGAATAGCAATGTCTATTCTTTTCCGTTTACAAATAGCTTGGCCAGGAGAACCATTGCCAATATTAGAGTTTTTCTTAGGAGAAAAGTGGGCTCCAGGTGGTATAATGGATGCAGATATGTATCTCGCATTGGTAACAATACACGGAACCATAATGGTGTTTTTTGTATTAACTGCTGGTTTAAGTGGAACATTTAGTAACTTACTTATTCCATTACAAATTGGCGCTAGAGATATGGCATCTGGCTTTTTAAATATGGTCTCGTATTGGCTATTTTTCTTGTCTAGTGTAATCATGATTGCCTCCTTATTTGTAGAAGCTGGGCCTGCAGCGGCAGGTTGGACCATATATCCACCTCTAAGTGCGATACCACAAGCTTCTGGCGGTAGTGGTATGGGAATGACCTTGTGGTTGGTGTCTATGGCAATATTTATTGCTTCATCTTTACTAGGTTCTTTAAACTATATAGTTACGGTATTAAATTTGCGAACGAAAGGTATGTCTATGACTAGGTTGCCCCTTACTATTTGGGCTTTCTTTGTAACTGCTATTATTGGTGTAGTTTCTTTCCCAGTATTGTTGTCGGCTGCTTTGTTGTTGATAATGGATAGAAGTTTTGGTACCTCTTTCTTTTTGTCAGATATTTTTATCAATGGAGAAGTATTGCACTATCAGGGAGGATCGCCAGTATTGTTTGAGCACTTGTTTTGGTTTCTCGGACACCCAGAGGTTTATATTGTATTATTACCTGCTTTGGGTATTACATCAGAAGTTATCGCCACCAACGCTAGAAAGCCTATCTTTGGATATCGCGCTATGGTAGCATCTATAATAGGTATCGCATTTTTATCCACTATAGTATGGGGTCACCATATGTTTGTATCTGGTATGAGTCCTTTCTTGGGGTCTGTGTTTACCTTTACAACGCTTTTGATAGCAATTCCTTCTGCGGTAAAAGCATTTAACTATATCACCACATTGTGGAAGGGTAATCTGCAAATGAATCCTGGTATGTTGTTTAGTATCGGATTGGTTTCCACTTTTATTTCTGGTGGTTTAACCGGATTGGTATTGGGAGATAGTACTTTAGATATAAACGTACACGACACCTATTTTGTAGTAGCTCACTTCCACCTGGTAATGGGTATATCGGCATTGTATGGTTTGTTTGCTGGTGTTTATCACTGGTTCCCAAAAATGTTCCCAGGGCGTATGTTGAATAAAAACTTAGGCTATATACATTTCTGGATTACTGCCATATGTGCTTACGGAGTTTTCTTTCCGATGCACTTTATTGGCATAGCTGGTTTGCCACGTAGATACTATCAAAATACGGCATTCCCAATGTTTGATGAGTTTACGGATGTGAATATATTAATAACCATATTTGCTATAGCTGCAGCAGCAGCACAGTTGATTTTTGTGTACAATTTTGTGTACAGTATTTTCTATGGTAAGAAAGCTACAACCAAAAATCCATGGAGAGGAAACACTTTGGAATGGACAACACCTATGGAGCATGTACATGGCAACTGGCCAGGAGAAATTCCGGAAGTTCACCGTTGGGCTTATGACTATAGTAAGACTTATGAAAATGGGGAGTACATTATAGCTGGTCAGGATTTTATTCCACAGACGGTGCCTTTGCAGGAAGGGGAGGAGCCATCTGATCACTAACTAGAGATATTTAAAAAATATATAACCGCTTGGAAAAATTACTTCAAGCGGTTTTTTTAGTTGAATTCTCACCCCACCCCCTTATACCACCTTTTCTTTTTTTTTTGTATTAATACAAACATCACTATATGAGCGATATACTATCTGTAATAAAAAAGCAATTGGAATACAACAAACAATTGGGTGATCTTGCGATGTCTCAATTGGATAGTGATTAATTGCTTTGGCAGTACAATCTCGAAAGCAATTCTATAGCCAAAATGGTAAAGCATCTTTGGGGAAATGGTTTTTCCATGTTGGGCAGATAGTTTATGTGGTACCTATATGTGCTGCCGCTCAGTGGAAGCGCTTATCGATACCAAAAGGTGGATCGACTGCCTTTTATGCGGAAAAGTTTTCGAAGGAAAAGCAGCGCAAGCATTTTACAGATAATTAGATTATTTCAAAGCCGCTAGCAATTGGGTTTTTACACTTTTAGAAAAGGGTATTCTTGAGCCTTCGTCGAGTACCAAATAT
>JAOXRU010000668.1 GCA_025800395.1 Flavobacteriaceae bacterium
CAAGAATTATTTCCTTGCCTTTAAAAAGGTATAAACTTATCTTTTTACCAACAAATAGTGGTTTTACAAATTTTTTGCTCTGCTGCCCAGTAAGCACATCTTTAAAGGTTAAGGTGGTAAACGCCTCACCAGTAGTTAACAAAATAGATTGCGTATTGTCTGCCGAAAAACTTTGGGCTTCTAAGGTTCCATTTTTTTGCACCATGGCATCTATCTTGTTTTCCATAGTTTGCAATGCCTGGGGGAGTATTTTTGCTGTAATAGTATCGTTTTGCGCCGTAATTACATAAGCCAAAGCAGTGTTTTCTGTTTCTGGGTTAGGGGTATTGGCATCTCCGTTGGGGTTTGGAAAGGGGAACTGTTCTGACTCGTTAGAAATATCTTCGGTTAGTACCTCCATGTGTCTGGTATTGGTCTGGTTTACCTGAAAAGATTCTAGCAAGTCATCGGATATTCTAATATAATACCTCCCATCGCTCTTGTCGTAATCGTTATCTATAATTTTTTGGGCGT
>JAOXRU010000013.1 GCA_025800395.1 Flavobacteriaceae bacterium
CAGTTGCTGCTGAAGAACGATTGCCAAAAGATTGGACACCTGATTCGGAAGTTCCATTTTTCACCACTTATGCAGAACCGGTGACAATTGGGGACAATGTCTGGATTGGAGCAGGTGCAACAATTTTGCCGGGCGTAGAAATTGGCGAGAATTGTGTAATTGGCGCAGGAAGTGTAGTCACAAAATCAATACCTTCAAACTCGTTGGCAGTCGGTGTGCCTGCGAAAGTTATAAAAAGCATTTAATAAAAAAGGAGAAATTAAATGACTGAAATTAAACAAAAAGAAAGAATCAATTATCTGGATGTGCTGCGCGTCCTAGCCTGTTTTTTGGTAGTGCTTTGCCATGCAGGAGACAAATATGTTGTGGCAGCTGGTGGCACATTTCACACAGGATGGATGCAAATTCTGATATTTACCCGTCCGTGCGTACCGCTATTTATCCTACTTTCAGGAACTTTGCTTTTGCCTATTAAGTACGAAACAAAAGAGTTCTTCAAACGCCGTTTCTCACGTATTCTTATTCCGTTTTTGGTCTGGTCAATTTTATACGTCTTCTTTCCACTACCAGGAACTCCTGTCTTCGGAGGTCCTGGAAATGCATTTACTGGCGAAATGAACCTTTATGCTTACAACCTCATGATGATTCCAATGAACTTCACTAAAAGTAATGTCCACTTTTGGTTTATTTACACAATCATCGGACTTTATCTATTTATGCCGATTGTGTCACCATGGATCAAACAAACCACCCAACGTGGCATGACTTGGTTTCTATTTGCTTGGGGCGTCACGCTTTTCCTTCCATACATCAAGCTTTGGTTCCCACAAGTTTGGGGGGTATGTGATTGGAATGAGTTTGGAATGAGTTTGGAATGTTCTACAACTTCAGTGGTTACTTAGGCTTCATCGTTTTAGGAATTTACCTGCATCGTTACAATAAACTAAGTGCTGTAAAGTCGGCACTTATTGGTATCGCCCTTTTTGCGATTGGTTTTGTGCTAACCTACCAAGGCATGCACTTGAATTTTACCCATTTTATAGGACAACGGGTTAAGCCACCGCTTTTTGCTTTTGGTTTTCATAGGTTTCAGGACTGATTCCATTTAAATAGGAATGAGGTCTGTACCTGTTGTAAAAT
>JAOXRU010000036.1 GCA_025800395.1 Flavobacteriaceae bacterium
TCCCCCAGCCCGATATAGATACCGCATT
Source organism: Flavobacteriaceae bacterium (assembly GCA_025800395.1). Classification (GTDB taxonomy): domain Bacteria; phylum Bacteroidota; class Bacteroidia; order Flavobacteriales; family Flavobacteriaceae; genus JAOXRU01. The sequence continues at coordinate 29 of JAOXRU010000036.1, forward strand.
TTATTTGGTATATCATTTGACGTGCGTTGGATATACCTCAATCTTGCACCATACAGGATGAAATTTGTTTTTTTCGCAAAAGATACCTGGTATTTTTTGTTCTGAAATAGAAAGGAAAAAAGAGCTGTTTGTTGGGGTGATTTTTAACTAGAAATGGTATTATTCCATGCCAAACAAATTTATGTAAGAAAATAAGTTATTTAATTATATAATTTACTTATATTTGAAAAAGTTAACTAACTCGTATTCTAACCTTATATAGCAATGTTTAAAATTTCGATATTATGGAAGGAATATTTGTATGCAACGGTGCCGAATGCAAATGCCAATTTGGTACTACTCCCGATAAGCTGATAGCAGACCAGCAAGACAAGCATTTTATCAACGACAATAAAGCCAGCAAAAAAATCTTAATTACCCATAAAGATATTGGTACTCCTTTGGAGAAAAAAACTTTTGGCAGTTGTAAGTTTTCTTATCCGAACAAGCCCTGTAAAGTAAACATTACAGAATGGCTAGAATATTACCAAAAAGTAACTCTAAATGCCAACAATGGAAATCCGTTATTCGAAACTAGCAAAGCCATTTGTGCCGTTGCTGGATCGCCTTGTATAGAAATCACCTTTCATGGGCAAACCGCCGAACCCAATAGCGATAACCAAAAAAAAGAAGAAAAAGACCAAGATACCGCAAGTCAGATCAATCCATTGGCAAACCCCAACGATACGCCAATCGAAGTACCAAGTAAAGTAAAAGCTCGCATGATTTAACCCCAAAAAACAGTACAAAATGCCAATAGGAATTGCATATATAAGACCACACTCCAAGGGCGCAGCAGGAGAGGACAACGTCATTTACACCGAAGAAGGCAGAGGGCTTACCTTTTATGCCGTACTACACGAAGACACCAAGAACAAACGTGCCTCTAAAAGAGCTATTAAATGGGTATGGGTAGCTGCCGAGCACTTACCTAAGCTAAGAACCATGCACAAAGAAGAATTTTTTGAGCATTGGGGAAAATGGGAAGAGAAAAACAAAAAAGAAATAGCTGTTTATGGCATAGACAAAGACTATGGTGGCACTGGAAATGTACGGGTTGGTATAAGTGGGGAAATAGGAAAGCTCTATTGGTTAGAAGCCTTTTTGTATTATCCCGAATTTAAGTTTCCGGTTGGCAAGTACTTCACCCTTATAGGGGAACCTCAGGTTTTAGAAACTTGGTTTACTGCTTCTAATGCTACCAAAGAAAAAACAATACCAAAAGCACGAATTGGAGAAGTATTTACCCTAAATGTAAGAGGCCATCGTATCCCAGACATGACTAGCGTGATGCATAACTACACTGTTTTTGAGGTAGATTTGTACGACCAATTGAGCAACCAAAAACTAAACAACAAACCCAAAATCTATGTTGCAGACTATACCGACCGACTCGATGAGGTAAACCATACCATAGAAATTCATATTTTGGCGGAACAAGAATGGTTAGACAAGCTAGAAGACAAGTCCGATACAGCTTACCATACCATCTACGCCAAAATAAAAGCCACCAACTATTTCAACAAAAGTGCCACCTTTAAGGGAAAGACAGAAATGATTAATGGTTTTCCTTATGCTGTGGGTGCTAAGTTTACCACCTACTCCCCCAATGGACAGCTTATTGCAGTAGAAATAGAGAAAGAAGATTGGAAAAAAGAACATTGGCTCGAGTATTATTTAAGCCAATCTATGGACTGGCTAGAAACCAAAGCAACAACCTATACCAAAGGAAAAGAAATTGTATTTGATACCCAAAATAACAACAAAACCCTAGAGAAAAGGTATATACACCTACTAAAAACCACCAAAACAGAAGCCCTAGCCATAAGAGAAATGGCAGTAAACAATATGTGGGCAGAAGTAAAGAAACAAACCTATACGGCAGAAAGTAACAAATCTTGCCACTTCTCTGCTATAGAGGTGCAAATACCAAAACAAGAGCCATTTCTTATATTTGATGAAAGTAAAAAACTTTCAGAAGAATCCGCCATATACAACAATACGCTGGTCTTACAATTGGTAGCTGGAGAAAAAGAACGCTCCAAAGTAACTATTGTACTCAAAGATTTGGCTATAAGTGATAATTATAGTGTTAAGCCGCCAGTTTGCTTGGAAAAAAAAATAAAGCATAGCAATAAAACACTAATACCAAATGAAGATATGGTATCGCAATGGATAGTAAAAGCCAATTCGCAAAATAGCAAATCTTATAGCACTTATGAAATTAAAAAGAATACCATAGAATTAGACTTGGTTTACTATTTTAATAAAGAATATGATTCGGAGGTGCTTAACTATCTCGCTTTTAAACAAGATTATATGTCCATAGGGCCAGCAGGAAAGTTTTTAAAAGATTTATGGCTAGTGAAGTATATGCGATATTTGTTTAGTCCAGAAAAATTAGAACAAAAAAGCATCATACCCATTCGTACCTGTGCGTATGCCAAGGATATACGCCTAGCTGTATACCCGAAGATAGCGTTTGAGTTTAATTTTTATTTTAATTCCGACCAAGCTTTATACTACAAATCCTCGGATAGTTTAAAAGACTACTATGCCAGTAAGCATGAAGGAAAAGATGCCTTTGGAAGGCCCTTGCAAACAACCTCAAACAGTAGAAGAAGAAAAGAGATAGTAGACAAAGAAATAACAAATATCCTAGGGAGACACCTCAAAAGAGAATGGCAGTTTAAGTTAGGGGTTAACTGTGAAGTAGACGGCCAAGACAAATTACAAATAACGAAATTATTTGAACATAAATTTAGAGGGCAATTATCGAAATTTCTTTGGATTTACGATTTTATAGACGATAGTTTCGGCGTGTCTGATGCCAAAAAGATAGATAATTCTGTAAAAAAGAAAAAAGCCGGTACCTGGAACAAACTCCAAAATCGTTTTAATGCCAATCCTATGTCTTTTGAACTGCTACCGCCCTCCATAGCGGTAGGAATAGGTATTGGCTATAACCAAGCACAGAACGGAATACTTACCTACACCTTAAACGGTAAATTGCTAATGAACCCCATTATAGGGGCACAAATTAAACTAGATTTATTGGCGTTGGGTTCTAAGTTTAAGCCTTGGGGAGTGATTATTGATACCTTAGATATCATCAGTTTTGTAGCAGACCTGTTTAGCGGTGGTGCTGTAGCACTAGACTATAAAATAGATTTAACATTTAAGTCTTCCATACTGCTGGTAGGTGCCGATTCTACAGATGGCAAAACCACCCCAGCCACCATTACTTGGGATGTAACAAACAACCGTGTTGTAGATGCCAATATGGCCATACAAGGAAGGTTGGAAGGGAAAATAGTAATGGAGTTTGGAATAAAACTGAGAAGTAAGGTGAAAGACGGTAAAAGTTTTCAAAACCCAAAGGCTAAAAAGAAGATAAAAAAACGAAAAGAAGAAGGGGGCTTTGGTGTAGAAATGAAAGCAGATAGTGAGATTCACCTAACCCTGGGGGCAGATAAACATGCTGCCAATTTCTTTACAGCAGATATGTACTTCTCTGGGGTAAATGTTTCTGCTATGGTTTTTATAAATAAAAAATGGGAAAGCACTCAATTTCCAGTGGTTCCTGAGCTTAGTAAAAAAATAGACATATTAAAAAATAAAGGAGAATAAATGAGAACGCTAGTCCTATTCAGTATCATCATCTTAAGCATTGGCTGTAAAAAAGCCAAACGAACCGTACAAGAAAACAGAAAACCAACAACAATGATAATAAATAACAGCATGCAAAAAACGATATATTATTTAGACTGGAGTTTTGAGGAATTTGCTTACATGGATTTATATATCAATGATATTAAAATAAAAGCAACCCAAACTGATGGATACACAGAACTTAACCCATTTTTATTAAAGTCAGGAACAAACACGATCAGAATGAAACTGTATCAATTGGAAGAAAATAGGATGCTTAATCCAAGTCTCATAAATAAACCAAAATTAGGAAAGGGAACAACAGTTAGGGTATATTCGACTGATGAGAAGGAGGAAAACATAAAAATGATCAAAGATTTTCCATTAAAACCAATTGAAAAACCAATACCCTATTATGAATCCAGTTGGGAATTTGAAGCAGAAGTTCCCTATGAATTAGAAGGTTGGAGTAAGGCACAGGATTTGAGTAAATGGGATCAGGATGTTTTATTAGAAAAAGTAGTTGCAAAATACCAAGAATACAGAGAAATGCTACATAGTGGCAATACCAAAGCCTTTTGGAAAGCCATAGACAAAGGGTTGCAAGAAGAATTTGTAAGCTATTATTATACCGAAGCCCAAAAGCAAGAGACCTATACCCTAACAAATTTTTATGATTTGCAAAAAGACATTATGATGCCATTAGAAAAATATACCATGAAATTGTATGGCAATGGCCGTTTGGTTTGTTTGGAGAATATAGATAAAGAAGAATATGTAGTAGGTACAACACTTCAACAATCTATTTGTCATTTTGGGCAAAGTTCCTTATTTAGTTATAGAGAAATTCCGTTAAAAAGAGATAACATTTCTTTTTACTACAACCGTATCTATCTGATGATGCCAGTAGGTAGTGAAGAATTGGAAATTATACGGCTTATACAAAGTATTGGCTAGACTATACAATAGATTTAATATTTAAGTCTTCCATACTGCTGGTAGGTGCCGATTCTACAGATGGCAAAACCACCCCAGCCACCATTAGCTGGGATGTAAGCAACAACCGCATTATAGATGCCAATATGGCCATACAAGGAAGGTTGAAAGGAA
>JAOXRU010000039.1 GCA_025800395.1 Flavobacteriaceae bacterium
ATAAATCTATAGAAAGCCTTATAAACAGCAATCTTTGTCCCAAAAAGCCTTGAATTAAGGGGTTAACCTGCGCCTTTTTAATCCAAATCTCACTATTTATAAGGCTTCTGTGAAGATAATTTATATCGAACTCACGTTAAATACAATATGTTTCATCTTTTTTTCTTCTTTGTTTTTGCTGCTTTTTCTTTCTTCTTTTTCTTTGGCTTGTTCATCTTGCCCTTCAAGCGCGCTATTTCTTTATCCAACCACTGCATTTCCTCCGAATTGCAACAGGCTTTCTTGGCGCGTGTATAGATTTTGAGCGAATCCTTATAGGATTTTTGGGTTTCTCTTATCAGGGCCAAGTGCGCCAAGAGCAGGGTCTTGTTTGTCGCTGGCAATCGCAAAGCAAATGCAATGAGACGTTCTGCCGCTTCCAATTCATCCATGCCAATCAAGAGTTTGACAAAAGGCGGATAAATAGCCACATCTTTAACATCGGCTTCTAGCGCTTTTTCGAAATAGCTTTTTGCCAATTCAAAATCCTGTAGTTTTTCGCCATAAAAGCGTCCAATTAAACAGAGTACCTTACTATTGTTTGGTTCATAATAATAGGCATAACGCAAGGCTTCTGCTGTTTCTTCCAAGTCGTAGCTAAAGTATTCTAAGGCTTTGATATAGTGTATATTGTCTATTAGTTCCATATATTCTTTTTAAAACCACAGCGACTGGTAGTCCGCTGTGGTTTGTTCTATTAGTTTCTTCCGTCCATACGAACGATTTTGGGATGAAATCTTCCTATGATGTCTAGCAGTTCTGTTTGTTGGACCATTACTTCTCCTATATTTTTATAGGCCATAGAAGCCTCCTCTACGCCCCTCCCAAAAGATGTATTCCTTTGGTTTTTATTTCCTTTCGCATTTCGGATCGGCTAATCATTGTTCGCGCTTTGGAACGCGAATACCGTCTGCCAGCACCATGAGAGGCCGAAGACAAGCTCCCAGTTGCTCCTTTGCCACTCACGATATATGCGGGACTACTCATCGAACCCGGAATAATACCCAATTCTCCTGCTGCCGCTGGAGTGGCTCCCTTGCGATGTACAATATACTCCTGCCCATTTAGCTGCTCTTTCCAGGCAAAATTGTGTTTGTTTTGCACTGCAAACATCACTTTGGCTCCCAATTGTTGCGCCATTCTGTAGTGAATATTGTCGTGACATGCTGCTGCATAGTCCCCAGCCAATTGCATGCTTTTCCAATAGGAAATTCCCAATTCGCTGTCCATATCCAACCAAGCCAGATGGCGAAAAACCTTGGGCAAATGCTGTTGTTTTTGTGCCTGACGGGTATAATGCATCGCTATGTTTGCCCCCAAACTACGGCTGCCACTGTGTGTAAGGAGTCCTATGTACTTGCCCTTGGGCAAACCTATTTTGGGTTGGTTTTCCAAGAGTTCAACTACGCCAAATTCCACAAAGTGATTGCCACTACCCGAGCTGCCCAATTGGCGATAGGCTTTTTGGTGTAAGCTGCGCAACAATGGCAATTCTCCAAAGAGCGGATCTTCCAAGACTGCGGCATCCATTTTTTTGTCGTGGGTCTCCTTGGGGCCAAATTTGCTGTGCTCTCGCAGCAGGGTTTTGAAGCGATCTTCTTTGCCAGACATATAGGATGCTTCTATGTCTAAAATACTCAATGCCATACTACAACCTATATCTAGGCCTACGCCATATGGTATCACTGCATTGTCTGTGGCCAATACACCACCTATAGGCAAGCCGTAGCCGCTATGGGCATCGGGCAAGAGGGCGCCTTGTACTGCTATGGGCAATTTGAGCGCCTGGTACAATTGGTGTTTGGCTAGCATTTCTATACCCGATTCGCCATAGATGCGATAGTCTGCCATGCCTTTTGAAATAGGCTTGCGAATAGATGGTGCAGCGCTGTGGAGCAATACTGCTGTTTTGGACCAAACCGGATCTTCTACAAAGTGGAGAGGATGTGCCAATACTGCCTTGGCCTCTTGCAAAATATCCTCCTTTGCCCGCTTTTTGTGATGACGATGGATGCTGCCCAAGGCCACCGATACGACTTTGGATTTGGGATAACCCAAAGCGTAAAAATCTTTTGCTTTTATTTTCTTTCCCATGAGGGTGTTTTTTTGGAATCCAAACTGCTGTCTTTTTATGGCCGTTGGATCTGTTTTCGTTTTTCTCTATTTCTACTTGGGATGCTTTCCCAAGTGTTTTATAATATACCGTTTGGTATAAAATTTTCTAAGCCTTATCCTACCTTATTTTTAAAGGGATCGCATTGGCTATGCTCCAATTTGTTTTTGGTAAAGGCGGCAAACGCTCTAGCATCATCCTCCATTGGAAAAATCTGGTTTTTCCGCTCTTGCTTGTGGTGCTGCTTTATACCAATAGCGGTCTGATACCATTTAAAATTGCCCTAATAAATAGCCCCTTTTTCTTTTCCTGTAATTTCAAACAATTACTGGTATTGGGTGTAAAAAAGCCTATCGTTTTACGCCTTTTGTAAACCAAAGGATATTGGATGCGATGATAGCATCGTAGATGTTGCACATAAAATGCTGTTGGATTTGCAACTAGTATATTCGAAACTTTTCAGACTAGTTGCTCAAAACTAGGTAGTAGAAAAATTGCGAAGCAAATCGGATGCCTCTATCTGATAGCTGCATACCCTTGTGTTGTAGATTGTAAATTTCATTTGCTTACTGTTTTTTTATTGTAAAAATGAAAAACCTTCTTGGTTTTATTCCGCTGCAAATATCTATGCAATTTTTGATATATACAAATGTTTTTTTTGGTTTATTTTATTGATTATCAGTATTTTACATTAAAAATATACCTATAGAGCCCCCAGTCCGAATCGTATCGAATTCCAACGATATGGCAATCGTTTGTGTTGTAGCTTTTTAGGAAAACACCCTAGTATAAATCGCATTTCTTCATTGGGAAAAATAACTGCAAAAAAAAACGTCCAATTTCTTGGACGTTTCTTTATATATAGTTGAATTTGCTAGCTACAATGCCTGCTACTAAAAGAAATCGTCCGGAGGTGAAAAAAATCTAGCATATTCTTATTGATTTTGATATTAAAAAAGTTTTGTTGTCCTTTCGTTTTGGAAAGGCTACTGCAAATATCCGAAAAATTATTTACATCTAAAACAAAGCATGTCCACTACTTCTGTATAGGAGGTGGCCGAAGTATCTGCACTAGGGATGGAGGCATTTGTTGAAGCTCCTCGGATGGACGACTGTGGAGGACAGTAGAGAGCGACTGCCGAGAGCCCGACCACGCTTTTTTGCGTGGGAGTGCCCAAATAAATCCTTTAAATATACGGGTTTATTTACCGATGGGAATGCCATCGCCAAAGTGTTCCAAAAGCTGGTGGTAGTTTTGAATACTGAGTTGAAAATGTCCGGATTCTTTTTCTAAGATTACTTCATATACCAATTTTTGCTTGGGGTCGTGCTCGTTGTACAGCCCGTGGTGCTGGTTGAATTTCCAGTGGCGATATACGAGTAGTTGGTGTTCGATGATATCTGCTGGGTCTTGTATGAGCAGACGGCCGTTACCTTCGCTATCGCTGCCATAAAGGTGAATGAGCATGTCTACAAATTCCCATGCTTGGAAGCAGTTGTGGAGCTTATCGGCATAGAATTGTACATCGAATGCGGTATTGCATTCGATATCTACCTCATCGGCATGTTGTAGGATATTGATTTTGTCGAAGGATTCGAATAGTCTCGCTTCCAAATCGAATTCGATATTGGTTATGGTAGATTCTTTTGGATCGAGATGTTTGACGGTGAAGCTCTGCAATTCGCCTTTGGTTTTGCCATATAGCAGTGTTGGAACACGAAAGGGAAGCAGGTCTAATATGCTGCCTTTTTGGCGAATACTGTAGTCTAAGAGGGGTTCGAAGGTAAAGAAACTAAGCTGGAGTTCGTTTTCGGTATGGTGGCCGTATTCGAGCATAACCGTATAGGTATCAAAATTCCAATATTCGCGTACGGCATCTAGGGGGGTGTCTATATCACCTACTACAAAGGGCAATAAGTGCTCGGGGCTAAAGCTATAGCTTTCGGTACAAACGCCTTTGTTTTTGCTTGGGAAATAATGTTGAAGACGCTCATACCAATCCATCATGGTATTTACATCGCTGCAATAGGCGCCAAATCTATAGGTATATCTGTCGGCAAATTGCAAGACCTCAAAGCTATCGAAAAAGTTGAAATACAAACAGTCTTTCTGAATGTAATATTCTTCTAATGCTTCTAAGATAAAACTGATATGGACTGGGTCTCGGCTTTCGTTCATCTTTTGTATGACGCTATACGGCACACGATCGAACTCGGTGAGATCTGCTTGCAAAATTTGACTAAGATGTACATATCCAGCGTCTAATTGTTGCATCAAATATTCGAAACTAGCGGGGTGTTTTTTTAGTTCTTGCATCTGATGAAGGCTATAATTTTATTCAAATGTAGGAAAACTCCGAGATTATAAAATATTTTGTTGTGAAAGGGAAATTATTTGTGGTAAACATACGAACTGTAGTGATGTAAAAATGCAAAACAGGGAATAAACTGATTTACAATAAAGAATGTATAGGGTCTTCGATACGTTCAAAAGAAGCCTATATACGGTGTGCAATGTAGGGGGATTTTGAACAGGAAGCTTTAGAAACAATAGAGTCTTGTTTTGTGCCGCAAATAAGGTTGTTTTTCTACAATTTATGGATAAAAAGCAATTTTTTTCCAAATCTGGATAAGGAAGCCAACTACAAGAGCGTATCTAGGCTTTGCAATGCTCCAAAAAACATGGATGGGATTGGAAGATGTGATTTGGAAAGCGATGAAAACGACGGAAATATTACCAATACGTTTCTATCCTTAAACAGGAAAAGGATTTTTTGCACTTTGGATAGAGAAAAGACAAGTTGGGTAAAAGCTCTTAAAATCCAAATCTAAGTAGATGACAAAAATTTAGTTGCGTTTATATTATTTTGATTTAGAGGGTTTAACAGTACAGAAGCGATATAATCGAGTCCATATTTGAAAATACTCTTGGCCTTTCTGCCGTGTTTTTTGATTTTGATTGGGCTGATCAGGTTGAGATATATTCCCACTTTATAGCAGCATACAAAAGCTACCATAACCAATAGCACTAGTTTTTGGATACGCTCTATATCTTGCAGATGTGTGTTTTCAATATCAAATCCGCTAGATTTCATGGCTTTGAAACACATCTCAATCTGCCATCGTTCTTTGTACTGCTCTAATGCTTTATCTGGAGCATTGAACGATACAATAATTAAAAAATCAGACTTTCCTTTTTTGGGATGTAACTTACATCCTGAAAGCTAGAATAGCTGTCCATTAACACGTACAATTTTAGGATAATACACAAACTCATTGATCTTGTATGCATAAAATAAGCGCCTTGCTTTAATGGTCTTATTCTTATGGAGAAGTTCAACTTTAAAATTGTTACGAATGCGTATGTAGTATTTGATTCCATTTCTGTTTAAGAAGTCCAGCCAACGATCACCTGCCAACTCTCTATCGGCTACAACGGACTTAATAACATCTTTGCCAAAAAGTCTTATGAAACGATTCACTAGATCAATACGTTCTTGACTACTAGAGTTACCTCGCTTATCTAGCATAGTAAATAATACAGGAAAGGCAACTCCTTTGTAAACTATACCTAACATAAAGATGTTAATATTAGTCTGCCCAAACTTCCAGTTGGTTCTGTCAATACTCAAGATCAATCCTTCTTGCTTGGGAAGTAGGCTAAAAATAAGACGTGTTATTAAATCGCTGTCTACTGTATAATGGGCAATAAACCTTTGGAGGCGTCTGAGCGATGACTTGTGATCTACAGAAGTTTCAAAAGCGTTGGCTAACTTTTCAAAGGTAACGGTCTGTAGCTTGCAAAGAGCGATAATAAAGTGGGATATCAATTTTATTCTTGCCAAATTGATTTTACTTTGAAAATGGGAACTTAAAACTGTATTTAATTCACTACTTTTAGTGCTAGCATTGGTTTTCTTCATTAGAAAAATGATTGGTGTTATTCTTCTAATATTATGAAAATCCATGCTTTATACTAATAATCAACACTTATTTTATTGGTTTTCAATGAATTATATTTTTGTCATGTACTAAAATGATTTTATTCTGAAATAGAAAGGAAAAAAAGGCTATTTATTGGGGTCGTTTTAAATTAAAAATGGTATAAATATGAAATAATGAAAGACAACTGATTCCACACTATATAGCAAGCAGGTCGTTTGGTATAACAACATTATTGTGTGCTATTTATCACCTTCAAACACGTAACCACTATCATGACTTCGGCAAGATTTTTGAAGTGTATCTTTTTCCTTCTATAGGAGGAAAACAAACTATATTTTTCAAACACCAAGAATATGAAAAAGATGATCATCCTATGTTGGTTTCTATTCCCTGCGCAGATTCTCCTAGCTCAAGTAGGTTTGCCACAGCTACAGGGCAAAAAAACAGAAAAACCTATCCTTATCAAGGATTTACGTATCGTGGTAAGCGTGCTGGGGCATACTGCACATACCAGACTAGAGCTAAACTACTACAACCCCAATGATCGCATACTGGAAGGCGAATTTCATTTTCCCCTTCCCCAAGGAGCTAGTGTATCTCATTTTGCCTTGGAGGTAGATGGTGCTATGCGCGAAGCGGTGGCGGTAGACAAGCAAAAAGCCACCCAAGCCTTTGAGGCCATCACTCGCCGTGTAGTAGATCCGGGAGTATTGGAAAAAACCAAGGGCAACAATTTTCGAGCAAGAGTATATCCTATTCCTGCCAAGGGCTGCAAAAAAGCACATATCGGTTTTGATCAAAATCTAAAAGATTTGAGAAGCGAATACCTCTATCAACTCCCCTTGTCTTTGGATTACAAACTGCGCCATTTTGCCGTGGAAGTAGAAGTCATACAAGCTACACCCAAAATATATAGAGGACAGCACCCAAGCATCAATTTACAATTTCAAAAAAGCGCCAAAACCTATAGCAGCAGCTATGCCGCAAAGGATGTGCTTTTGCAAAAACAACTGGCTTTTGCCATTCCCAAAAAGCAAAACGACCAAACCAATGCCATTTTTGAAGGAAAAGATGGGGATCGCATCTACTTTTTGAGCCAATGGAACCTGCGTGAAGAACGCATTGGCAAACGCAAACCCAAAAGCATTACCGTTTTTTGGGATGTTTCCAATTCGGCTAACAATAGAAATCTCGAAAAGGAAAAACAAATCCTGATGGAATACCTCCAATGGATCGGGAAGGGAAGGCTCGTTTTTCAAGCATTTTCCTATTATTTGCATCCCAAGAAAGCGTTTCAAATAGAAGATGCAACATCCATCGGCCAACATATAGATGCCCTAGTGTACGATGGCGCCACTAGCTTCGATTGGATACCAACTACACATTCTACTACCAAAGAAAACCTGCTCTTTAGCGATGGTATGGCCAATTTGAGCATAAATTATACCGATAAGTATAATATGCCAATAATCTGTATAAATTCGGCCAATATTGCCGATCACGACTTTTTGGAACGTATCAGCTTATTATCTAATGGACAATATATTGACGCAAGTAACTTGGAGCAAAACATTATAAACCATCAATTGAGGCATATTCCAAAAAAATTGTTGCGAATTGGCTATGACAAACAAGAAATTGCCGATTTGTACCCCAGCAAAGGCAGTGTAGCCAACAGACGTTTTCGAACGAGTGGACGTCTATTAGAAAACTATGCCACTCTTACCTATTATACCAATTTAAGTTGGTAAAGTCGTTTTTTTTGATTATCTTTAAGGATGGCAAAACCAAGAGAATTTACAATAAAAGAAAGCGCATCAGAGATAAAATCCTTACGCAAGCAACAGTCTAGTTTTAAGTTTGAAAAACG
>JAOXRU010000041.1 GCA_025800395.1 Flavobacteriaceae bacterium
CCTCCTGATTGTGGAAGATAAACATTTGAATAAGGATTTGGTGGTGGGGGAGGTGGTGTTTTATCCACTTGAAGACCTTTTCCAAACATTTTTGATACAAGTTCTATAGCTATTGGTATACCAATTGAAGCAAGTGCGCCTAAAAATCCTTCAATTTGTTTTCTTGTTGGTTTAATTACAAGTCTCCCACCAGTTTGAATAACTCTATTAATTTCATTTATTTGTGATTGTGTCAATTCATTTACAATATTAGGCAACATAGGATAAAACTTTTTTGGAATATGCATTCCTTTTCCAAATATCTTATCAATACCTAAACTTCCTAAAGCGGAAATAGCACCAGTTGCCAGTGCTGGTGCAGCTTTTGTCGAACCTTTTACAGCATATGGTAATACTCTTGCTCCAAGGCTTGCAAGTGATGTGAAAAGATTTCCACCCTGTTTTGCTACTTTTCTGATTTGTGTTTTACTTATTCTCAAAACAACTCCAGTTCCATTGGCAAGCGATTTTTGTATTCTCCC
>JAOXRU010000044.1 GCA_025800395.1 Flavobacteriaceae bacterium
ATAAATCTATAGAAAGCCTTATAAACAGCAATCTTTGTCCCAAAAAGCCTTGAATTAAGGGGTTAACCTGCGCCTTTTTAATCCAAATCTCACTATTTATAAGGCTTCTGTGAAGATAATTTATATCGAACTCACGTTAAAGTATATTGTCCACAACATTTCGGCTTGATCCGTGAAATCAAATAGTATATAGACAAAGAGCACTTTGGCTGGAAAAGGCATCAAAAGGCTTGTGTTTTGTTGTTTTTTGCTGTTTAGGCATAAAAAAAAGAGACCGCAAACTACGGTCTCTTATGAAGAAATCACCTCTCTCGACTTCAAGTTCGTTCTTATCACAATCAATAATAGTATATGTTTAATTGCCCCCCAAATACTATCATAAAGAACAAGTGCCCTTCTGTCTTCTCAAATACTTAACGCACAGAAATAACGCTCGAGAGATGAAATCAGTAGAAAACAAATCTTTAAAAGCCGAAGATGCATTAGGAACATCCTTTTTGGTTTTGTACTTTTTTGCGTGCAATAGCTATCCTTTCTTTATAAACTACTTTGGGAAGCAGTTGTTGCGCTATGGCTCTGATTGGTATGTTTTACAAAGCTTGATGCTCCTTGTTTCTATAGAACCTACATTCTACCACAAATATTACTCTATAGAACCTTCTCCGAGGAGACTGTCTTTACAACAAGTTCATCCATTCCTATTCCTTTTCAAATAGTGCCATAGATCATTTTCAATCTTTGGTTTTATTTCCTTTATAGGAATATTCTTTGTACAACTATCCCAATTGAAGCCCAATCGCAACAACGATTTTCCCGTTTCCTTTAAATAGCGTCTCTATTTTGATGGTGGTACAAGCTCCAAATTCTCCATATTCAAACACTTATATTGCGATATATCGCCCAATAAATGGACGGCAAAGCTATTCTAAGCTCAAATGTCGAAAATTTTTCTAGCCCTCTTACACCATACCAAATCAAACCCTACTGGGAATCCTGTTTTAAAACCCCTGAAAAAGGAATACTCTCACAGGTTTTTTAAAAAATCAGCATCATTTGCTTTGCATGTAATATCAAAAAATATAGATATACTTTCTAATGCATATCGGCTTACATATTGTAGAATGACAAAATACAATTGCCATGAAAGAAGAAAAGGCTATGTCTAGCAGAAGTTTGTTTGTCGTTCTTTTATACTCTAAGCAGTAAACTCCCCCAATGCAAAAAACAACATTAAGAAAGAATACCAACTAGCTGTCATCATCTAGTATAAATTTAAGAAAGCTAAACACTAAAAATGTGATCTATCGATGAATAGCGATTAAGTGTAGACCAGATGTGTATTTGTGTAGATGAAAGATTATCCATGTGGCCATGTAACTAACCAATTGTTCAATTTGAAGAACTAATCCGATAATTCCCTAATAACCAATAACTATTCACTTATCACTTTTCAACACTAGACACCAACTACAAAAAAACATATATGAACCTTATATAAAAAAATGCCATACCGTAAGGGCGTATTGCATACGCCCCTACATTAGGGCTTTATGCATCATATATTCGTTTCGGTGTTACCAATGGGCGTATGTTTTATGTGTTATATTCGTTTCGGTGCAACGAAAAGGCGTATTGCTATACGCCCCTACATTAAGGCTTTATGCATCATATATTCGTTTCGGTGGCACCAATGGGCGTATGTTTTATGTGTCATATTCGTTTCCGTGCAACGAAAAGGCGTATTGCTATACGCCCCTACATTAGGGCTTATATATTCGTTTCGGTGGCACCAATAGGCGTATGTTTTATGTGTTATATTCGTTTCCGTACAACGAAAAGGCGTATTGCATACGCCCCTACTTTGCGGCTTTATTCGTATATACCGTATTACAATTTCTGTTATCGTTTTTTTGGAAAACCTATTCACTACTCACTTTTCTATCTTCTTTTCGAAATCTCTTGCCAATGGCATAACTGGTGGCTACAAGCAAAATGAGGCAGATAAATTGTAATATTCGAAATGCAAGGGCGATATAGTCAAACACTGGGGTGCTTGTGTTTCCTTTGTTTTGGCTATATACAGAAAGGCTGTATAGGGCGGCTATGATCTCGGTAAAAACCAAAAGCATGAGGATATTGCTTACCAAAAACAGGATGTTGACGGTTTGGTTTTGAAAGCTATTGCGCAGCAGTCGGAGCAGATACACACAAAAATAAAAGAAAGTGATAAAGAGCATGGCCACATGGGATGCGGTGAGCACAAAATAGGAGTCGCGCACCCGAAAGTCTAAGCTGGTTTGCTGGGCCCAAACTTTGGTGCCAAACATCCAATAATAAAGTAGAGATACAAACAAAAATGTGCCCAAAAACCACAGTATCTCTTTGATGACCTTTTTTCGAATCCTTAGTTTGAACTTCATACGAATAACATTGGTTGTAATACCATTTTTATTTTGAAATACCCCTAAATGAAATAGATGGTTTTCAACTAGAAATGGGATAACTATTGGCGCAGATTGCACAAATATTCCAAAAGACAGAAAATCGCCTCTTGGAATATTTTTTTTATTCATTGGCTATAGCCCAGCGCTTTATCGCAGGCTAATGTACCGAACAGCACCGTACTCCGGACTCTCTTCCCCATAAGTGGCGCGTACCAGACGACGGACGTCCCGGGCTTTCTCCATCATGGATTCGGCATGGCGACTCAACATTTTTTGCTGCTGGCTAAAGGCGCTTTTGCGCTTGGCTACCAAAGCATTCTCCTTTTCCAATCGGGCATGCAAAGCCTCGAGTTCGGCCTTTTGAATTTTTTTGTTCCCCGGATCATATACCTTGCCTATGCCTTCCACTATCTGTAACAAATAGCGCAAACCCTCCAATCGAAATCCATAGGTGCTGGTGCGTTGGGTGACCGTAAGGCGAAACTCCATCTGCCCATCGGTATTTTCTAGATATGCCAACTGCTTTTTCTTGTTGTTGCGCATTTGAAGAATGACTTTTTTGGCCAATTCGTAGTCCATCACATCTATTTCTTGCTTGGCCATCAGATAGTCACTCAAGGTGGTGAGACGACACATGAGCCCAAATTGTGGGTCTTTGTACGCCAAGGCCCGTTTGGCCACCTGCTTGGTTTTTTGGATTTTGAGAATATCGCGTTTACCAATGAGGCTTTTACAGCTTTCCAAACTCGCAAACAAGCCCTCACAATTGGCAGCTTCCTTTTGCAGCAAGAGCTTATAGCCCTGCAATGTTTCGGTAAATACCCTTAGGTTCTCCATCCGGTTTTCGATACGAGTAGAGCCCTTTCTTTTTTTGGGACTACTGCTTTTTGGCGTTGGCACATTTGCCTTATCGCTAGGTTGGGATTTCATTTCAGAATAAATTTTAATTAAACAAAAACGGAGCAAATGGTATACAAACCTCGGCAACATTTTTCTGGATCACAAGTATTTTCCTACAATTGTTGTGAGTTCGATATCCAAAGAGGTGTACATCCCCAGCCCTGTGGTGAAAAGCAAAAGTATACGATCACCAATCCAAAAAAAACGAATTCCCAAAGCAGTAAACCCATAGGAATAAGCCATATAGCCCTACACCAAACCAAAATATCGCGCATACTCCCCCATAGAAGCCCCCCACCACCCCATCATTTACCAATATTTTCATCGATAACAGCCCCCAAAACGCAATGCACAACCAGACAATCCAAAAAAATGCACCCCCCAATCCAAATAATGCACCCGCCAGCGGGATGTAATGCATGGCCGGAATGTAATATTAATTTGATAATTTGAAAATGTGTTAATTTGAAAATTTATCACCTTATCACCTTATAGCCAGCATCAAGAAAAATCATTTTACAAACAACAGAACGGAAGGATATATCCTTCCGATGGAAATGTTTCAATTTGAAAATATGAAAATCAGAAACACTATTCGCTAGTAACACGAAGTGTGATAAAAAGGTAAAAACCAAACCATCATTCACTAACCCCCAATAACCAAATAACTAATAACTAATATCCATTTAATCCTCTGAAACCCACTCGCAACACCAATAAACATTCTTATAAATAACCACTTTAGTTTCGGATATTTTTTCTATAATATTTATTTGTTTAAACGTATGGTGTTTAAAATCATTTCCTTTGTAATAAATCTCTTTTATATCCTCTAATGATTTTACAGCTAGTTTCTGGATATAATCCGTAGTGCGGTAAACTTTTTTATGCTTCTTGGGATTGAAAATAAATTTTTGGTCACAAAGGTGAAATACGGTTTTATTATCCTCTATTTTCTTTCGGTATTTTTTAACTATTTGAACCCCTTCTTTATTTTCATAGGTTTCTTCCACCTCTGTTTTGCATATATCATGACTTGTTTTATCAAACAAAATATACACTACCTCCTTACTATCCTGTGCTTGAGAATAATTAAAAAGTAAAAACAAGAATATCAATTTCTTCATAACTTACAATTTTCAAGTTTGTTATTTTTTATATAATCACTTATTACTTGATTTATCCTATCTTTTTCAATTTGAGATTTAGAAGACCATGTATGAATATTTGCATATCTTAACCCTTCCCAAGCAACATCCATGTAAAACTGTCTAGTTCTTTGGTTATTATCAAAGACTTGTAATATATCTGCAATGG
>JAOXRU010000054.1 GCA_025800395.1 Flavobacteriaceae bacterium
CACCGGGCCAATTTCCATAAAAGGGAGATGGTTGATATGGCATTACTAATCCTCCTTTTGTAGGCTGAGATCGTCTTGGTCTAGGCCTTGGTTGACCCATTTGAGGTGCACCTTGACCTGTTAATTTTTTAATTGCATTAATAGCTAAAGGGATTCCAATTGATGATAAAAGAGTGCTTAAGAAACCTCCAGTTTGTTGTTTTTTTAGTGGGTTTTATGTGAACACCAGAGCCTGTTTGTAGAGCAGACAAAATGTCCTTTTTTTGCTTCATAGTGAGAAGATTTTTTATTTGCAACAAGCTTATCAATTTGGTTTTGAGGTACAAGATAACCTCCAGTGATTTTTTTCATTAATTGACTAGCACCTTCGCTAGCAAGCCCTCCAAGAGCTGATAAACCAAGTGTTTTAGCTACTGTTGGACCGAATGTACGTCCCATAGTCAATATACTTGATAAAAGAGAACCACCAACTTGTTTTCTGATATTTGATTTAGATAGTTTAATGTCCATCC
>JAOXRU010000062.1 GCA_025800395.1 Flavobacteriaceae bacterium
ATTAAAAATAGGCAACACAAAGCCAAGGTTAAGGGGCATTATTTCGAGCATGTTGGAGATTTGTTTAACAATTTCTACCAGAATTATTTACCATTTCCGCTTACTAATGCCCAAAAGCGTGTTGTAAAAGAATTGCGAAACGATATGGGCTCACATGCACAAATGAACCGTTTGCTTCAGGGCGATGTAGGAAGTGGTAAAACTATAGTAGCGGTGTTAGCTATGTTATTGGCTATAGACAATGGATTTCAGGCATGTCTCGTAGCACCAACGGAAATATTGGCACAACAGCATTACGAAGGAATAGTAGAACTTTTAGCACCTTTAAATATAGAAGTAGCCTTGCTCACGGGGTCTACCAAAAGTAAAGAAAGAAAACCACTGTTTGAAGATTTAAAAGAAGGATCGCTAAAAATAATTATTGGTACCCACGCCATATTAGAAGATAAAGTACAATTTAATAATTTAGGACTTGCCATTATAGACGAACAACATCGTTTTGGAGTGGCACAACGTGCAAAATTATGGTTTAAAAATAGCACCCCACCGCATATACTTGTAATGACAGCTACACCAATTCCTAGAACTTTGGCAATGAGTGTTTATGGCGATTTGGATATTTCGGTAATAGACGAATTGCCACCAGGAAGAAAACCGGTAACTACGGTACATCGTTACGATAGTAATCGTTTAAAGGTAATGGCTTTTATTCGGGAAGAAATTGCAAAAGGCA
>JAOXRU010000073.1 GCA_025800395.1 Flavobacteriaceae bacterium
GAAGAATATGGCGTTGTGTCTAAATGTCCTCAGAAAGATGAATAACTAACCTTCCATCCTAATATTTATGAGCTCCAAAGTCGCATAAAATTTGTCAGCCATTACTGAAAACATGTTCCAAAGAGATTGCGCAAGTCGATAGCTCGTGACGTCATAGGCTCACCTCAGTCGCTGTTTTGTTGGCTTCCTTGAATTATGTACCGTGGCCGACAAAATCCAAGTTCCTTCCGTCAACTCCGAGAAGTATTCGCCTGATTCTTGACTCCTTACACGGATTTGGTTTACAAAGCAAAGTAAGCAAAAATATAAAGCAAAAATTTGCTGTAGAATTGCTGCGATTCCCACATTATTCGTTTATTCCTCTTCAAACAAACAGGCACTCGGGGTCTTATTTTTCGACCACTCTAAGACGCAAAAGTTTGGCTATTTTTGCCCTTTTGGCACATTTCTCTTTTTCTCTTTGCACTCACTTTTTACCATGTACATGTTTTCTTTACTTCTTCCTTTCATGCC
>JAOXRU010000079.1 GCA_025800395.1 Flavobacteriaceae bacterium
AAGAAAAAAAACTCATTTGAATGTTAAATTTGTCCATTAAATTAAAATCTACTCAAACTAAAAGGTACTTTTGGCCACTTTAAGTGTTGCCGTGTTGCCATGCCAACCAATTTTGATGACGCAGAGATTTTGTTTTGCTCATTGATAAATAGAAGCAAAGTGACAAAATTGTTTTTGGAAAGCATCAAAAGTCTTACTGTCGTAGAAGCTTCAAAGAGAGAAACATCTGAACTATTGTGAGTCACCTCAATTTACCAAATAGGTTAGAATAAATATGGCGGCCACTTATGGACGCCGACGATCGCGACGTCATAAGATGTTACCATGATTATAATTGCATTAACTGGTTGTTTGTTTGTTTGTTTTTCATTTAGATATATAGACCAAATAGGTTATGTACTGTGATGAATACTTATTTCAATACTTGCTTCATTACTTCTACACCATTTTGGTGTTGCTATGGTAACCAAAGGAAGAATAATTTTATTCAGAGAACTGCTTAGTTTGCAGATTTGACTGACATCCTTCTTCATTCACCAAATACACCC
>JAOXRU010000081.1 GCA_025800395.1 Flavobacteriaceae bacterium
GCCGTTGTAGAAACCATTTCTTATTTAGAAAACAATCCTCTATTTAATGCAGGTCGAGGTGCTGTTTTTACTCACGAAGGAAAGAACGAACTCGATGCTTCCATCATGCACGGTTCCGATAAAAATGCGGGTGCCGTTGGAGGTGTCACTATTGTAAAAAATCCTATAAAAGCAGCTAAAGCTGTTATGCTGCAATCTCCACACGTGATGTTAGTAGGAAAAGGTGCCAATCTATTCGCTAAGGAACAAAAACTGGATACCGTTTCTCCAAAATACTTTTATACGGAAAGAAGCTGGCAAGCTCTACAAAATCGTTTACAGAAAGAACAAACAGCTACTTTGGAGGATCAAAGTCCAGATTGGAAATATGGTACAGTAGGGTGTGTAGCTCTAGATTACAAAGGGGACATTGTAGCCGGAACCTCCACTGGTGGAATGACCAATAAGCGTTGGAACAGAATTGGTGATTCACCAATAATAGGTGCAGCAACTTATGCCGACAATAATACCTGCGGTGTATCTGCTACAGGGCATGGTGAATATTTTATACGGTATGCAGTGGCTCATGATATTGCTGCTCAAATGGAGTATGCTCAAAAATCATTGGAAGAATCTGCTCAAAATACCATCAATGATAAACTTGTAAAAGCTAAAGGAGACGGAGGAATTATCGCTTTAGATAAAAGTGGAAATATTTCTATGGTTTTTAATACTCCAGGAATGTTTAGAGCTTATGT
>JAOXRU010000090.1 GCA_025800395.1 Flavobacteriaceae bacterium
ATTTTAAGGGTAAGTGAAATAATTGCATTATCGTGGATAAACCTTATTTGGTGTTCTGTAGCTGAAACTTCACTTATTTTCATATTCCCTGAGCGATATGTTTCCAAATCCATTGTTTTGGTTATGGTTTGTCCGTTCGCAATATTAAAAAGTAAGTCATCGTGCAATAACTCATCTAGCTTTTGAACATCTGAGTTCTTCATAGCATTTAGTAACTCTTGTTCGGTTTTTAGTATGGATTCGTTGTTTTTTAATTCTATGTCTTTCATAATGTACTTTTTTTATTCGTTTTATCTGCGTGAGGGGTAGTAGCGGTAGCTTATTGGTTATAAATAATTGTAGGCCAAGAGGGAGGAGGCGACCAAAGGAAGCCCCCGCAGCCGTAGGACTTCTTATTTATAGCCAATAACTAGGAGCGGATGGCCCGACCCCTTATGGAGGGGGCACGCCCTAAAAAAGATTATTTGCTAAACCGATGTAATATAAATACCATGGCACTAAGCAGGAAGAATGCGCCTACTTGGTGTGCTACGCCTAGCCAAAGGGGTACGCCTAGTATTAATGTAAATACGCCCAAGACAAACTGTAAGCCTACTAAGCCTAGCAGGAATTGCATGCCTTTCTTTTGGGTGTTGTTTAATGGTTGTTTGCGTGCTTTCCAATACAAATACCCAATGGCGGCTACTACGATATAAGCTAAATATCTGTGGAAAAACTGTACGCCGCTGCGGCCTTCGGTTAGGTTTGCCCACCAGCCGTTTTGCTCGTTAAATACGGTGGGGTGTATCCATTTGCCTTCGCTCATGGTTGGCCAATGGTTGTGTAGGAATCCTGCGTCTAGACCGGCTACAAATGCGCCCCAAATAATTTGTATAATAAGGAGTGCTAATGCTATTATGGCTATGTTTTTTAAAGGTGCAATTGGGTGTGGTTTGGTGTTTTTGTATTTTAAATCTAAGGCCACCCAAAAACTAAAGGCGAAGGTGAGAAAGGCGGTGGTGAGATGTGCTGCTAGCCGATAATGCGATACGTCTGGGCGATCTACTAAACCGCTTTTTACCATATACCAACCTAGAAATCCTTGAAAACCGCCCATGCAGAGTAGCACTAGCGACTTGTAAATGGTTGGCTTACTAAGTTGTTTGCGTAAAAGAAAATACAGGAATGGAATGATAAATACCATGCCAATGAATCTTCCAATAACCCGGTGTATCCATTCCCAAAAATAAATGCTTTTGTAGTCTTCTAGGGTAAAATGGGTGTTTAGTTTTTGGTATTCGGGATATTGTTTATACAACTCGAAGGCTTCTTGCCATTCTGTTTCGTTTAGTGGTGGAATGGTGCCTGTAATAAGTTTGTAGTTAGACATAGATAACCCAGAATGGGTGAGGCGGGTAATGCCACCTACGACTACCATTACAAAAATGAGAAAGCAGCCTGTGAGTAGCCAATAAATTACTTTTTTGTTGTCTTGTTTTTGCATAAGCTTAGGATGCGCTTGGTGTTAGCCCTAGTTTTTTTCCTGCTTGGAGCATAAAGGCCCAAGCGGCTTCTTTTTCGTTGGGTATTTCTCCTTCGAGTATGGCTTCTTTGATTTGTTCTTTTATTTGTCCAATTTCTTTGCTTGGCTTTAGGTTGAAGGTTTGCATGATTTCTTCGCCACTAACGGGTGGTTGAAAGTTGCGAATGCGATCGCGCTCTTCGACTTCTAGAATTTTCTGACGCACAATTTTAAAGTTGTTTTTATACTTTTTAAAACGCCTAGGGTTTTTGGTGGTGATGTCTGCCTCGCATAGGGTCATGAGGTCTTCTACATCTGCTCCGGCATCGAATACCAATCGGCGTACGGCACTATCGGTTACAAATTCCTCGCTAAGTACTATGGGGCGGGAACTCATCATTACCAGTTTTTTTACGTATTTCATTTTGTCGTTCATGGGCATGCGCAGGCGCTTAAATAGTTTTACTACCATTTTGCTGCCAACAAATTCGTGCCCGTGGAAGGTCCAGCCGTTTTTCTTGTGAAATCGTTTGGTAGGTGCCTTGCCAATATCGTGCAGTAGTGCTGCCCAACGCAACCATAGGTTGTTGGTATGGGGGCAGATATTGTCGAGTACTTCTAGGCTATGCCAGAAGTTGTCTTTGTGGCGTTGGCCTTCTTTTTCTTCGATGCCTTGTAGGGCGGTGAGTTCGGGAAGGATACGTTCTAAGAGTTTGGTTTGGTGCAAGAGGGCAAATCCCACAGAAGGTTTCTTGCTTAAGATAATTTTGTGCAGCTCTTCTGTGATGCGTTCTTTGGAAATTATATCGATGCGACTAGCCTGATTGGTAATGGCGTTTAGCGAGTCTTTTTCGATTTCGAAATCTAACTGGGTTGCAAACCGAATGGCGCGTAACATGCGTAGCGGATCGTCGCTATAGGTAACTACGGGGTCTAGTGGGGTGCGAATACTGCCCTGATCTAGATGGATAAGTCCGCCAAAAGGATCTATAAGATTGCCAAAATGTGCACTACGCAAATCTAAAGCCATGGCGTTTATGGTGAAATCTCTACGGTTTTGATCGTCTTCGAGTGTGCCATCTTCTACGATAGGTTTGCGACTGTTGCGGTTGTAACTTTCTTTGCGTGCCCCTACAAACTCTAATTCCCATTCTTTGGATTGTACCATGGCGGTGCCAAAATTCTTGAACACACTTACCTTTGGGTTTCCTGGGAGTAGTTCTGCTACTTTATTGGCTAATGCAATTCCGCTACCAACGGCTACGATATCTATATCTTTGGGTCCTTCTTTGCTTTTGGCATGGTTGCCGCGCTTAAGAAAATAGTCGCGCACAAAACCACCGATAACATAGGCCTCTAGCCCAAGACTATCTACGGCTTGTGAAAGCAGCTCGAATA
>JAOXRU010000095.1 GCA_025800395.1 Flavobacteriaceae bacterium
ACTGTATTTACCTTTTTCAAATAGCGAAACTAAATTTCGCTTAAACTCTTCTGAATAATGACGAGTCTTCCTAATTTCTCTAAGATTTGCTTTCATAGATTTCTCACTTGTTAGTGGTCAACCTATATCAGGGACGTACACGAATAACCAATCTATAATCTCATATCTTTTATCTTCAAATTGAACAATTGTTACATTGCTGCATTGGTAAATTGTTGCATTATTTAGTCTTCAAATTAACACAACTTGTCCCGTCTTTAGCGGGATTTTCAAATTGGAGTATGGTAATAAGGTTATATGGTTGAAGCGTTAGGCAGGATACGCATGAGACACGCGTACCAACTATGTTTTGTTTTAGACTAAGTATATTATTAGGAAATAGAGAATAGGGAAGAACATACTTATTCAAATTTTCAAATTGTTACATTGTTCAATCTTCAAATCTTCAAATGGAACAATTGCTACATTGCTACATTTTTTCTAGTCTCCTATGGCTTCATATACTAAGTCTAACACGCTCGTACGAATATTCTCTTTACCCAATTGGTTGTTGTTCATATTGGGATAGGTTCTATTGGTCAAAAACACATATACCAGGCCTTGCTCTGGATCTGCCCAGGTATAGGTACCAGTGAATCCACTATGGCCAAAGCTACTATTGGTAGCGTATTTGCTTGTGCCGAGTACCTTTGGATCGAGTTGTGGCTTGTCAAACACCAAACCTCGGCGCACACCACGATTGGCAAAATAGCGTTTGTTGAAGGTAGCTAGGGTATTGGCTTCCAGATACTGCATACCACCATAGTATCCCTTTTGCAGGTACATTTGCATCATTTTTGCTACATCGTTGGCATTGCCAAACAAGCCTGCATTGCCATTTACTCCTTGCATCATGGCAGCGCCCATATCGTGCACATGGCCTTGTAGCAACTGCTGACGAAAATAATTGTCCTGCTCCGATGGAACTATACGATTTTTGGAAAAACGATCTAGAGGGTTGTATCCTAAAGTAGTAGCGCCAAGTGGCGCATAAAAATAGTGGTGGTTCATCTTATCCATAGTCTCTCCACACTGGTTTTGCAAATAGCGGTTTAGTAAATAGAATACCAATCCGCTGTATTTGTAATCTTTTTTTGGTAAGTTGGGAACCTCTGCTATGCGTTTGTATATGGTGTCCAAAAAGCTGTTGCGGAGATACAATCCATCAGCCACCTTCATTTGAAAACCAGCTTCAGGTTTTTTTCTGTAGTAGTCCGCTAGAGGTTGTGCGTTATTTGGATTCACGGTTTCTTTATAAAAAGGGATCCACGGTTTCAAACCGGCTGCGTGTGACAATGCTTCTCGCAGCACCACATCGGCTTTGTTGCTTCCTTGCAAATAAGGGAGGAGCTCTCCTAGCTTGGCATCTAAATGCACACCGCCATTTTCCCAATGTTTCATCAGTATGGGTAGCCCACCGAGTATTTTTGTTATGGATGCCAGATCGTATATATCGCTATTTTCTACAGCATGTTTTTTGAGATAGCTAAAGTGTCCGAAGCTTTTTTGATACACCACCTTGCCATGACGGGCGACCAATACCTGGCCGCCTGGGGCCATTTTTTTGTCTATTACTAGCTTCATAACCGAATCGATGCGAGCCAACTTTTTGTGTTGCATGCCTACCTCTTCTGGTAAACCATAGGACAATCTGCGAATAGGTTGCATTTCTATGCCGGTACTAGCAGGATAGAGATCACTAATTCCTACTGGTAGACAACCTTTGATGGGTAATGCACCAAATAGCATTTGCGCACTTAGTTCTTGGGCCTCCGTATTGTTTTGATAAGCGACTACCACTGTTTCTATAGATTTTAGATTCAAGGGCAGCAGGGCATACGGACTTGAAAACACCGTAAGGATCAGCTGGTGTTTTGCAGCTACTATCTCTAATAGGCTACGATCCTTGGCCGACATTTTGTATGGTTTCCACGGATTGTCATTGGAGCGATGGTAGCCTACGATTATTTTGGTGTAGCTATCTAGCGCTTTGGCCGAATTGGCATCTGATATCAGATCTACTTGGCTATATTGGCGTAGCATTCTCAAAAAAGGCTTATGGTCTGCATCCCCAATGGGTAAATAGGCAATTTTTTCTTTTTCCAAATGGCGAATAGGGATGTTTTGCTTTTCATTTTTTACGAGGGTAATGGCGTTGGCCATTAATTTGCGAAACAACAAGCGATCCTCTACAGTCTGTATATCTTGTTGTAGGCCTTTTGCGGCTAAGGGTTTGAACGCATGTAGCCCTGCCCAGTATTTGGTCTTTAGTATTTTGCGCACAGAAGCATCTAGTCGGGATATGCTGATGGTGCCATCATCCACGGCTTGTTGTATTTTTTTGACACCTGCTGCTACATCTTCGGGAATCAGGAGCATATCGTTACCTGCAGCAAAAGCTGCCAAGTCTACTTCGCCAGCTTTGGCATAGTTGGAGGCCCCTTTCATGTTTAGCGCATCGGTAAATATGAGACCTTTAAACCCCATTTCTTGTTGTAGCAAATCGGTGATTACCTTTTTTGAAAGGGAGGTAGGCAAACCTGGTTTGGTGCCCAGAGCAGTCACATCTAAATGGGCTACCATAACGCTACCCAGATCGCTTTCAAACATCTTGCGATAGGGAAAAAGTTCGATACTATCCAAACGCGCCTTGTCAAAAGTTAGTACCGGCAAGGTTTTATGCGAATCTGTAGCGGTGTCTCCATGACCAGGAAAATGCTTGGCATTGGCCAATACACCAGCAGATTGCATTCCTTTTACAAATGCACTAGCCTTGGCAGCCACATTGTATTTGTCTTCTCCAAAAGAACGATTGCCAATAATGGGATTTGCAGGATTGGTATTTATATCTACTACAGGAGCAAAATTGATATGAATGCCCACTCTCTTGCAGTGCTTGCCCACTTGGCGACCAAACTGCTCTATCAGTTTATTGTTTTTTATCGCACCCAAGGTCATATTCCATGGATAGCGAAAGCTGTTTTTCAATCGCATATTTAGACCCCATTCCCCGTCAAAACCAATGAGTAGCGGCAGCTGGGAAGCCTTTTGATAGTCGTTGTACAAGGCCAATTGTTTTTCGGGAGTTCCTTGCATAAATATCAAACCGCCAATTTGGTATTTGGCAATTAAATCTAGCATTTCTTGTCGGTGTTTTGTATCCTTATTGCTATAAGCTTGAGCCATAAATAATTGTCCAATCTTCTGCTTGGTACTCAGTTTGCCCATTACACTATCTACCCAGCGTTGTTGTAGGGCCATGTCTTTGGTTAATAATGGATCTATCTGGCTTTGTGCCCAGAATGGTATACTTGCTAACAATACAAGGAAAACAATTTTCTTCATAGGATATGATCAATTTATGCTAATATACGAATAGCTATCACTTTTTACCATTCCAAAAAGGGTTTTGTTTGATTGGATTTTTGTGTTCCGACGCTTGGGTATTGGTATTCAGATAGAAGATGATTCTTGGCTAAAGTAGCTTTAGATGCATGGATCGATTGTTATGCTTTATTGAAATGTGGTATTTAACATTGTTTATTTTCTGGTTGTTCGTTGTTCGCATGAGGGGTAGCAGTGGCAGTTTTTTTACTGGCACATAGCTGCACTTGCTGGCGGAGGCGACCGGCAGGAAGCCCACGTACAGCTAGTAAAGCTTGGTAGGGCAGTAAAAAAACTATAACGGATGGCCCGACCCTCCGATGCTTTTCTATATAGACCAAAATATAAGGTAAAAGATTAGCTACAGCGTACAAAACTTGTGTTGTAGGAAATGTGAAGGAGGGGCATGCCCTTATGTGTTGATTATTAATATATATGCTGTCACTATCCGTAAAGTGTATGTTCTTACAAACTTTTTGGAATAATTGGTAGAAATTATAGATTATATTATAGAAAAAAGAATTTTCTGTATTATATTTACCTATAACAAAACAAGACAAATGCAAACTAGACTACTTTTTTTGGCAATATTGCTGGTATGTAGTTGTGTTTTTGGGCAACAACAAAAGATAGATAGCCTTTTGGCGCAAATTGCAAATGCTACAGCAGACAGTATAAAGCTCCAGAAATTGGCAAGGCTCAACAAGCTTTATATGAATTATGATTTGCAAGCTGGTTTGGCAAGTTTTCGACAGATGGGTCGCTTGGCGAAAAAGCAATCAAAAACAAGTTTAGAAATAAGGGCATATGATTATATGTCGGAATATTTTAAAAACAACTATCAGCAAGACAGCGCGCTATTTTTTGCCAAGAGGAGCTTGAAACTGGCGCAAGACCACCAATTGCCTAGCGATATTATGTTGGCAAGCAATCAGTTGGGTAGGGTGTACCATAATTTTTCCGAATACGAAAATGCCGTAGATAGCTATGATATCGGTATTCGTTTCTATGAGCAGGGTACGGTGACTACTGGAATTACTTCTTTGTTGAGTAACAAGAGTAATTCTTTGGATAAATTGAAGAGATATGAGGAAGCCATAGCATGCTTGCTAAGAGCAATAGATATCGCAGATTCCCAAAACAATGCACAGGCGAAGGTTCTCACGCGATATACTGCTGCTTGGTACTATATGGAATTGGAAAATTATAAGACTGCCAATCGCTATTTCCATCAGGCATTGAGAGACTCGGCCAATCTAAAACTCAAAGCCTATGTGAATATGCAACATCATGGTATGGGTATCAATTATTCTCGTTGGGGGAAATACGATAGTGCACTCTTTCACAATCACAAAGCCTTGCGGTTTTTTAAGAAAAAGGGGGATGCGTTATATGTTTTTGATGTGCAAAATAATATAGCGATAGCGCATGGGCGCAACAAGCAATTGGATAGTGCCATATGGTATGCCCAAAAAGCGGTGGCATCTGCAAAGGCTTTCAACAACAAAACGTGGTCGTATGCTGCCCAGCAAGGCTTGTATAGTCTCTATATCGAAAATGGGGAGTTAGCCAAAGCTATAAAAGGCTTGCGAGAGATGCATAAGGAGCCAAAATTGAAGGATATACTAATTGAGGATGACTATATTTCATTCTATGATATTTTGGCTCGTGGCGAATATGGGGTAGGCAACTACAAAACTGCATATACGCATTTGCGTTTCTATTCTGGTTTGAAGGATAGCCTAGAGAAAGCCAAAACGGATTTGAAATTTGTAGAGCTGGAAACCAAATACGAATCGGAAAAGAAGGAAAGAGAAAATCTGCAATTGCAAGCAGAAAAAGCAGCCCAGCAACAGCTTACCCAGCAGGCAAACAGCCGCAATTGGTTGTTGGGATTTGGTATTTTGCTTTTGGGGCTAGTGGTCTTCTTCATATGGAGAAGATATCGGGCAGAAGCTCGGGCCAAACGCACTATAGCAGGTCAAAAAGAGGAGATCGAACATCAAAAGCTTTTGGTAGAAAATCTACAGCGAGAATTGCATCATCGGATGAAAAACAATCTTTCGTTTATCGATCTGTTTATTCAACTGGCAAAGGCGCGATTTAAAGATGCTGCATATATAGATAAGCTCAACGAATTGCAAAATCGAATCGGAAGTATGTTTGCGATCCACAAGCAATTGTTTGTACAGGAGGATATTACCAAGGTTTCGGCCAAATCCTATATAGATGCATTGCTCCAAAATGTGCAACGGGCATATGGCAATCCCCAAATACATATAGCGCATCTAACCACTGCGGATGAAATAATGCGGGCAGATACTTCCTTGCCAGTGGGAATCATAGTAAACGAGTTTGTTACCAATTCGTTTAAATACGCTTTCGATGCCTCCCAAGAGGGGAATATACAATTGCGTTTGCATTCGGATACTGCCAATTATTATTTAGAACTAAAAGACGATGGAAAAGGATTGCCAGTCAATTTTGATATCGACAATTTAGATTCGTTTGGCTTAGAAACCATTAAACTCCTCACCCAAGAATACCATGGTAGTTTTGCTCTGGATGGATCGGATGGGGTGCAACTAGATATCGTTTTACCAAAACAAGCTGCCTGATGAAAGAAAAAGCACACCTGCTCGTAGTAGAAGATAAATCGCTGATTTATAAAAAGCTAAAAATGTTGCTCAAATCACATTATTACAGTGTAGATGCCTATACCCCAAGTGTGGAAAAGGCCTTGGCACATATTCAAAAAAGGCGACCAGACTTGGTATTGCTCGATATAGATTTGCAAGGGGAACAAAGTGGTATCGAACTTGGGCAAATGCTGCATGACCAGTACTATATTCCATTTATATACGTCACCGATTTTGACGATGATCAAACCTTTTATGAGGCATTGCAAACCCATCAGACAGATTTTATTTCCAAAAAAGACTTGCCGCTTTCTTCGGATATGCCATTACTGGTATCTACCAAACCACAATTGGACGAGAAACGCCTTATACGTGCCATACAAATGGTTTTGAATCAATCATTAAAAGTAAAGCCACAGCTACCCAAAGAATTGCTGATGGTATATCCGGACTATGTGCAGAAAACCAAGGAAATGGGTGTAGATGCCCTTACCCAAATACCAATTCCTTTTAAAGAAATTCTCTATTTTACTACCAATTCTCAAGAATTGGATCCGCATCGAAGCCAACAGCGCCAAAAGAAGATTTACAAGAAAGTAGAACGCAATAATGCTCGGGTATATACTTGGCTAAAGAAGTCCTATATCTTGCCGCAAAACCTAAGTACCATACTGGGAAAATTGCCTCCCTATTTTGCGCGAATAAGCGAGGACTATATTGTGAATCTTCATAGTGATTTTGCGCTTAAAGGACGCATCAATGGCAAACGTTTACTTATAGAAGAAGAGGTGTTGGAAATTTCTGATAGGTACAAAAGCGATGTAGAGAAACGCCTCTCTCGCATTTATGAAAACATGAAATAGCAGCTATTTTGGCGCCTATACTTTAGGTGACTTCGTTGGAAAACAGCACACTTTCATGGGTTTTACCCTTATTTGCATTTTATTTTTAATAGCGCGTATAGAATGGGGAAATTGGGTCCAAATTCTATTAATATGAAAAATATGATCGTTGTGGCTTTTTTGATATTAGGTGCGCATTTGGCCAATGCCCAAGTCTTTGTAGAAGATACCAATATCAATGATGAGGATATTAATTACATCCAGTTAGTGGGGGTGAATACCTCTATGTTTGGAGTGAAAATTAGAGTTTTTGTCGATTACGGACAACCTGCAAAGTTTCTGAAGGCCGACAAAATCAGAAATAAAGAGGGGGATCCTATGAAATTTAACTCCGTGACCCATGCACTTAATTTTATGTACAAAAACGGCTGGAAATTTGTCAATTATACCGAAACTATCGTCAGCGGAAAACTTCGATATGTATATCTACTAGAAAAGCAGTGATACGTGCTATAAGCCAAGTTAGTTAGTGTTTATAGTGTCCAAACTACCCATGTTTATTTGGGTAGTTTTTTGGTTATTAGGGGTTAGTGACAAGGGAATAGTTTATTAGGGAATAGGGATTAGTGAATAGTTTATTAGGGAATAGGGATTAGGGAATAGTTTTTTCAAAAAAACGATATCAGTTGTCCCTTTTCGGTATTTACCAATAACCCCTCAATGTAGGGGCGTATTGCATAAGCCCTCAGCGCCAACCAAGGCTTCCAAGAATACGCCCTCAGCCCCAACCAAGGCTATACGCCCCACTCACAACCCAGGATATGCCCCTACGGCAATTTCCGTAAACCTGCGCTCTTTTTCGTTAAAAAAAACGATAACAATTGTCGTCCTATGGTATTTTGTATATATGATGTTTCTTGACAGACTGTTGCGGTTGCATGAAATATCAACAGAGTGGGGGCGTATTGCTATACGCCCCTACGGCAATTTCCCTAAACCTGCGCTCTTTTTCGTTAAAAAAAACGATAACAATTGTCGTCCTATGGTATTTTTTATATATGATGTTTCTTGACAGACTGTTGCGGTTGCATGAAATATCAACAGAGTGGGGGCGTATTGCTATACGCCCCTACAGGAAAATGCCAATTGTCACCGATCCCATTTTATACAGCAGAAAGGCA
>JAOXRU010000104.1 GCA_025800395.1 Flavobacteriaceae bacterium
TGTCTTTAAAAATTTTAGATAAAGAAGGAGATTTTTACCAGGTGCAAACTCCAGATGGCTATATATCTTGGGTAGACCATGGTGGTATTACAAAAATGACCCCCGAAACTTTCGAAAGTTGGGAACAAGCCCCAAAAATTATTTACACCCAAAACACCGGGTATGTATATCGCAATACAACCGACAATAAAATAATTTCCGATATTGTTTTTGGGGGATTACTGCGGTATATGGCAGAAGTAGGTGCCTTTTATAAGGTGCAATATCCAGACTATAGAATTGGTTATATACGCAAGACCGAAAGTAGCCCCTATTCGATATGGCAAGAAAATAGAACTCGGAATGCAGAAAGTTTTATTGCTAAAAGTTCGCAACTACTAGGCACTCCGTATTTATGGGGCGGCACGTCTACTAAAGGAATGGACTGTAGTGGATTTACCAAAACCGTTTATCTTATGCATGGTTTTATAATTCCTAGAGATGCCTCACAACAAATAATGGTGGGAAAAACAGTAGATAAAGCCCTT
>JAOXRU010000121.1 GCA_025800395.1 Flavobacteriaceae bacterium
GTGCAGACCAATTGGTGGGACAAATAACCAACAAAACCCTAAGTGGTGGTAAGGCTACCTTGGCAAATGGCAAATTAACGCAATGGCAATGCACAAAAAACAGTACAAGTTCTAGCAAAAAGGAAGCAGACAAGAAAAAGAAACAGGCCCCAAAAGAGATGTTAGCCCTTACCTACCCGAACAAAGCGTATGGATTTAAATCGCTACCAAAAGCAACCACTATTTTGTTTAAAAATGCTACGGTTTGGACTAGCGAAGCTGCTGGAGTGCTACAAAACACCGATGTGCTTATTAAAGCAGGAAAAATTGCAAAAATTGGGAAGAACCTTAGCGCAAGTGGTGCTAAAGTGGTAGATGCTACTGGCAAACATATTACTGCTGGTATTATAGATGAGCATACCCATATTGGTGGCTCCGGCGGTATAAACGAGGCCGGACACAATTCTTCCGCAGAAGTAAGCTTAGAAGATGTGGTAGATCCAGAACATATTGGTATATACAGAAACTTGGCCGGCGGGGTAACTACCATGCAACTCCTGCACGGATCGGCAAATCCTATCGGAGGCCGATCGGCTATCTTAAAACTTAAATGGGGTGCCAATGCCAACGATCTCATTTACCCAAACTCGCCGCAGTTTATCAAGTTTGCATTAGGAGAAAATGTAAAACAAAGCAACTGGCAAAGCTTTTCTCGCTTTCCGCAAACGCGTATGGGTGTAGAACAGGTATTCGAGATGTATTTTCAGAAAGCAAAAGAATACGATGCCATGCAAAAAAGCGGCAAACCATACCGTAGAGACCTCGACCTAGAAGTGGTGGCGCAAATTATAAATGGAGAACGCTTTATATCTTGCCACTCTTATGTGCAGAGCGAAATAAATATGCTTATGAAAGTAGCTGATAAGTTTAATTTTACAGTAAATACCTTTACGCATATATT
>JAOXRU010000135.1 GCA_025800395.1 Flavobacteriaceae bacterium
AATGTAGCTATAGCTTCATCTGCTAAGAAAGTACCTATAGTCGCACCCCAATGTTTTACACTAGCCTCTATACCACTTTGGTACAAGGCATTGGCATCGCCTCCAAAGCCTAATAAGGCAGCTTCGGCTTGTAAAAAATAAGATTCTGCGGCTGTAACCAATTGTAAAGGCACCTGATCCTCTATGGCATCAAAGGCAGTACCTATTATTTTGGCGCTTGGCTTAGACATATCGTCCCATTCTGGTGCTACTCGTGCATTTACCTGTCCACCGGCATAACCACCGTTTTCTGCTTCTGTTGCCATTGCTGCCAAACGCGGATCGTTGTTATCCCGCATAAGTGCTATAATACGTTCGGTAAATATCCACTTACTAC
The DNA here is from genome assembly GCA_025800395.1 of Flavobacteriaceae bacterium. Lineage (GTDB taxonomy): Bacteria > Bacteroidota > Bacteroidia > Flavobacteriales > Flavobacteriaceae > JAOXRU01. The sequence goes on from JAOXRU010000135.1 coordinate 377, forward strand.
CACGACCACCAAAGCCCCAATAGATATCCTCAAAACCACCATCTAAGTTGGCGCTTATAAGTTTCGTTCTAGACCGTAACATTGTGCCATCGTTGCTCATATCTATAAGCGGGTTAGCTAAACAATCGGTAATTACGCCGTTTATAAAGGCGGCATCTCCAGCATCGGTAAAGGCTTCTCTACTGCGCAATGCCATACGTAGGCGTAAGGTGTTGGCAAAAGCCTTCCACTTTTGTGGGTCTCCTTGGTACACAAAATCGCCTTCGGCTCCTTCTATAGCAGTGGTAGAACTGGCAATAGCATCCATTTGGGTTTTTAAATCTTCTAGTATACCCTTGTAAATATCTTGCTGTCGATCGTACGATGGTGCATCTACCTCTAGGGCTGCTACAGTAAGTGCCTTATAGGGTACATCGCCAAAAATGTCGGTCATTTTCTGGTAGAAATAAGCCATTATTATTTTGGTTACTGCTTGCCCATTGGTGTCTTCTGCCTCTTGGTATTTTATAAGTAGATTACGCAAATTTAAACTACTCTTGGTATACGATTTATCAAAAACCGCATTGGTATAACCAGTATTGTTGGAGTATGCATCTCCTCCTGCCCACCAACTGCCTTTTACGTTGGTGGTAAACTGATTGGCAAAATTAGAGGTGTATATCAAATTCCCTCTCCAAGTCACAAAACGTGGCTCGGCAAATGTAAAATATTGCACCCCACCCATAATGGACTTTACAGAAGCATCTGCTGGTTGGTTTTTGTTGGTGTTAATTTCTTCAAAATCATCGGTACAAGATCCGACTACGAGCAATGCCAATATCCAAACCACTTGCTTGGTGCAAGAGAATAGGTTGGCAATTATATGGTTCGTTTGTATTGTTTTCATAATAAACTTCGTGTTTTAATTAAAAGGATAAAGACAATTTAAGACCATGACTAGAGGTGGATGGTAAATCGTGATATTCTACCCCCTGTATGGCGGTATTAAACCCAACTTCCGGATCGAAGTTATCGGTGTTTTTGTGCAATATGGCCAA
>JAOXRU010000158.1 GCA_025800395.1 Flavobacteriaceae bacterium
GTAAATAGCAATGCTACCAAGGTTATGGGCGAAATTGCAGGTATAAAAACCATATTATACCAGTATTCTCCTTTACTGGAGATAAGTATTTTTCTGCTTAATATTCCTAAAACAAATGGGATTCCTAAATAGATTAACACGCTTTCTGCGATGGTTGTAATATCTATGTCTACTATAGCGCCTTCCATTCCAAAAAATGGGGGTAGTTTGGTAATAAACAACCATGCATAAAAGCTATAAGCAAACACCTGAAACACACTGTTTAGTGCTACCAAACCCGCACCATACTCGCTACTGCCTTCTGCCAAATCGTTCCAAACCAACACCATTGCAATACAACGGGCCAATCCGATAAGGATTAGCCCAATCATATATTCGGGATAGTCTTTCAAAAAGGTTAGGGCCAATATAAACATTAGAATTGGCCCAATTATCCAATTTAGAATTAGGGAAACCGAAAGTATTTTGGTATGCCGAAACACCTTTGGAAGCAAACTGTAATTAACCTTTGCCAAGGGCGGATACATCATAAGAATTAGGCCAATTGCAATAGGTATATTGGTACTACCTACTTGTATACTATTTACAATATTCTGAAAATCTGGCATCCAATATCCGATACCAACACCTAGTAACATGGCTAGGAAGATCCAAAGTGTTAGATTCTTGTCTAAGAAACTCATTTTTTTTGCAGTCATGATTATTAGTTTAAGGAAGAAAAAACAAAATACATTTCACTAGCAATTTGCAAGCTTCGTTCCCAATATGCTTTGTTTTGCTCTGGGTGATTGTCAAAGATCTTTGGATCTTCATATCGGATGGGCAAACGCACCGCTGCACCTGGAATAAAAGGGCAGCCTTCATCTGCCGAGGCACAAGTCATTATGGCCCCAAACTCGCTAACTGGATTAAATACGGCATCATATTTTTTAGAAAATGCTACTACAGGATGTGCATTTTGTGTGTATTTTACTGTATATACAGGATT
>JAOXRU010000190.1 GCA_025800395.1 Flavobacteriaceae bacterium
TTTTAATGTCGCTCTACTTCGAATATCCGTTAGGGTATCCATTACAAAGGAGTAATAACCAGCTTCATTGGCTTTCAGGTCGAATGTTTCTGTTTTTCGTCCTGTAATTTTATTGTTTTCGTTGATGGCTTTTACCATGATGCGCCCTTTAAAGTTTTGGTTAAACTCCATAAATACCTTTACGGCATTATAATTTCCTCTAGCAGTGGTTGTATAAAGAATATGTTCGCCCAATACCACACCACGAGCCTGTAGACTGGCATCCAATTCTAGTTTTGCGGCAATGGATTTCTCCACACCATCGGCTATACCATCCACAAATTCGCTTGCAGACTTTCCAATATCTTCCCCAGTTTGGTTAATGGTGTTTTTTGCCTTTTTACGAACCCTATCACAAGATAGGGATAGCAGCATGATAGCGATAAATAACCAAATTGTTTTTTTCATAGTAATTGTGTTTTTATTTTGTACGTAAAAACAGTTATAAAGATAAGTAATTTATGCGTATTGGGAGCTGTTATTGTCT
>JAOXRU010000220.1 GCA_025800395.1 Flavobacteriaceae bacterium
TGGTGGGGAGAAGATAACGATAAAGGATAAAAACGAAAACCATATTATCATAGACACCAAACAAGACACCATTACCATCAATGCCGTAAAGAACATGAACCTCATAGCAGGGGAAAACCTCCACATACAAGCTGGGAAGGACATCCACATAAGTGCAGGTGGTAATATGCAAGAGCAGATAGGGAAGCACAAAAACACCTCCGCTTCTGGCAATATAATAGTACGCGCCGCAGGAGACATCCAAGAACAATCGGATAATCGAACAGAATTGGCAGAGGAAGCATATACCAGACAAGCAATGGATTCGCACGAAGCAGCAGATGAGATCATCATCCAAAGCCAGCAAGACGATCTGCGCCTGCAAAGCGGCAAAAAAGTACAAATAAACGGAAGAGAAGGAACTAATTTATTTTAAACATGGCTATTATCAAACAAGCAAAGAACATCAGGATTCACGTTAGGGGAAAATACCAAGCCTACACCAAAGGAGTCTTTACACATCTGGCAGATAGCATCCATATAGAATCGTATAATGAGGATCTAAAAGTATTTAGTGCCAAGGCAAATTATATACGAGGGAATCATAAATCGCAAGACAATGAGTGAGCTCAGTATTGTATTGGGAGACTATACCCCACCAGATGAAAGGATAGAGGAATTTGAACTCAAGACCGGGGTACGATTGTATTTTATGCGCTATGGTATTTTCCCAAAAGGGCATAGTCGCGATTCTGGTTTTGAGCACCTTACCAAGCTGGACGAAAACACAATAGATTATTTCTTGGATTCGGAGTTTAAATTCAATGAATTTCATTGCCATCTGACCGATCTGATGGCAGATGGGTATATCTATATTATAGACCCAAAGCACCCAAGTCCCAAAGAATCTTTTGAGTATAAAGTGTTGGGTTCTCAAAATTTGGAAGAAATTCCATGGTACGAAAACAATGTTCGCAATACTATTTTTAGCAATATAAACCCAAGGAATGCGGTGAATTTACCCTATCATCCTGTCGAGTTTATGGAAGAGGAGCCTCCAACCCTTTATGTCACCTATAGCCAGGTACAATGGTCTGTTGCATTGTATAAAAGCATGTGTAAGGACCAATCCATGCAAAAAAAATATATGAAAAAGGTGGTATGTGATGGGATTCCGCAGGGGCAGACAAATATCGATAAAGAAATCTTGGCCTTCGATGGGCTTAGCGGCATGTACTACGATAACGATTTTGGTTGTGAACGAATGCGAATAAAACGGGCATATTTGCAGCACAACCACAATCCAATGGCGGAAAAAAAATTGGATTTGTTTATTCCCCTGTTCGATCCTTTGGGCGCAGCAGATGACATACAGCTAGCTGTAATGGATGCTTTCTTAGAACACGAAGCCAATATAGAAGCCATGCGTTTTGGAACCGATCCAAAAGACATCATCGAACGGCTCAAAAAAGGCGAAAATAAAGGGGAACTTACCAAAAGAGAGCAAGAAATGAACAATATGTTTCATCTTGCCCTGAGTACCTATCAACTGGTCTATAATGACCCCAAAAGTGTAAAAAAGTACGATGGGGGACGTATCGGAAAAAATGTTTTTGATTCGAATGCTGGGGAGGAACATGAGGATACATTTTATTATACATATCCTATATCACCAATAGGTGGAGCAAGTTATATTAAGATGCGCTATATAGGCAATGGGGTATATAAGCCGAAACTATTAAATGCCTTGGGTGTAGAAGAACGCAAACAGCAGCGCAAAAAAATACGAAGACTGCAAAAGGACTTCATTGCGTTGCTAGATAGCGCCTATTTTGATCGGCATATAGAAACCCTGTATATGGTGGATAATAGCATTTGTGCTTTAGTTGCCAAAGAAAAATTTGCAGACTATTTGTATTGGATTAGCCTCAATCCGCATTTTTATGATCGATCCTTAGATCTCAGCCAAGACTATGAGCGGGATCACGAACCTACAAATTGGGTATACCAGCAATGTGTGTCAGTTAAGTCCTTCTCTGTAATGACCAAGGTTCTAGATAACGAACTAGACATTACGGATCTGTTAGAAACCGATCTGGTATTTTATGGCATTAAGCTACCCAACAAATTGGCCTCCCTCACTCGCAAGGTTTTAGACAATCTGAGCAATATGCTAGCCCAAGAAAGAAGGGGACTCATGGAAATTACAGTGGGTAGGCTAAACCGACTGACCTATAGAGGGGATGATATGTTTGATTTACAACGGGAGCAAGTGATCAAAGCATTGCCAGAAGGCCATGAACTGGCAGTGGTAGAAGGGGCTGGGAACTCCAATCTCAACAGAGCCAAAGTATTGCGTGTGCCTGCAGAAGGCATCGTACTGAAGCATAGCCAAAGGGGAGCGCATACCATGGATATCCCTACCACCACCAGCATCAACAAACCACTAGCTAAAGGTTTAAGAAAAATCCTAGAAAGCCCAGAATTTAATAGGGTATTGGTTTCTTTGCAAGCTGTTAATTTAGCATATGGAATACTTAAAACCTCTAATAACCCTAACACAAAAAATGCTATAGGTTTAGCTGGCGCATTTGCTTCAACCTGGGATGCAGCAAATCGATTTTCTGGGGTTCCCGATTGGTATGAAAGCAAAGGAATTATGACAAAAACACCAAGAGGTAGATTTTTTCTTGGTGCGCCAGGTATTTGGGCTGCGGGTATAGGTACCGTCATGTGTTTTTGGGATGGCATGGAGCGTATGGCAGCTGGGGATGAGGATGCGGCCTATATGTACTATGGGGCGGGGCTGACCTCTGCAGGAGTAACCGTTGCGGCCATACATGGCGCTCTAGTACTAAACTCTACCCTAGGGCCTTTAGGGATGGTATGTACTGCTTTAGCCATAGGTTTTCTAGTGGCTGCCCATATATTTACCGATGATGCTTTTGAAAAAATATTTAAGTATTATATTTTTAGCGATCAGGTGGACTTTCCAGCACAAGGCCGATTGGCTTGGCAATACAATCGGGATCTCTATGCCAATCGCCAGAGCCAATTGGGTGCCAAAAATCCCTTCCCCGAACTGGTAAACCAACCCACCAAGGCCGCAGCGGAACTGCATGATGCCTTGGTAGCTGCCAAAATCGAATTTAAACATCGGAATCTGATACGAACAGATAAAAAATCCCAGATGATAAGCCATAAATATGGAGTGCAGGAAACAAAGAGTAGTGGTTATGCAACTCATTTTGAGGTGCATATTTATTTCAAATTTTTCCTGCACCAAAAGGAGCAGTTTACCTACGAATTATGGTATTTTAAAGACGGCATAGCAGGCAGCCATCGGCAGTTGGATGCGGCATACAACAGCCAGTTTGTCGCGCCCACCAGGGAGAAACCGGCACATATCCAACTAGATATAACCCTAGATCGGGAATTGGTGCAAAACAGCAATCCCAAGAGTTGTTTGCTACTGGTCTGCCGTATCGATATGTACAAAAACTCCTTTACCAAGGTGGTCAATTACAATTATTACCCCATCAGTTACGATGGCAAAGACCGCTATCTTGCTGCCATGGTAGGGATACAATTCCAACATCTATCCAGCAGCCTTCTCCTCGCCAGCAAAGAAACGAGCTACCGCACCCCAACCCGCATCGGCAGCAAAGAAGAAGTACGCAAACCTCCTATTTGGAACAAAGAATAAGATATGAGTAGTTTTTATAAAAAATGGTTGGACACAAAAGTTCCACATTTAATCTATGAGAATCCAAAATCTTCCAATTTAAAAAATCATCATTTAAAAGATGCCCCTAATGTATTATACTTTTCAGATACAGTTCGCAGTCCGTTGTTTTATGCAGCGGCATTCGTTGTGATTTTGGCTATACTTGCCTTTATATTTATAGAGGACCATCCTCTTGTAGTGGTTGGACTTTTACTAGGATTTGCAATTTTACTTGGGTTTGTTGGTTCTTTGCCAGATCAATTTTACACCTATAAAAGATTAGACGGAGAAGTCACCTTTCCACCACCTACTTATGGTGACCATTATACAATACAATTTAAAAATGCTTGTTTTTTCTGGGCTATAGATGGTCTAGCCTCAGGTGCCATAAGAACATTAACTGGGATCGCACCACCGGGAAAAAAAACAGGGATTCATATCGCAACAGGTTGTAGTAATGGTGTAGAAGACCTGTCCTTTTTAGTCTGGTATATGGATAAAAACCGTCCCTTGCCACCAGATCCTATATTCGACCCTTATAGGGATGCCGATTTTGAAAGGCGCAAAGCCGAAGGTTTTCCACCGCCTTTGTACAAAAGCCAAATTCCCACCCCGGAAGCAACCCCAGTACAACAGAAGGAGCGGGAAAAATATTGGAAAGATAGAGACTATTATAAAATGAGTGAATCTATCTGGATTTAAAACCATATCATTCTAATATCATGAAAGAAAGTTATCTTAAACCAGTCATAATACCTGCCAAAAACGAAAAACCACTGATTCTCCCAAGGCGGGTAAGTGCAGAAAAAATTGCTTATATCCCAAAAAGAAATTGGATTCCTATTTATATTAGTTTAGTATTTTACTTTACCATTTTTATAGGTTGCGCATTAGCATTAGATAGTCTTAATCTTATACTGATTATTTGGGAATTTAAATGGATATGGCTAGGAGTTTTTCTGCCAACACTATTAGTATTTATCATTCCCTTTTTTAAGATTTCTCGTGCCGAGAAGTTAAGAGGGCCTCTTTTTATATTGGACAGACAAGCTGGCACCTTTTCCTATACCGACAACGCCCAGCAGGAGCATATTTACGACTTTAAGCATATCAAAATAAGGGAGGGCGCCAATCCGATGCTGTACTACACCAAAG
>JAOXRU010000230.1 GCA_025800395.1 Flavobacteriaceae bacterium
GCAGAAATCCCGATCTAATTGGAGCCAAATCTACAATCAATTGTATATTTGTTTTCCAGACAGATTATAACAACCAAAAATTATAACCTGTGAATTTTGAAATTAGTTTTCTAAAAACACAAAATTCTGGATAGACTCAATTTTGAGCTAGAAATGGTATTGTGGTTTAAGCTGCGCCTTTTTAATCCAAATCTCACTATTTATAAGGCTTCTGTGAAGATAATTTATATCGAACTCACGTTTATTAGTGAAAAGTAAATGGGTTTTTCAAAAAAAAAACGATAACCGTTCTATGGATGCGGTAATTCCAAAAAAAACCAATGTAGGGGTTTATTGCATACGCCCAACTTCTTTTTTCATAAATCTACAATTGCACTTTGTTTGTAAACATTTGAAGGGAATAGAGAAAAGGTTTATCTATAAACTATAATGAAGACTATATCACATTATTAAAAAATATTAACAATATTATTCCTGCTTTATTTGTAACTTGTTGTTTTCTAAATATAATAAATAATAAGACAATGATCAATGGGGCAATTTTTTATAGAAACGGCAAAAAGATTAGGCTCGGATAAAGATATTATGGATTCTTATTGGGCATATCCTAAAAAAGGTGCAAAACTGGTTTTTTTCTCCAAATCCTTCTCTCGAAGTTGCAACAAGCAAACTATCTTTTCCAAGTGCGGAAACCTCGAAAAAGCTAAGAGCTGCGCAGCAAAAAAGCAATTGTTTTTTTAATCCCATACCAGTTATAGATTAAAATTACCAGAAAAGAAGGCTATAATTTTACAGCATTTCTAAATATAAATGGTGTAAAACATAATTATAAACAGATGAAACATAATTATAAACATATGAAAAGAAGGTACAGTATAGAAAAAATATCTCTCGTCGTATTTCTAATTGTATGGGTTTTGATTTCCATTTATTTTATTTACGATGATGTGGCAGTGCATTTAACTGAAGTCAAGTTGTATCCTGTGATAGCAAAGTATTTTGTCTGGATTATGCTGATGCTGGTGCCAGAAATTTTTCCAGTAATCATTGTTCTGTACGCTGCATTTCGATATGCCTCATCGGAACAGAATAAACCAGTTTTTGAAAAACTTAAAAAAGAAGTATGGCTACTTATTCTGTTAGTTCTTCTAACTTTTATATACAAAAACAATGTGCAAAATTTAGCAAAACTTAATTCTTTTAATTACCGAGTAAACTTTGCATATGCAAGCCCAAAAGCGACTTTAGATTTTGAAAAAGATTTAAGAGTTCCAAATAGTTATTTATCAAATGTTTCCGAAGCATTTGATAAAAGGAAACAATTCCAGGATACGATTGATGGGTATAAAAAAGAGATGATAGTTGAACTGAAAACCAGATACTCTAAACAGATGTTAGACTCTTTGTTGCGGGAAGATTTATTAGAGAGCATAGAAATGCAAAAATCCGAGATTTTAAATGACACTACCTCCTGGTTACAAAATGAGTATCATCCAGATTATATAAATTCTATAATTAGTAGCTATGAACATGAAATACAACGGTATAAAGGGGGTAAGTATGGTGTGGATTTTAAAATCTGGCAACTGTTTTTATTCCCGATTTTTATGATGTTGCTTTATATTATTGGTGCGCAATTAGGCGTGTTGTTTTCGAACAATTCTCTATGGATTATTGGTATAATGCTCTTTTTTGTTTTTATTCCAATTTGGTATGGTTTGAAGTCGTTTTTTTATTCTAAAATAGGAAATTACGAGCTTGAAATATTTGATGGGCTAATGTTTTTTATGATAGTACATCTATTGTTTATTCTTGTGTTATATTGGTGGAAACGCTATAAGAAAATATAGACTTTAGGAAGTAATACCATTTCTAGTTTAAAACCACCCCAAAAAACAGCTTTTTTTTGTGGGTGTAACTGGGTAGAGAAGATTTGGAAAAGTAGATTCTTTTTGCTATTATTGTGATATCAAAATAATATCAAATGAAAAAAGAAAAAGTATTTCAGGCAATAAATGGGTATCTATTACTAGTATTAGTATTGGGTATGGTCGGAGTAACCATAGTAGGTTTGGCCCTATGGGAGCAGCCACTGTTTGTGTTGTGTGTACCAGTTTTGTTGGTGATGCTAAGGGGTTTCTTTGTGGTAAACCCGAATAGTTCCAAGGTGTTGGTGTTGTTTGGTGCCTATAAAGGAACGGTGCGCGAGAATGGGTTCTTTTGGACCAATCCGTTTTATTCTCGTCAGAAGATATCGTTACGGGCGCGTAATTTCGATAGCGATCGGGTAAAGGTAAACGACAAGATTGGGAATCCTATAATGATTAATGTAATTCTAGTATGGCAGGTATTAGACACCTATAAGGCGGCATTTGATGTAGACGACTATCAGGAATTTGTAAAAGTACAAACCGATGCTGCGGTGCGTAAGTTGGCAGGATCGTATCCGTACGACAATTTCGACGATGCCCAGGCCGAGCTTACCTTGCGCTCGGGTATGGATGAGGTAAACGAGGCTTTGGAGAACGAGATAACCGAACGATTGGCCATTGCTGGCATACGGGTAATGGAGGCACGTATAGGATATTTGGCCTATGCCCCCGAGATTGCAAGTGCTATGCTAAAACGGCAACAAGCAGTAGCTATAGTAGCGGCGCGCAAGAAAATAGTAGAAGGAGCAGTAGGTATGGTAGAAGATGCCTTGGAACAGCTTACTCGCGATAATATTATTGACTTTGATGAGGATAAAAAAGCTTCTATGGTAAGCAATTTAATGGTAGTTTTGTGCGGAGATAAAGAAGCAGTACCTGTGGTAAATGCAGGAACATTAAATTCTTAAAAGTGAGCAAACGAAAATCCTTTGTACTACGAATAGATCCGGAAGTGTTTAAGCAAATAGAGAAATGGGCCGATGACGAATTTCGTAGTGTTAATGGCCAACTAGAATGGATGCTTCACAAAAGCTTAAAAGAAGCCAAACGCCTTCCTAAAGTACGCCCTAAAAAAGATAAGGAGTAGAGCCCCACCATCTATACCATTTTAAATTGTTGTAATAAATAGCCCTTTTTTCCTTTCTATTTCAACAAATCCCAAATTGCACATTAGAACTTCGTTATGGGGGTTGATAGGAACCTAAGCTATGGTTATGCTTCATTTTTCTTTTTTATATAAAGAAAAATAACACCTATTTAAATAGATATAAGCTGCGCCTTTTTAGATCAAATCCACTATACCTAAGGCTTTCTATGTAAGTAATTTATATCGAACGCACGTTATATCAATAATAACATAAAACCTCTCTACAAGGAAGTTTCTTTACAAAAAAAGCTACCTGATAGTCTCAAGTAGCTCTCTTCAATGTCTTTACAGCTAGTGATTAGATCACTTCTACATCCACCGCATTGATGCCTTTCTGTCCAGGCTTGGTGTTGAACTGTACCTTGTCACCTTCTCTGATGTTGTCTTTAAGACCAGAAGCGTGAACAAAGATATCCTGACCTGTATCTGCGTCTGTTATAAACCCAAATCCTTTGGTTTCGTTAAAAAATTTTACTGTTCCTTCTTGCATGTTATATAATTAAAAAATAATACTCAAATAAAATTGGGTTTCCCCAATTGTGAAGTCTGATACAGCCGTATTGACCGAAAAAGACAAAACTTTTGTTCTTGCAAATTTGATCCAAATCCATTTATTGGAACATCTTCTAAACACACAAAACAATAAAAAGGAAAAATTTTAAAATAAAGACAAGAAGAGCAGAAACTCAAAAAACTAAATAAAATAAAAAGAAACTTGTGTCATTGTATGGTGTCCATTAAAAACATGACAAAGGTATGCTTTTTTTTAAAACGAACTTGTTTGTATAGCAAAATTTATTGGAAAAGGCAAACCTTATAGAAAAAACATGGTTTTTTATCTAGTTGGTATTTAGGTAAAAAGCCTGCTATAGCTGGTCTTTCGAGAGGATCAATCCTTGTGAGGTGAGGCGGGTATTATTTAACAAAAAAATAATAAAGAGAGGAACTTATACCATTTCCAGTTTAAAATCACCTCAATAAATAGCCCTTTTTCCTTTCTATTTCAACAAATCCCGAATTACGCATTACAAAATCTATTACGTATTGAAATTGCTGCAAAAACAAGAAGCTGCGCTGCTTTTTGCTTTAACCTTAGCGGTGCTATGCGGAAAGCAGTAAAGCACTTGTTTTTATTGCACTTCCAACCCTCATAACGAAGTTCTAATGCGTAATTCGGGATAAAAAGAAACCGTAAGCTGAGGCTATGCTTGATTTTTGTTCTTTATATATAGCTATATAAACATAAAATACCAGCTATCTTTTGCGTAAAAAAACAAATTTCCTCGTTAAAAATTTTCAACGTAACAAAGGTTATGCTTCAAATTTTTGTCTCGAACTTTGTCTTTTTACTTTTAAAATCTACTATGGTTCCCGCACGAATCCTTTCTTGTGGTGGCATTTTATATTCATTTAGCTATAAAGAAAAAATCTTCTGTTTCTTTTAAGGGCATTACCAACTAGATATGCTATAATTCAAGGCTTTTTGGAACAAAGATTGCTGTTTATAAGGCTTTCTATAGATTCATTTTGTCTTTCCTTATGCGTTGTTATGATCTTTTCGAGCTATAAATAGCACTTTAAAACCACGCCTAGCCTCAGAAAATCCAAATAAACTATGTGCGTATGTTATATCGAACTCACGTTATTTAGTAAACCTAATTTGTAAATTCAGTTTAAAATATAATTCTCCGTTTTCTTTGTAAATTTCACCAAATCCGTGGCGGGTAGAACTTGCGGTGTCTAGTTTTGTGTTGTTGAGCAGATAATCCTCAAATTCATTTCTGTTGTAAATATGGTAACACAATATGTCGCCATTTTCTTTTACTATTAAATAGCCGCCTGTGGCATCGTATTTTCCTGTCCAAACTTTTGATGACATCATTCCAAGAGCAACATCTGTTAAGAAACGTTTTATTTTGTATTCGTAGTATTTATGTTGGTTCTCTGTGTTAAATTTTAACGAATTTTCGTCTGTCGATTTATCCACTAAATCTGTCAGATGTGATAATGCACTCGAATAAAAATCGAGAACGATTTTCGATAAAATATTTGGAAGCAAACTGTCTATTAGAATCAGGTTGTTAGAAAAAATCTGTTGTTCTGTTTTTATGAAATTAAATTGTCCGCCTTTGTTTTTAATTTGAACAATTCTGTCCATTATTTTACTTCGTGAAGAAATTGAATTGATTTGCCCAATTTCTTTTTCAGTTAAGTTTACCGTTTATTTTATAAATAAAATTTGTTGTTTTACCAGCATTTAATAGCGTAGAAGGACTTCCGAGTTGAGATTTTATGCTAAACCCTAGTGTTGGTTGTTGGTTGGTTCTTTGGTCGTGAACAACAATTGTAATATCGGTTTTTGCGGTAGAACTAGCTTTTAAGGTAATGCAGTTTATAGAGGTCATAAACTCCTCAATTTCGGGAACAGAAAAAGTCCTTTCCTTATTTTCCTTAATTGCATTTAAGAGATAAAGAGCTTTGTTTTTAAATGTGGCAATTGGAATTTTTAAAACTTCTTCATTACCCGAAACTAAAATAATCTTATCCTTAATAGAATATTCAAAATTACCATTAGTTTCTGTTCGAAGTATTTTTATAATGGGATAAGCTAAGCCTTCTAACTATTCAATGTCTTTGTTTCCAAGAAATAATTGTTTGTCGCCTAATAATTTAAAAAGCGCATAAATTTCGCTCCATTCCCCTTTATTTCCTGTAATCATTTGCGGGTTAGCTTTTCAATTATTTTTTCGGCAGTTGCCTGAATTGCGGGAACTGCCACAGAATTTCCAAATTGTTTGTATGCTTGTGCGTCCGATACTACTATTTTAAAATTGTCTGGAAAGCCTTGTAATCTAGCCCATTCGCGAGGTGTCATTTTTCTAATTCCTTCTCGGTTTACTTCTCCAGAAATATTGGTTACCGGTGTAAAGTTTGTTAATCTGTCATCTAGTATTAAATTTCTTTCTCTTCCCATTCCTCCACAAACAACAGCATTTGCAGTGCCATTATTTGGTATTATTTCGTAGCCAAAACCGTTTCCTTTGCTTTCGTGTCTTGCTTTATGTTTTCTTAAAGTGTTTATGTAAGTTGTAGATAGATAATACTTAACCGATACTTCGTTTTCTTCTAGGATATCTTCTAAAATGGTTTCTTTGTTAACCGGTTTTGGATAATTAAAGTCTGTAATGCCAGTATTTTTATGAAAGCCCACAATAAAAATTCGCTCACGATTTTGTGGTACACCAAACTCTTTGGCGTTTATAATTTGTGGTTCTGGTACATAGTAGCCCAAATCTTCTCGAAGTACGTTTAATATTGTGGCTAATGTTTTTCCTTTATCATGATTTCTTAAGCCTTTTACGTTTTCGAGAAAAATAGCTTTTGGTTGCTTCTTTTTTATAATTTCTGCAACATCAAAAAAAGTGTTCCTCTTGTGTCTTCAAAACCTCCACGTTTTCCGGCAATAGAAAACGCTTGGCAAGGAAAACCAGCACAAAGCACATCAAAATTATCTGGAATATAACTTTTAGTCTTAGGTTTTGTAATATCTCCAAAAGGAATTTCGCCAAAATTGGCTTTATAAGTTTGCTTCGAATATTTGTCCCACTCACTTGTAAAAACACACTTTCCTTCGAGGTTTTGAAGCGCTAAACGAAAACCGCCAATTCCGGCAAAAAGGTCTATAAACTTGAATTTCGGGTTTTCTGGTGCTGGAAATGGAACAGATTTATTAAGATCAAAAATAAGATATTGAAGTGCCTCTTCGGCAACTTTATTGGTCACTTTTTCTGTTGGATATTCTTTCGAAAGAATTTCTTTTACATAAGAAAGTGCATCTTTTTTATAAAATTGAGAAACCCCATTCTTATGGTTATGCAAATAATGTGTAAAAGAGGCTGGTTTAGAATTATCAGAATCCACTACTTTTATTTCAAATAGTTGTTCGTTTATGTGTTCTATGTTAATTCCTTCTTTAATCATTATTTCTCGTTTAACCACATAAGTTAATAAAGTTTACTGTTCTGGTTAGTCGATTTTAATAATTTTTATTCACAATTTTTAGGTAGTGGTGGCTTTTTTTTTCAGCTTGTAGCTAAAGAAAAACAAGATGTATGGCTGCGATATAATGCGTACGGCGCAAATTATTGCCTACACGTTTGGTCTGTTTCGGAATAGCAAATACCCATACCCAACAAACCAATAACCAACACTCTTAGTTTATTAATCGCCCAACAAATGCATCTTCTCAATCAGCGGACCGGTAATAGCCACTACCGCAGGTTTGGGCATCTTGTCGGGGTTATGCGGCCAAGTACTGGTAGGCGCACTAAGGTCTTTGGTTTGTTCTCCTGGGTGTTGCACACTTAAAAACAGGGTTTTCCCATCTGGGGCAAACCAAGGTCCGGTAAGTTCGGCATCTCTAGGAGCCGATGCCACCTGAATTACCTTTCCTGCCATAGCACCAACGCGCGGAATTACAAACAAGCCATTGTTTTTAAAAGCCATATACGGTTTGTCTTCCTTATTCATGGCACTACCCGAAATATCACTAGTCATCCACAGGTTGCCTGCAAAGTCAAAAGCCAAGTTATCTGGGCAAGAGAAACCATTTTCTTCGCCCCCAGCCATATAGGTAGATGCTGTAAAAGTAAGGGCATCAAAAGCCCCATCTTTTTCCACAACTTTTAAAAGAGAACCGTGGTAGTCTCCTTTACTTTTATTGTTGGTAAGGCTAACAATTACATGGCCCGTAATGGGGTCTATTTCTATATCTTCCGGTCTATTTAGCGGTGTGGCTCCTAATAATTTAGCAGCCTCTCGTGCACGCACTAGCACCTCGGTTTGGTCTTTAAAGCGTGCCTTAAGTTTAGGTTGCGATGCCCAGTCCATAGACAGCCATACCCCATTTACAGTATCCGCCACATAAAGCGTGCCCTCTTTTAAAGAGCCAGGCTTGCTACCTATAAACTTGTACAGGTGTTCATCCGCCTTATCGTCTCCGCTATAGGCAACAATGCGTTTATCTTCCAATTCGTATAGCGTACAGCACTCGTGCGCAAAACGTCCTAGAGCAACATGTTTCTGTGCCGTTCCAGTTTTAGGATCCACTTCCACCACCCAGCCATAGTGTTCGGTAGGGTAATTGTACTGTTGTTCCCAGCCGTAGTAACTCGCCTCTAAGCTAGCCTGGTTATTAGCATCGTATACCCGTTCTCCAAAGCAGTCTTGGTAGTTTTCCTCGCAGCTCAAAAACGTATTCCAAGGCGTAATACCGCCCGAGCAGTTGCTATTGGTGCCCCGAACTTCGGTAGCACCAGCCACCGGATGGTCCCAGTTAAGTGCAATAGGCGTTTGGGAAGTAAACCTACGGTTATCGGCATGGTTTTTTAGCGGCTTCCACTTTCCATTTTCCTTACGAATACGCACCACACTACCGCCCACATTATACATTTCCTGGTCTACCTGTTCCTTGGTTTTTGGTCCATTGCCATCGTAACCCGACACAAAGAAAGGGTTCACGTATTCGTGATTCACCCACAGCCATCCCTCATTAGGCGTATCTGCGTCTAGCGGAATATAGCATACAAAATCGTTATTAAAACCAAAATAATCTTCCTCGTTAATGGCGTCCTTCCACTCCAGTAGCAATTGGTATTCCAGACCATCTGCCAGCAGCAAATCGTCTTTATCCGAAGGTATAACCCCTTTAATTACAAAGTTTTTAAGCGCTTCCAGTTGTTCCGGGCTTGCCTTTTTCTTAGGTGTATTGCTATTGCCACAAGCCGCCAAAAACGGAGGCAACACCATAGCACCCACACTCGCCTGTCCCAAAAACGAAATAAATTTTCTTCTACTATATGCCATAACACAATTGGTTTTAATGTTCAAATATAACAAAGCCATTGCAAGAAAGCAGCTATTAGGCGCAGGCATAATAATTCGTTAACATTCGCTAGTATGGCCACGTCCAATCCGCACTAAGGTGCGTATTGGTCGGGTTATCCGTTTGTAAAAAGCTACTACTACCCCCCAACCACCAACTTATAGCCAACCCCATGTACATTTACGATTTGTAGGCTAGGGTCTTTTGAGAGTTTTTTGCGTAGTTTAGAAATATAGGTGTCTAAACTACGACCGACTATCACACCTTTGTCTTCCCATATTCTCTTGCTCAACTCCTCTCTTTTAATTACCGCATTGGACCTAGAGGCCAGCAAAAGCAAAAGTTGGTTTTCCTTTGCAGATAGGGCAATATCGGTTTCTGCTATAAGCAGTTTATGTTGTTCTGGATAAAAGCATATACTTCCTAGGGCAATGGCTTGTTCTTTTGGCGGGCTTGTTACTGTCTTTTGGGTGGTGGTTTTGGCAGTATTGCCCAGTTGGTCCCAAATGCTATAGCCAATAAGCAGAATAAGCAATGTGTAAAAGGTATAGGGGAAACTACTTTTAACGGACGTATGCTTCCACAAGGCACGTATTTGGTAGCAGTCTACTGGGAGGGTTCTCGTAGCACAAGGAATAATGTTTTTGTTTTCTTCTTTCTGCATACGAAAGCTATAGGCCACTTCTTGGTCTGCACAGCGGAGTACTTCTACCAGATAAAAATCTTGCAATTGGGTTTTGGCAACGCTAGCTTTAATAAAGTGCACCAAACTATCGGGAGAAATGGCCAAAGATTTTTCAAACTGAAGCAAATACGTAGTAGGCGCCACTTGTTGTACTGGTTGTACTAGGGAATGGGAATCTTTATTTGCCAATAGGAGCTTGTGACCTACTTCTCGCAAGGCCAATTTGCTTTCTGCTTCTAAAGGAAATACTGCTTTTTGTACAAAAGCAAACCACCCACTAAGGGCAACTAAAAACAAAAGAATCCCATAAACAAACAAGCGGTACTTTTTCATAAGCGCTACAAATAACCAATAAATTAGGCATTTTTCACAAGAGTTGACACTTCTTTTACACTTTTTTGACAGTTGGTGTTTCTCCTGAACCTAATTTTATGAAAAATTCAATTTCATGTCATCACGTGTATATATTCTATGTGTATTTCTCTTAGGTCTGGTGGTCTTGCAATCTTGCAAGGGAAACCAAAGAAGCGCATCCAAAAAAGTATTGCCACCTTCCTCTGCAATCGCTAAAAAATCTATTTCCCAGCATTTACAAGCCCAAGCCAATTTGTCTATGCCAGAAAAAATATCTTTATATAAAAAACTACAACAAGAAGAGGCAGACCAGTTCAATTTCGAAAACGAAGACGAACTCACCATGTTTGGTTACAAACAATTATGGGAAAACAAAACAGCCGATGCCCTTTTGGTGTTTCGGCTTATTGCTGAGGTATTTCCGAATTCGGCCAATGCTTACGATAGTTTAGGAGAAGTGTATTTGGCTATGGGCGATTCTGCGCAATCTTTAACTATGTATCAAAAGGCCTTTCGGATGAATTCGGATAATTTCCATGCGGAAGATCAAATAGCACGCATCCAATTTCCACATAAAAAGGAATTATCGCCAAAAGAAAAGTTACAAAAACAATACGGCAAGCAAGCCTATTTGGCAGATTTGCAATTGTTGCACCAAAAGATATTAGAAGTACACCCAGCAGCCACGAAGTTTATTTCTAAGGAAGCGCTACAGCAGTTGGTAGCCCAAAAAAAGGCCTTGGTGCATGATGTCATGCCTTTTGGGGAGTTCCGTTGGCATGTGCGCCAAATAGTTAGCGCTATAGGTTGTTCGCATAGTGGTTTTCAGGGCATGTATACCGAAGTAGAAATGCTACCGCCAACACTACGCTTTCCTATGCAAGTTGCTTGGGTAGGGCAACAGTTGTATGTGGTAGATGCCTACCAACAAGAGGACCTAAGCGCAGGCACCGAAATTTTGCGCATTAATGGGAGAACGGTAAAAGCATTGCTACAAGAGGTCTACAAACGTATTCCATCTCAGGCAGTAAGACCAACCGCTAGGCGGCATTTTTTCAATCGCTGGTCTTCGGTATTGTTGGGTTACGCCTTGGGTTTTCCCAAAACATATACCATAGAAATGAAAGGAAATGACAATCCGATGGTCTTAGCACCAAAAGAAGTCTTACAGCCATTTGAATCTAGGTCCATGCCTTTAGAAGAGAAGCCCCTGCGATTTCAGCTAGATGCAGCAACAGATACCGCCTATTTGTATATCGGTAGCTTTAATTATTATCCTTGGAATAATTTAGAGGAATTCACCCAATTTATAGATGCCAGTTTCCAGCGGATTTTAGAAGCACAAACTAGCAATCTCATTATTGATGTACGGGGAAATGGTGGTGGTGCCCCAGAGGCAAGCATCTATTTGTTACGGTATTTGGCAAAGCAAGCTTTTACCTACTTTGGAGAGGGTGCTTATGGCGAAACTACTACTGGCTTTGTTCCTTTTGAAAACACCTTTGGCGGCCAGATTTATTTTTTAATAGATGGAAGAGGAGAATCTACTACCGGACATTTTATGGCCAAGGCAAAACAACTGCAATTGGGTGCCATAGTAGGAGAAGAGTTGGGTTCTAATCAGTTTTGTACAGCCGGCCAAACCCTTTTGCGTTTACCCAATACCAAATTACAATATCATTTAGCAAATAGCACTTCCCGTTTATTAGGTGTACAGCTCCCAGAAGAAACTTGTATTGTGCCCGATGTGGAAGTGTTTGCAAGTATTTCTGAAGTATTGGCACAGCAAGATATGGTATTACACTATGTAAAAAACAGTATAATAAAAAACAAAAAATTATGAGAAAGAATCGTATGGTTTATGCGCTATATAGCTTGGCATTTTTACTACTATGCTGCAAACAACCCACCAACAAAGAAGAATTAGTTTTGGCAGATACTAGCCTTGCAGAAAAACATAGAAAGTCGGAAGATATTGCCAACTTGGTGCAAGAATACACCAATATACAAGGCTTTAATGGCAGTGTTTTGGTTGCCCAAAAAGGAGAAATACTACACAAAGGAGGCTATGGCTATGCCAATATAGAATGGGAGGTACCCAATACCGAAGAAGGCAAGTACCAAATAGGATCTATTACTAAAAGCTTTACCGCCATGTTGGTATTGCAATTGGTGGCACAGAATAGGGTGACTTTGCAAAGTCCTATATCCGATTTTATTCCAGCATGGAAACAAAAGCCTGTAGGACAAGCCACTATACACGAGCTGCTTACCCATACCAGTGGTTTGGCAAGAGATATTCCCTTTGAAGAAGGGCAGTATTACAGTCCGGAGCAATTGGTAGATACCATCTTGGAACAACCCATACACCAAGCACAAATAGGGCATTTTGGGTACAGCAATATGGGCTATGTACTCTTGGGCTATTTGTTGGAATATATGTACAAACAACCCTATGAAAAAGTGTTGGAATACGAGTTGTTTGAAGCCCTAGAGATGAAAGCCACTAGCTATAGCCCTAGCAATAAGCTTCAAGCCAAAATGACCAATGGCTACCATAAAAGCTGGGGCAACTATTACGCAGTAAATAAGGCCAATATGTCTAAGGCTTATGCAGCCGGAGGCATAATAAGTAGTGTAGAAGATTTGTATACTTGGAGTAGTAGATGGCATAAAATATTGCCAAAAGGTTTGGTGGCGGCCTATACCAAAGCACATATAGCCGATGAAAAAACAGGTGGCTTTTATGCCTACGGCTTAGAGGTGATACCAAGAACTATAGGAAACACTCAGGAGAAGATAAACACCATTGGGCATACGGGGGTAATAGACGGCTATTGTGGCTTGCTAGTAAAAGTACCCGAATGGGATGTTACTATTGTGTTACTAAACAATACCAGTAGAGCCTATTTAAATAGCATGACTAAAGGCATACTGGGGATACTCAACGGATCTGGTTATGATTTTCCAAGAAAACCTTTGGCTATGCACATGGAGAAGGTAATTGCCAGTAGTGGTGTAAAGGCGGGTATAGGTTTTTACAAAAAACACCAGCACGATAAGCAATACTATACCGATGAGCAAGAGCTAATCGTAGCAGGGTATCGTTTGCTAAACCAAGCAGATGCCAAAGGAGCCGCAGCGGTATTTGCATTGGCCATAGAGATGTATCCGGAGCAAGACAACCCATACGATAGTTATGCCGAAGCCATGTTGGCATTGGATAAAACAGAGGAGGCTATAAAGTACTATAAGATTTCTTTGAATAAAAATCCTAATAATGCTAATGCAAAGAAGATGTTGGAAAAAATAGAGATAAAATGTTAAACCCGAATATGCTTGTATACTATAGAAAAGGTTTGTTTAGGCGGGCTATACCAACAAAGAACGTGCAAAATTCTTCGCAATAGTGTGTAAATAAGTTTCTGCATTGGTCATTGCGTCGTTCAAATGCTTGCTGTGTGCAATTATGGTGTCGGCATAAGAAATTCCCAATTGCTTAATTTGCAAATTCGTTAGGGTAGTGTTTCCACAGAGTGTAGCCACGGGTATATGTTGTTTTTTAGCCGATTCTAATACGCCATAAATTGTTTTCCCAGATAGCGTTTGCCGATCTAGTAGCCCTTCTCCAGTGAGGATCCAATTGGCATCTCGAATTGCGTTTTCAAATGAAATAAGCTCCTTTACAAGAGAAATTCCGGAGTGTAAGCTAGCATTTAAAAAAGCCACTGTTCCAGCACCCATACCACCAGCTGCGCCACTTCCTTTTATGGCTTGTAGATCTATTTGCGAGTTTTCTAAAACCAAGGTTGCCAAATGTTCCAGTCCCTGGTCTAACTGCTGTATTTCTTTGGCAGAGGCTCCTTTTTGTGCTCCGTATACAAAAGCAGCACCATTTTTACCATATAAAGGATTATCCACATCGCAAGCAATTTTAAAATGCACATCATGTAGACCGGCTAAGACCTGAGAATCGTCTATATATTGTATTTTGGTAAGGTTTATTCCTGTAGGGGTTATGGGTAAATTGTTTTTATCTAAAAATCGATAACCCAAAGCAGTAGCCATTCCCACACCACCGTCGTTGGTAGCACTTCCTCCTATGCCAACCACAATGGTTTTGGCGCCATGAGTAATTGCATGCCTTATAAGTTCTCCAGTACCAAAGCTGGTAGTGTGGCTACAATTTTGTAATTCTTTTTGAAGCAATTGTAAACCAGAAGCGGCAGCCATTTCGATAAAAGCAGTTTTGTTTTTTGCCAAATAGATATAAGTGGCTTCAATATCTCTAAAAAGGGGATCGTGCACTTTTACAAGTATTTCAGAGCCCCGAAAATGATGTTGCAATAGGTCTAAGGTGCCTTCGCCACCATCGGCCAATGGTAGCTTTAGTATTTGTGCGCTGGGAATTATTTGTAGTATAGCCGTACTTACAATATCACAAAATCGTGCGGCGGTTATAGAACCTTTAAATTTATCTGGTGCCAGTACAATTTTCATATTTTCAGATTTTTAGCAGCACTAAAACAAACGGTGAAGTCCCATTGCAAGGAGAACAATTATTACAAAATAAGATAATAACAGAAATACTTCTTTTTTGCCTGCTGTATAAAATGAAACTTTAAGTCCTTCATTGGTTTTTTGGGGAATGAGTAAACTAATAGAATAGGCCACCACCATGGTAAGGAGGCAACCAATAGCATTCCACCAAAACCAAA
Organism: Flavobacteriaceae bacterium; assembly: GCA_025800395.1. Classification (GTDB taxonomy): domain Bacteria; phylum Bacteroidota; class Bacteroidia; order Flavobacteriales; family Flavobacteriaceae; genus JAOXRU01. Next base: position 14,720 of record JAOXRU010000230.1, read on the forward strand.
ATACTTCCGGAACATACAACCAGAGATACATATTAAACAAAACGCCAGCTACGATACCAATATTTGCCCCCAAAGCGTGGGTTTTTTTTGTAAGAATAGCCAAGATAAAAGCAGCCAATATTGGCCCGTAGAATACAGAACTAATTTTATTAATGACTTCAATAACGGTACCTTCGATACTACCAGCAAAAAAAGCAAAGAACAAACAAACTAGTCCCCAAAAAACAGATAAGAAACGCGAATAGCGGACATATTTAGAGTCGGACATTTGGGGTTGAAAACGCTTAATAAAATCTTCTAAGGTAACTGCCGAGAGAGAGTTTACGGTGGAACTAAGCGACGACATTGCAGCCGACATTATGGCAACGATAAGGATTCCAATAATGCCATTTGGTAAATACTTTATAATAAAAACAGGCACCATGAGATCGGCTTTTTTTCCTTCCAAACTACCAATATTGGTTTGATAGACCTGATTTAAACTATCTAGAAAACTAGCATCTTGAAACAATAAAGTACCAAGTACCAATCCCATAATACAATAGGTGAGGGTAATTGGGAATCGAAACAAGCCATTGGCTAGCAACAGTTTTTTTATAGTAGGCATACCATTGGCAGAAAGCAATCGCTGCGATTGGGTTTGGTCGGTACCATAATAGGAAGCATACAAGAAAAAACCGCCAATTACCATTGGCCAAAAACCAAATTCATCGGTCCCATTTTCATTGTGAAATCCCCATTTAGAGAAATCTACAGCAAGGAGACGATCTTTATCTACATGAGTAATAAAATTATCAATACCACCAAGTTCGCTCAATCCGTATACTAAACAAATTACAATACCAAAAAACAAGATACACATTTGTATTACATCTCCCCAAATTACCGCTTTCATGCCACCCTGAAAAGAATAGATGAGGGTGATAACTCCAATAAGTAAAATAGACACCCAAAAGTCGATGCCTATGGTAGCTTGTAGAATAAGAGCCATGGTGTATACCATTACACCAGTTGCTACCGAACGACTTATCTGAAAGACAAAACTAATAAGTAAACGGGAAGATGCATCGAATCGTTTTTCCAAGTATTCGTATACACTAACGATGCCCGATTTATACAAGCTCGGTATAATAGCAATGAGTAAAAAGGCCATGGCCAGAGGAACGCCAAATTCGTAAGTTAACCATTGTAAACCGCCACCATCTTTTAGCCCAACAAATGCAGGAGCAGAAATAAAACTAATAGCAGACAATTGGGTTGCCATGGTGGATAGACTAAGAGGAAACCAACCCAAGGATTGTCCACCCAAAAAGTAGTCTTTGGAATCTTTATTTTCTTTAAAGAAGTACCCGATACCCAAGAAAGCGAGTAAGTAGGCAATAATTATGATATAGTCTATATAATTCATTCACTTGTGTTTTGTTTAGAATAAACAGGTATCCGGTAAGGGTGTCTCACTAAGGCACCTATTTTGCCGAGAAACTAATCGCAGCAATTATAGCTAAATTAATATAAAATGACATTTGTTTTTTTACGCAAAAGATCCCTGTTATTTTAGGGGGTTATAGCTATATGTTATTCGTATTCTAATAGATCTAATAATAAGGCGGCACTCCAAGAAAAGTGATTTCCACCATATCCTGCATTTCCCTGTTGATGTGCCGTTTTTCGACTATCGAAATATTCATAAAAACCATTTTTGCGAATGAGTTCTATGGTGTCTTGTCGAAGTCGTTCTGCAATTTGGTCGAAACCATATTGCGAAAGTCCTTTGTATAATATCCAATTGAGGTTGATCCAAACCGGACCCCGCCAATATTTTTTTGCATTGAATTTTTCATGCGTAGGATCGAAAGAAGCACATAAATATTGGTCTTCTCCTCCAAAGCGTTCTAAGAGAACCTGAACCATAGCAGTTGCACGATTCGCATCTGGTATATTGGCATAAAGAGGAGCAAAAGACGAAGACGATAAATACCGCAGCGGTCTGTTGTTTCGCAAATCGTAATGGATATACGCACCAAGCTCTTTGTCGAATAGTTTGCTGTTGCAGGCGGTTTTGGCTTTGTGCTGCCAGGTCTGTAACTGTACAATTTTATCTTGGTTATTCCCAATAATCTCATACAATTCGATAAGACTTTGGTTAGACTTTATAAGCATGGCGTTAAACAGAGGATCTTGCACAAGAAAGGGAGAATGTGCAGCTATCTTCGCATCGTTATATTGATGTTTTTTTGCAATTTCGATAATATGTAAATAGTGGTCGTATTCTCTATTGGATGGTCTTTGAGTCGCGTCTACATGGGTTGTGTCTCTTCTCTCAAACTCATATTTTGGAGGATTCATTGTAGCCCATATATCGTCCCACATGGGGGAATTATCGGTTCCCGATTCCCAATTGTGATAGATATATACGAGACCCTCTTGGTGAGGGTCTCTGTGTTGGTAAAAATATTGGTGGTTTCGAAATACCTTGTCGATTACGGAGTGTATAAAATCAAGACTAGCTTTCTTGTTTTTACTAATACGATAAAGCTCTTGAAGTACCAGTCCAGTCACAGGGGGTTGTGTCATACCCGTAGATCGGTATTCTGGAGAGGCATTGGGATGTATATCTGCCCGATGAAAATCTGGTCCAGGGAAATAAGAATCGCTATCGGTATGAAAGACAATGTGCGGTATAAAACCATTGTTCCATTGGGCATTTAACAAGGTTTGTATTTCTTGTTCTGCTTTTTGCATGTCGAAATGGGCGAGACCAATAGCAATCCATCCAGAATCCCAAAACCATTGAAATGGATATAAATTAGCACAAGGAATGCTAAAATAGTCTTTCCAGTTTCCTTGCAATACCGAAATTGCTTCTTTTTTTAAACTATTCATAAATTGAGGTATAGAATTAAACGCACCATTTATTGGGGTGATTTTAAACTAGAAATGGTATCAAATTACTAACGCTATATATTTTTTAAAAATCAAAGGTTACGTTAAAGAACAATCGGGTTGGCAGCACTGGTCTACCCACAAAAAACTCTTCTTCGGTTTGGTCGTTATTAAGCCTAGGAGAACCTTCGGTAACACCTACACTATTGAAAAGGTTAAAAACCTGCATTCCCAAACGTAGAGTTTCTTTACCACCTTCCGAATTTAGATTAAATGTATAACCAGCATTTAATCCTGCCAATCCTATGGCATCTAGTTCGATGCTATTGCTGTCGTTGGAGAACTTTTTGCCTGTATAGTTATAGGTAAATTGGGCATCGAATGCATCGTTGTCGTACCCTAAATTGAAAGAAGATATAAAATTGGGTTGTCTTCTGAGTTCGTTTCCTTCGAACTCTGGATTTTTAGAAGACTTGGTAATTTCGTGTGCCTGATACGTCATGCTACCACCGAAATTAAACCCTTGTGCAAAATACCAGTTCCAAGTACCTTCTACGCCAAAAGTATTGGTGTCTTGGGTGTCTACCAATTCGGTAAAACCTCCACCGGGAGCGTTTACAAAACTAACCGATCTTCTGTCGGATAAGCTAACCAAATAGGTAGCTAGTGTGCCCGAAAATTTAGAATTTCCATATTTTACCCCTAATTCACCTTGAATGATGTTTTCGGGCTCGTAGCTAGATGGTTGGTCTAATTCGTTAAATTGCACCCCACGTAATTCGGGGAAGAAGTACCCCTTAGAAAAGTTACCATAAGCACTCAGGTTGTCATTTATTTTATAGAGTGCAGCTAGGGCAACTGCAAAACCGTTAGCATCTACTTTACCACGCGTCCAGGCACCATTACCCCAGGTAACTTCATCCAGATTGGCAATACCAGTATTATCTACTGTATAGGATTCTTTGCCCTCGTTTTCGATGGTTCCAGAAGCCCTTTCGTATCGCAAACCGATGTCTAGATTCCAACGATCTAATTTTATTTCGTCGGTTAAAAACACCGCTATTTTGTTACTGGTAATGTTGCGATTGGTGTAAGCGATTGCTCTTCCGGTTACCCCGTTTTCGGAATAACCAGATACCTCTACCAGTTCGGGTCTGTTGTTTAATTCGCTCAAATAACGGGTAATAACATTAAAATCTCCCGCATCGGATCTAGATAAAAATGTACCAGCGGTAAAGGTGTGCTTCCCGACCATTTTGGTTATTTTAATGTCTGAGACCAATTCCTGTAAGGGGCGGCTTCGGTCTAAAATGCGGTTTTCGAAAAGCTTGGCATTTGCCGCAAGAGGTTGTCCGTTTAGGTAAGAAAAAGTTGTTGCAGCATCTAACCCCCTAGCAGCTAGGTACTCCGCTTGTGTTTCCACAGCTTTGGATCCAGAAACACCGCTACCATCTAAGAAAAGGTTGAACTGATGTGCGTATTTGGAATAGCGCAATTTGGCATCCATTTTTAGGTTGTCGTTAAAGTTGTGTTTAAACTGTGCCATAAAATAACCACCTCTGGTGGCCACTCCATCTTCTATAGGCGAATGGTACATCCCGTCTGGTGTGGCATATGCAATGTCTGAAGCTGCTGCAGTTTGTAAGGTAAATATTTCTTGGCCGTTATTTCCAGTTAAACGATCGCGAGAACCACCTTCAAGAGGTAAGGGCAAGAAAAATTGTACTTTATCGTTTATAAATTGTCCAGAAAAAGTAATGGATCCTTTATCGGTAAGGTGTTTAATATTTCCACGCAGTTGAAAACCTTCGGTAGGCAGACCTGTTTTTAGGGGGCCATCGTCGTATCGAACCATTCCAGAAAGAGCATAAAAAGTACTTGTGTCTTCGCCACCCAAAGGGCCCGCCGTTAGAAAATCGGCTTTGAAGCGAGAATTGGTAGCAGATTCTAGCCGAATTTTTGCCTTTGGCGTTGCGGTTCCGGTTACACTCGTATAATTTATTATCCCTGCCACCGATCCAACACCGTATAAAATGGAGGATCCACCACGCACAAATTCTAGGCTTTTGATGCCAATATCGTTTCTAAAATACACATCATGAGCAGAAGAATTGAGTCCAAATGTACTCAAAACAGGCATTCCATCGATTTGTAATGGATTAAACTGGTATTGTCCTCCAGAAGGTAAACCGCGAACAAAGATGTTGGAGGCAACTTCTCCACCACCACCTTCAGCAGTAATGCCAGGTACCGATCTTAAAATATCTGCCTGGCTACTAGTGCTTTTCTGTGCGAGCTTTTCTGGTCCCAAAGAAGTAATGGAAAGCGGTGTTTCTTTTTGAGAACGCGTCGAAGATGTAGCAGTAAGAACTACCTCGTCTAATGCGTTACCCGATTTTAGAATAAAATTTAAACGAATGGGGCTTCCATTTAAGTCGATCGATTGTCGAAGAGTTTCAAAACCAATGTATGAAACTTGAATGGTTTGCGTACCTGTTAGATCGGAAGTAAACGAAAAGTTACCATCAAAATCTGAGGAAGCACCAGAAGTTGTTCCTTGTATTAGAACATTGGCTCCTGCAATTGGAACACCAGAATCGTCTTTAACGGTACCCGAAATTTGGGTTTGTGCTACACCAACAGAAACAGTTAGTAAACACCACATAGTGAGTAATATTCTTTTCATTGTTATAATGCTAAATTAGTGTTGTGTTTATTGTAAAAGTATCAAATAACAAAGCTTAGTTTTACGATAAATGCAACAAAAACTTACGAAAACGTTTGCGAAAACGTTTGCAATTTTTAAATTTGAAATATAAAGAAGTTGGTAATGAAGAAAACAAGTGTGACTTTAAAGGACATTGCTCAGGAGTTAAATCTTTCTATTTCTACTGTTTCTAGAGCCCTAAAAGGACATTATGATATTAGTCCCAAGACGAAGAAATTGGTAACCCAGAAAGCCAAGGAGATGAATTATTATCCAAATTTGTTTGCACAGGGATTTCGAAATCATCGATCGCGAACCATAGGTGTAGTGGTGCCAAAAATTTCTCACTATTTCACATCTACGATGTTGGAAGGGATACTAGGGCATGCCGAGAAAAAAGGGTACAAAGTAATCATATCCGAGTCTAAGAACAGTCACAAAACCCAGATAGAAATGTTGCATAACATGATACAATACAATGTAGACGGGGTATTATTGTCTTTAACGAAAGCCACCGAGGGGGTTGAAGATATATTAAAAATATTAGAAAGAGTACCTTTGGTTATGTTCGATAAGGTTTCCACAAAAATACCTTGTACACAAATCATCGTAGATGATAAAAAAGCAGCATATCATGCTGTGGAGCACCTAATAAATATTGGTAAAAAACGAATAGCGATATTTAAGGAAACCGAAAAATTATTGACATCGGAACGAAGATTTGAAGGTTATTTACAAGCACTTTCAGATCATAATATACCCATAGATCCTAAATTGGTGTTTAGTGTTGAGGATTTGTCTTTGGAAAAAGGTAGGGAGTTGGCCAATTTGGCTTTGAGTTTAAAGGAAAGACCAGATGCAATTTTTGCAATTACAGATACTTGTGCTATTGGAGCCATGCAAGTGTTGAACAAATTTAGAGTTGCAATACCCGAAGAGATAGCAGTAGTTGGATTTAGTAATTCATTTTCTTCAACGATTATTCAGCCGAAACTTACCACCATAAATCAGCCAGGAAACATTATTGGTAAAACCGCTATTAAATATTTGATTAAAGAAATAGGAATCGATCGTAAGGAGGGATTAGTGGTGCATAAGACCATAGAAATTGCTACCGATCTTATTGTTCGGGCATCTACGCTAAAAGTTTCTGGATAGGGAAATCTTGAATTTGAACTGTTGGATAAAAACCTTTGGAATGCAAGCCCTTGGAGGATTGCTCTTCTTTTGGAAGTGGTTTTTCTTCCAACACCAAGGTGAGTTTATCTTTGGCTTGTTTTACTGCGCTAATTTCAAAATATTCTAATAAGCCCTCCGGCAAAAAATGTTCTAGTAGTGCTGTAGCTTCCAATTCTAATTTTTATACAAAACTCTAAAAATTATTATTACGCCACAAGTTTTGCGCTTGATCCCCCGTTTTACGCTTGATCCGGATCGATCCAAAGGGAATAAAAAAAGGGTTTCAATCTCTTGAAACCCTTATTATTTCTAGTAGCGGGAACAGGACTCGAACCTGTGACCTTCGGGTTATGAGCCCGACGAGCTACCTACTGCTCTATCCCGCGATATGGACGGCAAATATACAACCTTTTTTGAATTAAAACCAAGAAGTTTTTAAAGTTTCTTTTGTAATGAGAGAGTTTTGTTTTAAACACCTTGTTGTAAACATCTTATTCTGTTTTGTTTTTTGGGAAACATTTAAAACAAGTTGTTATCCGTGTGTTTTATCAAAAATTGTCTATTTTGTGCGATCAATTTAGGGCATTCTGCTTTTTACAGAACAAAAACAACAATATATGGAGCATTTTGGGTACTTGTCTGTTATTCCATCGTTAGTGGCAATCGTTTTGGCATTGCGCACCAAACAAGTTTATATCGCCTTGGTATTGGGGATATGGTTTTCATGGTTAATTATTAATGATTGGAACATAATAGACGGCACTTTGGCTACCATAGAAGGTATGGTAAATGTGTTTAAGAGCGAAGGCAATACGCGCACCATTATGTTTAGTGCTTTAGTAGGTGCACTACTTTTATTTATACAATATTCTGGAGGCGTAGCTGGTTTTATTCAAAGTTTACAAAATTGGATGCAACGCTTAGAATCTAAAAAAGGAGGAAAAAGTAGGGTAGTGGTTCAGGTTTTGGCAACTGTTACCGGATTATTGTTGTTTGTAGAAACCAGTATTAGTTCGCTAACCGTTGGAACCCTGTATCGCCCAATCTTTGATAAAATGAAAATTCCAAGAGAAAAGTTGGCTTATTTGGCCGATTCGAGTTCTGCGCCATCTTCTATACTAATACCCTTTAATGCTTGGGGAGCTTTTATTATGGGGCTACTGTTGGCACAAGGTTTTGAGAATCCTTTTGCGCTGATGATTAGCTCGATTAAGTATAATTTTTATCCCATACTGGCCATTCTTATTGTTTTTTTGGTTGTTTTATCTAAAAAAGACATAGGGCCTATGGCTAAGGCTGAAAAGCGCACTAGAGAAACAGGAAAATTGTTTAATGAAGGCTCTAAGCCAATGATTTCGGATGAGGTTACTGCTTTAGAGCCAAAAGAAGGCGTGCGACCAAAGGCATTTAATATGGTAGTGCCTTTGGTGGTAATGGTGCTGATGATGCCAGTAAATTTGGCATTTACTGGATGGAATGCAGTAAACCAATCCTCGGGTTTTACCGATCATTTGTTTCAAGCAATTGGAAAAGGTTCGGGTTCCTCTTCGGTTCTATATGCGGTATTAACTGCAATATTGGTAGCCATGCTTATGTATAGGGTGCAAGGTATTATGAGAACTAAAGAAATGGTAAATCTTGTGCTAAAAGGAATTAGTGAGCTTATGCCTTTGGCTTTGCTTATGTTGTTAGCTTTTGCCATAGGCGATGCCTGTAAGGCCTTAGGTACTGGATTGTTTGTGGCAGAATGGTCTAAGGATTGGTTGTCGCCAGAGTTTTTACCAGCGGTGATATTTTTAATAAGTTCTTTTATAGCTTTTTCCACAGGTACCTCTTGGGGAACTTTTGCAATAATGATGGCAATTGCTGTTCCAATGGCGCAAATACACGATACAAATGTAGTATTGGTAATTGCTGCTACCCTGGGTGGCGGGATTTTTGGCGATCATTGTTCTCCAATTTCCGATACTTCTATAATTTCTTCTATGGCTTCGGCTTCGGACCATATAGATCATGTGAACACCCAATTACCTTATGCTTTGTTGGGAGGAGTGTTGGCTACAATTTTCTATATTGTGTTAGGGTTTACAATTTAGTGTATACCATTTCTATTTTGAAATGCCCTTAAAGGAAAAAAGGGTTGTTTATTGAGGTGATTTTAAAATAGAATTGGTGTTAGATAGTGCGTAGAACCAAAAAATCGCTTTCCGTGAAGAAAGCGAATTTTTTGCATTAACCTAAATTCTCTTATATCTAAAAATCTCTTTATTTTAATTAAGCCATCAAAGAACTCTTTTTGGTGGTAAAGTTTAGCGCTTTGATTACTTTGTAATTTTTGTTTTTGTGAACACGAACAACTTCTTTCCCGTTTTCGGTGGTAACTTTCTCGATCTTCATCTTAGGAAGCTTAACTTCTTTATTGTCTTTAGCAGTAGCAGTAAAAACGAAAGTTACAAGAGCGAAGATGGTTAAAAAAGTTTTCATGACTTGGGTTGTTTTGTTGTTACAAATGTAGCCCCAGTAAAGGATTCGATGCGATTAAACTCGCTGAAAGCACTCGATTTTTCGGTTAAAATGCCCGTTGTCGGATCAACGGTTTTTTTCTCACGATAAA
>JAOXRU010000240.1 GCA_025800395.1 Flavobacteriaceae bacterium
ATCCTTTCGTGTGGTGGCATTTTATATTCATTTATCTTTAAAGAAAAAAATCATCTATTTCTTTTAAGGGCATTTCAAACTAGAAATGGTATAAAAAGCGATCCCTACTACCCCTCACGAAATAATTTCATATGGGTATCTTTCAACAGTAGTGGACTAACCATAATGAAGAATACGAATTAAAATTATTAGCTTTTGGTAATTTTTTTTTGTAGTTCCAGCCAGAAATCTTCATTAAGCTCCTTTTCAATTCTTTTTAAAGATACTTCAATAAAGATTTTTTTGTCCCTTTTAGAATATTCGAGTAAGGCAGACCATTTGTTTTTTAGTTGTATTTCAAAGGTATAAGTAGAATCTGAATTCATTTGAATTTTGGAGGTGTCCAATAGTTGTAGCTTGTTATGTAATTGCGCTAATACTGTTTTATATCTTGTGTGATGAACTAGAAAATCGACATAATTTAAAAACTCCTTCAAAATAGAGGTAGAACTTATAGTTGTATCGTTGGTATAGGGAAGTTTGCGGCCGAAGTGTAAATAGATGTTTGTACATCCGCATATATACGCGTAATAATTTGGTTCATTTGTTATTTTAAGGACTTCTATTTGAGTAACTTCAAAACTTTCATCTATGTCTGATTTTCTTTCAATTAGATAAGGTAAATCTTTTTTAAAAATGGTCTTGTCCATTATGGAAATAGGACATTTTTGGTAATGTTTGCTTTGTATTTTTCCGTTTTTATATACAAGCTCTAGATCTAATGATATTAAATCATCATGGTCTTTTTTGGTATCACTAAACCAAGTTTGTTCATAAGTAAGGTATATGGTATCATTCCTAACATCTTGAATATCTAAACTCGATTCACTGAATTTACCACCTGAAAAAATGTCCATATTATTTTTAATAGTTTGGTCTGCATTTAAAAGCAAAATGTTAATGGTATAGCCATACATGTTTCCACCTCCACCCATACCTGAATTTAGTACACGAATTACCGTATCCATATTTCCGTCTTTATCAAAGTCTGCTTGCCAATCTACATCCCACTGTATTTCTATACAAGTTAAATAATACCCTTCTTTAGTGTCTCTAATACAATTGTCTACTCTTTTTGCATTTTCTGTTAAATCACTTTCTGGAAGATAATCATCTAACATTTTATCAAAAATATTCTTTAACGAAATGGAATCGAGTGCTTTGGCTTGTGCTAGTGCGTGTGCATTTATAAATATGGAGATTAGTAAAAAGTATATTGTTTTGCTCATATAATAAGTTTTATATTAATGCAAAATTAAGTAAAAAGATGAAATTTAGTAAGAAAAAACTTTTTTTGATGTGTTTTTATATGTTAGGATTGCAGTTTGGGTTTGGCAATTATCTTAGAAATTGTAGATACTTGCTATCCAAAAATTAAGATAGTTCTATATCAGTAGAACAGCATTTATTCTTAAATGAAAGAAGTTTATTGGCAAGAATATATGGGTATGACGAATTAGGAAATGCTATTCCAAAAAACTAACCAAAGCCATTGTCGTGGTGACCTTATTTTTTTTAAAAGGGGAGAAATAAAAACTCTAAAGCGATACAGTCGGCTTTTATAACCAAAAGGCACACCTAGTCATTTCATACAACCTAAAGGCATGCCTTTAGGATAGCCACTTTCGAAAGGCAGCAGTACTTGCTGTACTAGTCATTAGCGGTTCGTTATGCCCTTTTAGGTATATGAGTAGGCGATTTTTAAAATGGTTTTCTATTTTTTGAATAGATGCCAATTGAATGTATTGGGATCTATTGATCTTAAAGAACAATTTGGGATCCAATACATCTTGTAAGCTCCCAATACTTTGGTTGATGCTATGTTGTTTGCCCTCTGGTGTAATAGCGGTACAAAAATCACCTTGGGCTGTAATACTTGCGATTTCCTGTGTGGGAAGCAAAAATATACCATTGCTCTTTTTAATGACAAAGCGCTTTTTGTAGTTCGTATTGCTTTGTTGTACAATCTCTTGCAATTGCTCCATTAGCAGGGAACTAACGTTCTCATTTTCGCTTTTCGGAAACAATTTTTGGTATTTCGCAAAAGCTTCTTCTAGTTTTTCTTTGCTATAGGGCTTTAGCACATAAGCTATACCATTGGTTTGAAAGGCTTCTATGAGATAATTGTCATAAGCGGTACAAAAAATAATGGGGCAGGGAATGGCTATTTTTTTATAAATATCAAATGCATTACCGTCCAATAAGGCGATATCGGATAGGATAAGATCGTAGTTTTGTTTTTGAAGAAATTGGGTGCCTTCTATTACAGATCTGGCCCAATCGTATTGCATATCGTTGGAGAAATACTCTTGGCTATAGAGCAGGAGTTTTTCAAAAGAAGGTATTTCGTCTTCTATAATTAGGATGCGTATCATGTTAAGAATCGGTGCTTAAAGTGAGTAAGGGGAGACATATTTGAAAACTGTGGTCGTTTTCTTCTATCTCAATTTGTTTATCCGATAGCAGCTGGTATCTGGCTTTTAAGTTCTTTAAGCCAGTGCCCAAACTGTCGGTGTTTTTCTTTATGGTTTTATTGTTGCGAATACAGATTTGATCCGCTGCAAATTGAATAGATGCCTCTACGTATTGGTTGTCTGTAGCGTGGTTGTGCTTTACCACATTTTCCAAGGCCAGTTGCAGGGCTCCGGTGGGGATATAGAATCCGCTTAGATCTTGTGAGATAGCAATATGAAATTGGTAATCTTTTTTAAAACGGGTTTCTATAAGGTAAATATAATGCTGCACCCATTGCATTTCCTCTTCTAGGGGCATGACTTCCGCGTCTTTGGTCTGAATCAGATACCGATAGAGTTTGCTGAGCCGTTGGATATAGGTTTTGCATGCTTGGGTATCCGTGTCTATAAGGGCATCTAGGGTGTTGAGGTTGTTAAACAAAAAATGCGGATCGATCTGCGAGCGTAGCATTTTTAGTTCGTTTTCTCTGCGCTTTTCTTCCATAGAAACCATCGCAATCTGACTCTCATAAAACTTTTTGGTAAGCAATATACCAAACAACAAAGCGATATTGTTGGATGCGGTGGCTATAGATTTGTATATGAAATGAATAGGTTTTTTGAGCATGCTTCCAAATTGGTTGCCACCTGTCCATTGTAGAATGAGTACATCTATGCCTCCTAGAGCAATAAGGGTAAGCAAACTCAAACTAAAGAACATCCAATAGTTTTTGTTTTCAACCAAATACTTGGGTATGAGGTAGTACATAAAAATATACAACATAAAAAGGGTAACCACAAGTTGTACTGGCGCATCTACAATCATTTCTATGGTTTTGGCATTTCCTTCGAAATAATAATCTGTAGTGGTGAAGAGCCAAGAAAGGAAAAAATAAATTCCGATCAACCAATAGTCCGATTTGTTGAGTTTGGTGTTCATGTCGAATTAGTTATTGTTTTGAATGCGATCTGATTCGTCGTTTTTATTTTTTCTATTTTTCTTTTTCTGAAAGGCATCTCCAAAGCTGTATCGAACTTGTAAATATACATTTTTCATCGGATTGAGACCATATAAGTTCGCATCGATATTGTCGTATTGAATGCTTGCTTTAAACGGATGCTGCAACAATTCCTCGTATGATAGGCTTACATTCAATTTCTTGTTTAAAAACCTGCGACTGATGCTAAGGTCCAAATTGCTTAATCTATCATGTATCATTTGTCCGTCCAAACCACCGCTTAGATATACAAAATCTGCTTCTGCTTCCAATTGCCATGGTAGTTGGTATTGTATATTAAAGAAAAAAGTGTAATTCCATTTTTTTAATTGCAAAGGAATATGGAGGCTATTGTCCTCAAAATGGTTATACGCAGCTATCATACCGGTATAGCCTTCTAGATTCTCTCCGAAGTTTAATGGGGCTAGAAGTCGAAAGTTCCAATTGTAATTTTTTGCTAGGTTGATGGTAGTTCTTGCGATTTCTCCTGTAATATCATCCTGTTCAATCACCTGAAAAATGGCATCATTGGTTGCTTTATAGCCAGCGGTAAAAAAAGGCTGTTGGTCATAACTCAGGTGTATTTTATAACTATGGGTAAAGGCTGCTTGTAGGTTGGGGTTTCCTGCTTCGTAGGCATGGGAATCGTAATAACTCACAAAGGCATTCAGGCTGTTGTAATCTGGGCGTTCTATTCTATAACTATATGCGGCTCCTAGTCCGAAGTGTTCGCCCAACATACGGTTCACTGAGAATGATGGAAAGAAGGCTGGAATGGTTCTACTTCGGGTTTCATTGGTAGCCTGGGAGGTGCCATCGGTTTGTGATTGTTCCCAGCGCAAGCCTGCTTCGATTTGCCATTGGTCGTTTTGCCAATTGGCTTTGGAATAGAATGCCAAGATGTTTTCGTCTATCAAAAAGGTATTCGAAGCAGCGTTTTGTAGTTCCCAGTTGTTGCCGTTGGCTGCAAAAGCTTTTAGATTGCTATTGTTTTCTACCTGTGCGTATTTTGTGCCTGCTTGTATCTTGGTTTGTTCATTTAGGCGCCATGTATAATCCCCTTTAAAGCTATGTATGGCATAGGTGGCATCTTGTAAGTATCTGCGATCGGTGTAAGCAATACTGCTATTGCCTTGTTGTAGCAATTGGTTGTCCCCATCGTCTTGATAGTAGACGTACTGATAATCCAAATCTATTTTGTGGCTGTCGTTTTCGTACACATAATGCGGATTGATGCGGTAATTGCTGCGTTGTCTGTCAAATACATTGTTGGTAAAGAGTTGGTTGGTAGCTCCCCCCGATGTGATGGAGGTCGTATTGTAGGTAATTCGATCGGAATCGGAATGGTAATAATAGGTCTCTAGGCTTAGCTGCTGTTGCTCGCTGAGGTGGTAATCGATATTGGTTCCTATATTGCTGCTAAAAGGATCTTGCGGACGATTTGATTCTTGCACATACCGTTCGTCTATCACCTTTCTTTCTAAGCGCAAATACTCGCCCCAACTTCCTTGTCGTATACCTCCGTATAATTGCCAATTGAGCTTGTTTTTGTAACTGCTAATTGAGGCATTGGTGCTATAGGTGAAATCTTCTGCATACCCAGCCATGGCTCGTATACTACCATGGGTGCCTATACGTACATTTTTCTTTAGTATAATATTGATCAGTGGTCCACTACCTTCCGCTTCAAACTCTGCACCAGGTTGTTGAATGAGTTCCACCTTGGCTATATTGTCCGCTGGCATATCTTTCAATAGGTTACCGATATCCATATAGGCAGTGGTCTTCCCGTTTATTAGAATACGCAAGTTGCTTTGTCCAGCATATTGAAGACCATTGTTGGATACCACTACTCCAGGTAGCTTCTTTACCACATCCTGTATATTGGATTGTACGCTGTTGGTCTGGCTTAAGTCTAAGGTTAGTTTACCTGCACTTTGTTTAATGGTAGGTCGTTTTTGAACTACAATTACTTCTTCCAAACTATTGACTTCTTCGTACAAAACGATGGTTTCTAGTTGCACATCCCGATTGGTGATCTTTATAGTAGGACTGGTATAGGTTTTGAAGCCTAAACTAGAAATCTCCAAATAATAGGATCCGCTAGTACAGTTTTCGAACAAGAATACCCCCTCTTCATTAGAAGCCACTCCATTTACAACCTCTTCGTTGCCATTGTATAGCAGCACATTGGCAAATGCAATCGTTTGCTTGTTTTGGTCGGTAAGTTTTCCGTGTATGCTTTGGGAAAAAATGTGGTTCCATTGTAGGATGATGAGGCCTAATAAAATAATAGCTGTTTTCTTTTTCATGAGGATAATGTTTAATTACCCTGCAAAATTGAAAGGAAAGGAGCTTTTACTAAAGTGCAAAAACACCAATTGGGATAAAATACCGATGAAGTGGGAAGGAAATAGATATGGGATTTTGGTATGGTGTTTTTTTGCCTTAATATGTAAAGGTACACCTACAACCATTATATAACCAAAAGGCGTGACTTTTGGTGCTCAAAAATTCGCCAAACTAGGAGGTCCACCAAAATAGTCGTTGAGTCTAAACTGTGGTTTTCGTTCTAGGTTTTTTAGTAGCTTCAAAAATAGTTGGGCTGTAATATAAGCATCCCCACTGGCGGTATGACGGTCGTGTTTGGGAATATGAAATTTTTTGGACAACACATCCAGATTAATAGGCGAATATTGGTTTTTACAAAAACTACTTTCTTTATACATAAAAGCAGTATCTATGGCTTTGTTTTTTAGCTTCGGCAAGCCCATTCTTTTTAGAGCCAAGTTTATCATGCCAACATCAAAATCGGCATGATGTGCTACCAAAACTGCATTTTTGATATAATCCAAAAACTGAATAATCGCTTCCTCTTCTTTAACTTTATCCAATCGCCCCGCTTTTAGAATGCCGTGAATCTCTACGGTGTTATAGGTGTATTTTTCTTGTAGTAGATAGCTTTCCAATTGGTCGGCAATTTTTATAGTATAATCATATACTCCCACACAACCAATAGAAAGTATCCTGTCGGTTCGCATATTCAGGCCTGTAGTTTCGGTATCAAAGATCACAAAACGAGTTGTTGGTACTTCTTTATACGGGCTGTTAAAACTAGCTATATATTCTTGCCAATAGTTGGGATAGTCTTTCTTTTTTTGAAAAATAGAAAACATATAAAGAATGGTTTAATGTATTCGTTGTTGTTGTTTCATAGTTAGAATTAGGTCATTTGGGCTAGTGAGAAACGGACTTTTAGCAACTCTTGCAAATCCTTAATAGGTTTAAAACAGTTTTTTAATTTCAATTTATCCCTTTTACTCAGGTTTTTTATATCTATATAGCGTCCACTATCCCCATGTTCCAGACCTTCTATGGTTCTAAAACGAAGCAATATACGAAAAGCTTTGATGCAGCTATCGTAGAGTTTTTTGTTTTGCGGTTCTTCTTCCGATAAGCGTCTCAATCGGCTGATAGTGCTGTTGTTTCCGGGTATTTTTTTCGAAAGTACCAATAAGCGGGCTGCGTCTACAAGCGGCATCATGGCTCTCAGTTTCAAATCAAACTGATCTTTGTGTTCTCCGCTTGCTTCTACCAAAAATGTACGGAAAAAACTCAATGGAGGCGGATTGGTAAGCGCGTTTCTTCCCAGAAAGTTTAGAAAAATCTCATATCCGTCTATACTTTTGAAAATACTTTTTGTCATCTGATTCACTAGGTCTTGTTCACCAAAGATCATCCGATAGTCAAAAAATATAGTAGATAACATGATGTTGTCTTCCGTTGGCTCGCTTATCCAATGGTGAAATTGTTGCTGCCAATTTTTTACCGACAAACACCACTTTGGATTCGAAGCCATCATTTCCGCAGGGCAATATTCAAAACCAATCGTATGTAGTTTTTTATTTACTTTCTCAGCTAATGATACGAAATACTTTTGCACCAAGTCATATTCCGAGGCTTCCACATTGGCAAATACCAGCGCATTATCTTGATCGGTGCGCAGCAGCTGCTCCTTGCGACCTTGGCTACCCAAACTCAACCAAGCAAATGCAACAGGAGGTTCCTGTTCCATCTCCGATATACTAAGCTCGATACTTCTGCGTGTCAATGCATCATTTATCGCAGTCATTATTTTTGTAATAAAAGAAATACGCACTGCTTGTCCCAAGTATTGTTGCAACAGTTCCTGTGCGCGATCCTTTATATACAGCAGACTCTGATCGTTTGTTGCCCTATAGATCTCCTTTATAAGTGCAGAAGGGTTATTTCCTCGTACTACGATGATGTCGTGTTCCGACAATATACCCAATAGGGGGGAATCCGCCTTACCAGTTTCTGTAATACACAAATGCGAAATTCTGTTCTCCAACATTGCTACTTGCGCTTCTGCCAAAGTAAGATCCGATGCAAAAGTAAGCACAGGCGAAGACATAATATTGGTTACAGGTTCGGTTATCAGATGATTACCAGTGGCAATCTTATAGCGAAAATCTTTATCTGTAATGATTCCTGCTGGCAACTCATTGTCTACAACTACAATAGAACCAACCATCTTGTCGGTCATGATGTTGGCAGCCTCTTGTATGCTCGTCTGTGGCGTACACTGCACAGGATTTTTAGAATAGTTAATGGTTTGCATTTCCGAAACATGCTGCTCTTCCTTTCGCAAAATATCCTGATCTGCAAATATCGCCTCATGTATATTCTCATTGTTTACTGCCAAGGCATTGCTAGCAAAACTAGCCATGAGATATTTACTAGCCTTGGGGTTGGTGGCTATATGTTTTTCAAAGAATGGAGTCGCAATGCGATATACAATAGATTCTTCTAGGGCTTTTGCACTTAGCTGATATTTGCCAATATTCCGCAACAAGGCTCGCAAGCCAAAAATATCTCCTTCATCACAATGGTCTAATACGGTATTGTCTTCTCCAACAATACCTATAGCACCATCTTTAACCACAAAAAAGAATTGCTGCAATTCTTCACCGGCCTCAAAAACAATCTCGTCTTTTTCTATGTGAATTACCTCTATTTGTGTACATATTTCGAACAATGCTTCGTTTTGCAATTGATTAAACGGAGGGAAATCCTTTAAAAAGTCGGCAATTCTTTCTGCTATAGTATTTTTCATATGCGTATTTAGAAAACTAAAAATAAACATTTACCAGTTCCTTTTCCCCAAAAAAACATGTCTTTTTGCTAAAATTGTATAGCTTTCCAAAAGTTATTTGGGGCTGCCCCTCTCTTGCCTGCGAAGCTGTCTTGTACATAGAAGAAAATTATCTGCACCGAGAAATTCATATAAAATACCAACTATAGAGGGTCGGGCTATGCATTTGTAGTTATGCCTGCCATTACAAGCGTTACTAGGGTTGTGGGAGCTTCCTGCGGTCGCTTCCTCACCCAAGTGCCGCTAAGTAAATGCAGGCATAAGCTACCATTACTATCCCTCAGCCGTAATATTCCGAATAGCTATACCGTTCTGGTTGTTTTGTCAAGGAAAGAAGAAAAATGTTTGCTGTGGTGTACTATATTCTATATATGTAACGTTAAAACTACATAAGTTTCGTCTGAATATATATTTTGACAATAAACAGCACTGGATGGCCATATTTTTACGAAAATCAAAATCTTTTCAATCTCAGGTTTTCCTGTCCTTTTTTGCGCTTATATCCATTATCGTAATTTGGTTGTTGGCGTATTATTCTTTTGAGAAACGTCAATTGCGATTGGTAGATTTGGTACAAAACATCGAATCTACCAAAAGCAGCTTTTCCAACAATACCAACGATCTACAACGCTTTCTCCTTTATGGGTATAAAAAGCAAAGTCTATACAAACAAAACAAACAGGAGGATATAGATACCTATATAACGAAACTTACGATGTTACCCATACATACGAGCAATATTCAATTTGAATTAAAGGCTCAAAACATAGAGTTTGGTGCTTATTTTCAGCAATTGAATTCAGATTTAAATAGTCTTGTTTTGCAAACCAAAGCCCTCAAAGAGATCATCAAAAAAATCGGCTACAAAGATTTTGGTACTGTGGGTGATATGCGAAACAGAGCACATCAAATCGAAAAAGAGCAGACCATACCAAGGGTCGAATTGTTTTTGTTGCGCAGACACGAAAAAGATTTTATGTTGCGTTCTGATGTCGCTTATGCGGCAAAATTTAATAATTTAATCGAACAACAATTACAACGTTTCCAAAGCAAACCCCGAACCGTATTCTTGTTGCAGGAGTATCGACATTTTTTCAACAAGGTGGTGCAATTGCAAAACATAGCTGGGATCAAAAATACTACTGGTATTTATGGGCACATTATTCACTTGCAAAGTCGAATAAAAAAAGGATTAGACCGTATCGAACAACAAGGATTGGATCATGTTCAAACAAAAACAGACCAATTGAATAGACAGTGGAGGTTATTAACCATCATTATAGTAGGCATTATTATTTCCTCGGTATTGTGGTTTACCAACAAACTCACTTCCGATCTCAAGAGACTTACAGGCATTATAAACACTTACATACAGTCCCAGTTCGATCCTCAAAAAAATGAAGTCATTGAATCCAATATTTTAGAAGTTGATTATTTGCATCGTGCGTTT
Organism: Flavobacteriaceae bacterium; assembly: GCA_025800395.1. Taxonomy (GTDB): domain Bacteria; phylum Bacteroidota; class Bacteroidia; order Flavobacteriales; family Flavobacteriaceae; genus JAOXRU01. Next base: position 10,117 of record JAOXRU010000240.1, read on the forward strand.
CAGATGTTGAAAAGCCAATTGCGATCCAATCTCGATGATTTGGAAAGAACCATAGAAAAATTGGAAAAAACTGCCCAATACAAAAGCAGATTCTTGGCTAATATGAGTCACGAAATTCGAACTCCTCTCAATGGGGTTCTAGGTATGCTCGATATGTTGAAAGAGAGTAAACTAAATAAAACACAACGAAAACAATTAGAATTGGCAAGTTTCACTTCTAAGCATTTGCTGCAATTAGTCAATATGGTTTTGGATTATTCCAAAATAGATGCTGGGAAAATAAAGTTGGAACAAATACCAATGCATTTGCATAGAGACTTGCAAAAGTTGGTTACTATTTTTCACTATCAAGCCAAAGAAAAAAAATTGGAACTAGAATTTGATTTTCAAGAAGATCAATCTTGTTGTTTAGAGGGAGATCCAGTTCGATTACAACAAGTGATTATCAATTTGCTAAGCAATGCTATCAAATTTACCCATAAAGGGAAAGTTGTTTTGCGAGTACATCAAAAAGAGTTGAGCTCGGATAAGAAGCAAGTATTTATTGAAGTAGAAGATAGTGGTGTTGGAATAGCAGAGAAGCATTTGGATAAGATATTTGAGGCATTTGAACAAGGCGATCTTTCCAATACTCGAGAGTATGGGGGAGCAGGCTTGGGGCTCACTATTTCTCATCAAATCGTTGATGCAATGGGGGGACAATTAAAGTTGGAAACTGCAGTAGGGCAGGGAACAAAATTCTCTTTCTCTATTGTTTTGCCCTGTCTACCATTGGAAGAAAGAGATGATCGCACAAGACATCAAGCACCTTTAGCTGCTGGACTTCAAGGAAAGAAAGTATTAGTAGCTGAGGACAATCAGTTAAATAGAAGAGTGTTAAAGTTTATTTTAGATGGACTTCAGGTTCAAAGCACATTTGCTAAAAATGGCCTAGAAGCCGTTTGTCATTTTCGCAACCATCAGTATGATATGGTGCTCATGGATGTACATATGCCTATAATGGATGGCTATCAAGCTACCAAGAGTATACGAACTTCCAAGAAATATAAACATCATGATATTCCTGTTATCGCTGTTTCTGCTTCCGCATTCAGCGAAGATGTAGACAAAGCAAAAGAAGTTGGAATGTGTGATTTTGTTTCAAAACCGATAGACAAAAATTATCTACAACAGGTAATGCTTCGATATATATAGCTGCAATTGTGAGAAAATGCTAAAAAAACATAGGATCGCCCCACCGGCCCACCTCCTTAGAACATCTTGTCTAGCGGTCATCTTCATTGTTGCGGACCATATGGTTGTGCAACCTACAATCGTAAGCACTGTAAGGAAATTATATGTTGAGCGAGTTGTTGTGCTTAAGAGGGTCTGTTAAAAAAAATGTAGCGTCTTAATGGCAGCAAATGAGGTATTTGTAAAAAGGGGATAAAAAACCTTTGCAAAAGTCCTTGTGTAATTAAAAAAGGGTACTATATTTGCAGCCGCAACAGCGAAAAAGTTCATTGCAGGATTAATCAGAATTGGGAAGTATATAATTTTTTTTGTATTTTGTAAGTTCCCTTCATCGGCAAACTATTTTTGAAAAAAAGATTAAAAAAGCTTGCGGTATTAAAAAGAGTGATTATCTTTGCAGCCGCTTAAAACGCCAAGCGAAGTTCAGAGAAATTTTGGAATGTATATCTTGGGATATGGAGTTAGTTCGAGTCTAACATTTCTACAAAGAAGAATCGTAAATAAGCGGTTTGAAAAGTTCATTGAAAGTATTGATACAGCACAAATAAAGACAAGTTAAGGTAAAACTTAAAATGACAAAGCAAATTCATGATGGAGTTTGGGATTATGACTAGTATAAGTTATTAAAGATTATACAATGAAGAGTTTGATCCTGGCTCAGGATGAACGCTAGCGGCAGGCCTAACACATGCAAGTCGAGGGGTAACAGGGGAGCTTGCTCTCGCTGACGACCGGCGCACGGGTGCGTAACGCGTATACAATCTACCTTTTGCTGAGGGATAGCCCAGAGAAATTTGGATTAATACCTCATGGTATTTGAGAATGGCATCGTTTTCAAATTAAAGGCTACGGCAAAAGATGAGTATGCGTCCTATTAGCTAGATGGAGTGGTAACGGCACCCCATGGCTACGATAGGTAGGGGCCCTGAGAGGGGGATCCCCCACACTGGTACTGAGACACGGACCAGACTCCTACGGGAGGCAGCAGTGAGGAATATTGGACAATGGAGGGAACTCTGATCCAGCCATGCCGCGTGCAGGAAGACTGCCCTATGGGTTGTAAACTGCTTTTATACGGGAAGAATAAGAGCTACGTGTAGTTCGATGACGGTACCGTAAGAATAAGCATCGGCTAACTCCGTGCCAGCAGCCGCGGTAATACGGAGGATGCAAGCGTTATCCGGAATCATTGGGTTTAAAGGGTCCGTAGGCGGGTAAATAAGTCAGAGGTGAAAGTTTGCAGCTCAACTGTAAAATTGCCTTTGATACTGTTTATCTTGAGTTATTGTGAAGTGGTTAGAATATGTAGTGTAGCGGTGAAATGCATAGATATTACATAGAATACCGATTGCGAAGGCAGATCACTAACAATA
>JAOXRU010000260.1 GCA_025800395.1 Flavobacteriaceae bacterium
CGGTGGCGGTATGTTTGTAACCCTTGCAGAAATGCTAAGTACCAACTTCTCCCTATTTGGCGGAGAAGAAGGGGCGCGATTTGCACTCACCCTTGGTTTTGCGTTCTAAACAAGAAAACAACATCTTATTTTTATTTATTACAAATAAGTCTTAAATTTGCAATATGCAATCCACCTATAGCGGTACATATTTTAAGCTAGTACAAGATCATAACTCTAGAAGTTTTCTGCTCCAAAACAAAAAGGAACAGCTGCGCTTGCGGTTTTGTCAGCTCTTGGCATTGCGCCACAAACTAAACGCTATAGATATGGAAGCACATTTCGATCTCAACCGCAATCCCTCGGGCATAGAAATTGTATCTGTATGTAACCAGAAACATGTGCTGGTACTAAACTCCTTAGAACTAATAGACCTGAAGAAAGCTATTTCTTGCGGACTAGAAGCACCACTACGACAGTGGTTTTATGCGGCTTAGGTTTTTTTAGACTGACTTTAAACTGCTAGTAAACCCTGCAATTCTTGGTCATATTCTGTATTTTTGTACTTCAATCTTAAAAATTAATTGGCATGAAAGAATTAGCAAGACAACAAATGCATATACAAATGAGCACCATGGATATGCTCAACCAACAAGTGGCAATGGAAGCACAAGCATCGGCGGCTTACTTGGCTATGGCCTCTTGGTGCGAACAACAAGGATACACCAATAGTGCAGCATTTTTCTACGCACAATCGGAAGAAGAGCGCATGCATATGCTTAAGATCTTTAAGTTTATAAACGATAGTGGCGGTAATGCGGTATCTCCGCAAGTAGGAACCTCTAACCACG
>JAOXRU010000264.1 GCA_025800395.1 Flavobacteriaceae bacterium
CATTTTATTTCTATTCGTTTTTTCTTATACCCAAAGTATGTGGTCTCAAGAGAAGGTACTAGGAATCATTCATAAAATTGAAGGAGATGCTATGGGTATGAAACCTACTCCCTTTGGAGGCGTACTGTTCGATAAAAACAATCCCAATAAGGTGTTTTTAGCAACAAATGCAAACTATGTCGATGGCAAAATTATGCGTGGCGATGTTATTCGTGACAGCAATAAAAAAATTATTGGGTTTAAAAACTGGACCACTTATAGAGATGCACCATATATCGATTCTCAATTTGCTTTTTTACCCAATAACAATATAATTTATCTAAACTTCACCGTTGAAGCTGCGGATAATCCGTATCTTAAAGCGCGAGGCAGTACTAGTAGAGTGCAATTTGGGCCAGACAATAAAATATACTATGCAGAGCGAACCAAACGCGGACAAGGCGGTGGTATTGTAAAAAATCCTCCATGGCATCCCAAACCCAATAATTATACCGATTATACTTGGATATCTCCAACAATTAGGGATGTTTCGCTTGGAGCATTAAATAATAATGCCTACGACTTAAATGAAACTTCATTAACAATTGATTCAGATTTGACCGATTTAGAAGCTATTCTTTATGTAAGAGGTGACGCCATTCCAGAAATCAAAAATGATCCCGAAAGAAATGGGAGAGATATAATAATAACTGGGAGTTTTAACTTAGGATTTATAAAATATGGATTTTTAAATGCCGATGGAACGCTAGAAGATCCAAGCAATTTTAAACATGTCTTCTTAAAATCTGATACCAATAAGAAACACCTTGTACAAAGTTTAAATGGTTTTACCTTAGATCCAGTTTCTGGTCATTTGGTAGGAAGTATATGGTATAATAAAAAAAGTATTGCAGGCGGAGGTTTTATTCCTTATTTATGGACCATGGATATTGGCATACAAACAGCTTGTAATCAAATTGTAAGTGTTTCTAATACCACGCTTACCAATACCTGCCCTACAGAAACTGTAAATCTAAACAGTCTTATTACCAATAGCACCCTTGCTGGGGCAAGTTTGGTTTGGTCTACCGATGGCGATCCAAATGATGGTGTTTCCAATACAATTTCCAATCCTAATGCCATAAGTGAAAGCGGCGATTATTTTGCTTATTACAAAAGTGATTCCTGTGGCTATAGCAAACCCACTAAAGTAACCGTTACAATTACTCCTTGCCTAGACACCGATGGCGATGGGGTTACAGATCTCGTAGACGAGGACGACGATAACGATGGTATCTTAGATACCGTAGAAGGCAACGCAGATAGCGACAACGATGGTATCATAGATGCCCTAGAAACCGATAGCGATAACGATGGCTGCTCCGATGCCAACGAGGCATACGACAACAAAGATGCCGATAATGGCGACGGCCCAGAATATGGTGATGCCGATAATGCTACGGCAAATGACGGCTCCGGTAAAATACTAGCAAATGGTAGAGTGGCGGCGGCTCCCTATACCAATCCTAATGAGGCCTACAAAATATTTAGTATCCTACATATTTGTAACAAAAGACCAGACTATGGCATCATTTTGTACTCTGGGGTTACTCAAATTAATGGGCCAGAAGGTAAAATGGATTTTGTAATTCAAATATCGGAGT
>JAOXRU010000270.1 GCA_025800395.1 Flavobacteriaceae bacterium
TGATGTTTCTATTATCATTCCTGTTTTAAACGAAGCAAATCAGGTTCCCCAATTACTCCAATATTTAGAAACTCATATTACTTATTCCAATACCGAAATTATTGTGGTAGATGGTGGAAGTACAGACACCACCGCAGCAAAAGTAGCTGTTTTTAAAAAGGTGCGATTTGAGAAAAGTACAAAAGGAAGAGCGCACCAAATGCGCAAAGGTGCTTGCATAGCAAAAGGGCAAATTTTATATTTTTTACACGCAGACACCTACCCACCACCTAACTTCATAGCCGCCATAAAAAGTGCTATTACAAAAGACTTTAAAGCAGGTTGTTTTCGAATGCGTTTCGACAGCAAACACCCGTTATTACAGTTTTTTTCTTGGTTTACCAGATTTAATCACATCTCTTGTAGAGGCGGCGATCAGAGTTTATTTATTAGTAAAAAACTGTACGAAAGTTTAGGCGGCTTTGATATAAGCTATGAAGTATACGAAGATGTAGAATTTATAGAACGGATTTATAAAGAAAGTCGGTTTAAAGTATTGCCATTTACTTTAAAAACTTCGGCCAGGCGATACAAAAAAAATGGTACTGTACAACTACAATACCATTTTGCCCGTATTCATTGGATGCGTTGGCGGGGCAAGTCCGCTTTGGAGCTGCAACAGTACTACCAACAACACATTTTATAAACTAATTCTATCTCTAGTTTAACAACACCCTCCCCCATCGTAATGAAAAGTAGCGTCTGAAATATAAATATCATCGCGACCTAAAGCTTCTAGAATAGCTGCGGTTTTATCGCAAATAGCCAAAGGTTGGTTTTGCAATAACACATGTCCAGCCTTATCGTCGAAATAATCTTCTTCTCCGAAATAAATAGCCGCTTTTCCTGTAAAAATACATGGGCCATCCTCGGGCATAGGATCTTTTATAGCCGCAACCTCTATAGACTCTATATAAATAAGTTCTTT
>JAOXRU010000313.1 GCA_025800395.1 Flavobacteriaceae bacterium
AGATTGTAACTTGGTATTGTTTTCTGCTCAAAAGGGATATCGTTTCTTTTTATTTATAAATATTTCTTCAAAGAGAAAACCAAAACTATAGCTACATTAATATAAAATGACAAAGTAGATTAAAAGTAAAAAAACTTATATTTTATATGGGTATAGCTACATATACAGAAAGTAGTACTTTCTTCTAGCTTGGCAGTAAGTTCGAACTCTTACCACACCTTTTAGAAAGGCGTAAATTGGAGTCTTTTACCTACTATCTTGCAAATAACTTCCCCTGGACTGGTATGCTATGCAATACACCTTTTTTTTAAACGCTTTGCCCATTTTTGGCAAGATAGGTATACAATGGTAATCCCTTGTAATAATGTGTAATAGTTTATCGGCAATCACCTATTTAACAGAAGAATTGCGCTTTCTTTATGAATCGCTTTATTGAAAAATAACCATCTAATATACAGTTGTTGCAGCGGCTATTTTAGGTGTAGATAACTACAATAAGGCTAACTCAAAAGCAATATATATGAAGTTAAAAATTATGAAATGGACACTAGTCTTCCTCTTCTTTGGAATAACTAGTGCCATCGCACAACAAAAGACGGTTAGTGGTACCGTAAACGACGCACAAGGCATACCACTTGCCGGAGTAAACATTTTGGTTAAAGGTACTACAACAGGTACCCAAACCGATTTCGACGGAAACTACACCATACAGGCTAGTGCAAGCGATGTATTGGTGTTTAGCTACATTGGTATGAAAACTACCGAACGTACTGTAGGCAACAACAGCAGTATAAATGTATCTATGGAAGACGATGCACAAAATCTAGACGAAGTGGTGGTAACCGCCCTAGGTATAAGCAGAGAAAAGAAATCTTTGGGATATGCCACACAAGAAGTAGGCGAAGAAGAACTTACTACCAACAAAAGTGGTAACTTTGTTAACGCTCTTTCGGGTAAGGCA
>JAOXRU010000318.1 GCA_025800395.1 Flavobacteriaceae bacterium
TACATCTCGATAGTAACCATAACTTACTTATGCAACAGTTGGAAACACTTGGTTGTGTAAACTATTTCGATTTTACGAGTTCTAAAGAAGAAATTGTATCTAAAATTGCAGATTACGATGGTGTAATAATTCGCAGTAGAATTGCTTTGGATAAATTTGTATTAGAAGCGGCAAAAAACCTTAAGTTTATTGGTAGGGTTGGGGCAGGATTAGAAAATATAGATGTAGATTTTGCAAGGGAGAAAGGAATCCAACTTTTTAATGCGCCAGAAGGCAATAGAAATGCGGTAGGTGAGCATGCTTTAGGGATGCTCTTGGCATTGTTAAATAAATTACATACAGCCGATTTGGAGGTGCGCAATGGATTGTGGCAACGAGAAGAAAATAGAGGGGTAGAACTCGATGGACAAACGGTGGGCATAATTGGATACGGAAACATGGGGAAGTCTTTTGCAAGAAAATTAAAAGGCTTTGATGTAGAAGTATTGTGCCATGATATCTTGCCAGAGGTAGGGGATAAATATGCGAAGCAAGTGACGCTATGCCAGTTGCAACAAGAGGCTACCGTTTTAAGTTTACATA
>JAOXRU010000332.1 GCA_025800395.1 Flavobacteriaceae bacterium
ACTTTAATGTCTTTGGCCAACCGATCTTCGGAGATGCGCTCTATGATCTCGTAATAAATGGGGTTGTTTTGCCCATGGCTATGGGGTGCAAAGCTGCCTAATAAAAGCAGCAAAATGGTGTGCAGAGGTAGTGTACGAGTAGTGGTTACCATATGTATAGAATTTTAATTATTTTTCCATTTCTAATTTCGAACATTCTAATGGTGTTGCTGTCCCCTGTTGCCGTTTGTGTTATTACCTTTTCGATAACCTTATTTCTTGTAACCATGCGATTTATGGTTTCTACCTTGCGCGTACCCTTAAAGAAGGGTTCGAAGACCTTTTTAAATGCTGCTTTGCCTTTTACCTTTAGCGTATTCGGATAGTAGCTAACTTCGATGTCTTCGGAAAAAAACCTTTCAAAATCGGCGTAAGACCCGTTGGTAAAGGCTTGGTGTTGTTTGTCTACCAAAATCTCTGGATCTACTTCTGCAACTATAGCTATTCTGGTGCCGTCTGGACTAACAGCCAGTCGTGTAATGTTTTTAAGGCTGTAGTCTTGCATATCGGCAATAGGAATCCATTTAGTATCTTGCTGCGGATGCATCTGGTACAAATAACGTTTGTCGCCCATGAGCAA
>JAOXRU010000326.1 GCA_025800395.1 Flavobacteriaceae bacterium
TTTCTTTTAAGGGCATTTCAAACTAGAAATCGTATTATTTCAAAAAAAATAACGAAGTTTACAGCAAATAACATCCATTAATGAAGCAACACCTCTATATTCTATTTGTAGCAACCCTACTCTTTGCTTGTAAAAAAACGCCAAAAAGCACAGCTAACGTACTGGAAAGCAACTTGGAATACGCCAAAAGTTTTCATATGCACCAAGAAGGAGACATCCGATACATTAGTGTAACCAAAGCATGGCCAGAAAGCACCAAAACCTTTCATTATATGCTGGTTCCCAAAGGAAAAGATATTGTTTCTCCAGGCAAAGACACCCTGCTAATTCGTACGCCTATAGAAAAAGTAGTGGTTATGTCTACTACCAATATACCCGTTTTAGAAGCATTGGAGCAAACCAATAGTCTGGTCGGGTTTCCAAATACCAACTATATCTCCTCCGAGGTTACCCGCAAGCGTATCGAATTGGGGGCGGTAAAAGACTTGGGGAGTTTTGGAAACCTAAATCTCGAGTTACTCTTACAATCTAAACCAGATTTGGTAGTTGGTTTCTCTGTAAATGGCAACAATAGTACCTACCAAAAAATACAACAATATGGCATACCCGTGGTATTAGACGGTTCGTGGACAGAAGCGCATCCTTTAGGTCGGGCAGAATGGATAAAGTTTATGGGGGCATTTTACCAACAAAACCAAGAAGCCAAAGCAGTATTCGACACCATTAAAACCAACTACCATACCGCCAAGAAAGTAGCCCAAACAGCAACAAAACGTCCTACAGCCCTCTCTGGAAGCATGTTTAAAGATGTATGGCATGTGCCTGGAGGCAATAGTTTTGCAGCACAAATATTAAAAGATGCCCATATAAACTACCTATGGAAAGACACCCCAAACACTGGGAGTATTCCATTAAGTATAGAAGCGGTATTAGACAAGGCAAAAGATGCCGATTTGTGGATTAGCGCAGGAAGTTTTACCAACAAAGCAAAAATGGCAGCAACTAACCAAGCTTATACGGTGTTTTCTGCATTTGAGAACAATGCCATATACAGTTTTAGTCACAAAAAGGGAGCAACAGGTGGCTTACTCTATTACGAACTAGGCCCATTGCGTCCGGATTGGATATTAAAAGATATAATTCAAATTGCACACCCAGAACTATTACCTAATTATGAACCATTCTTTTTTAAAGCACTAGATTGAGTTTGCACAAAACATATCGTTGGCAGTTTACAGGGCTACTTATTGCCTTAGTGCTCGCATTTGCCCTAAACATTCGTTTTGGAACGGTAAGCATTCCTTTCTGGGAAATCTTCGATATTGTATTCGGATCGGCAGCAGAAAGCTCTAGTAACTCCTTTATTATACAACAAAT
>JAOXRU010000346.1 GCA_025800395.1 Flavobacteriaceae bacterium
CTTTGTTGCTTTGTTGCTTTGTTGCTTTGTTGCTTTGTTGCTTTGTTGCTTTGTTGCTTTGTTGCTTTGTTGCTTTGTTGCTTTGTTGCTTTGTTGCTTTGTTGCTTTGTTGCTTTGTTATCGGAAGGATATATCCTTCCGTTGTCGATGGTGTTTTCGTTGTCGATGGTGTTTTTGTGTTGGCGCTCAATTCTGATGTTCTATCTTCTTATAGGCCTCTATGACTTCTTTTACCAGACGGTGGCGGATAACATCTTTATCATCTAAATACAAAATACCAATTCCTTTCACGTTTTTAAGCACCAACAAAGCTTCTTTCAGTCCAGAAATCATGCGTCTTGGAAGGTCTATCTGGCCAGGATCTCCGGTGATCATAAACTTGGCGTTCTTTCCCATACGGGTGAGGAACATTTTCATTTGTGCATGGGTGGTGTTTTGCGCTTCGTCTAGGATTACAAAAGCATTGTCTAAGGTACGTCCTCTCATAAAGGCCATTGGGGCTATTTGCACAATACCCTTCTCTATATAAGAGGCCAGTTTTTCGTGCGGTATCATATCCCGAAGCGCATCGTATAAGGGCTGCATATAGGGATCTAATTTTTCGTTTAAATCGCCAGGCAAAAAGCCAAGGTTCTCCCCTGCTTCTACCGCTGGGCGGGTAAGTATAATGCGTTTTACCTTCTTCTCTTTTAAAGCCTTTACAGCCAAAGCCACCCCCACATAAGTCTTTCCTGTACCAGCGGGGCCTATAGCAAAAAGCATATCGTTTTTATGGGCTAGTGCCACGAGCTTTTCCTGATTTGGGGTTTGTGGTTTAATGATCTTCCCCCCTACACCATGCACCAATACATCTTTTACATTCTTGTCGTATTGCGCTTCTTTGTCACTTGTAAGTATGCGCTCTATAATGTTTTCGTCTAGCTTATTGTACTTTCCAAAATAATTTACCAGCATGTTGATACGCTTATCAAATTCCTCTAAAAGCAACTCATCGCCATAGGCTTTTATCTTATTCCCCCTAGCAACTATTTTAAGCTTCGGAAAGTATTTCTTTAAGGTCTCAACGTGTACGTTTTGATTTCCAAAAAAGTCCCTTGGATTGATCTCGGAAAATTCAATAATGATTTCGTTCAAAGGCGAAAAAAATTAAATGTTGTACTTATTTTTCTGGCTCCATCAGAAATTATTGCTTGCACAAATTCCCAAGCAAAAAGCAAATCTTCATGGTTACCCGCAATTTTTGTTTAATTTTGTGTCAATACAAAGGTAGCTAAATTTAGACGCTCTGTTTTAAAAAAATATTAACAGTTTACATGGCAATCATTACTTTAACGACAGATTTTGGAGAGAAAGATTATTTTGCCGGTGCTATAAAAGGAGCAATATACAGTGAATTGCCCGATAGCAAAATTGTAGACATCAGTCATCTTATCAGTCCATTTAATGTACATGAGTGCGGTTTTGTAATCAAAAACGCCTATCCTTTTTTCCCAAAAGGGAGTATTCATATCATCGGTGTAGATGCCGAGCGCACCCCAGAGAACAAGCATATTGCCCTGCGCATAGATGGTCATTATTTTATAGGCGCCGACAATGGCATACTCTCCTTACTCACTACCGAAATAAAACCAGAGGAAATGGTAGAAATCAATATCCACAAGCATATTCGATCTAGTTTTCCGGTATTGGAAGTATTTGTACAAGTTGCCTGCCATTTGGCACGTGGAGGAGCATTGGGGGTGATAGGCAAAGCTGTGGATCAGATCAAAGAGCTTACCGAATTTCACCCAAGAGTTTCGGACAATAAAAATGCCATATACGGGAGTGTTATATATATAGACAATTATGGCAATGTGGTGAGCAATATTTCTCAAAAACTATTTAAATCGGTCGGAAAAGGCCGCAGGTATACCATCAGCGCCCGAGAGCACAAATTGGATAAGATCTATAATAGCTATAGCGAATTGATTCAATTTGATTTGGAAAAAAGTCGACGCAAAGGGCCAGGCGATTTACTCGCACTTTTTAATTCGGCAAATTATATCGAACTTGCCATCTATAAAAGCAATGTAAGCCAAACTGGTGGGGCAGCAAGTTTGTTGGGGCTCCACTTTAGGGATACGATATTGATAAATTTTGAATAATGCTGATACGTGTAGTAAAACTAACCATAAAAGAAGAAAAAAGCGATACATTTGCCACAACCTCCAAGGGCAATCGCGAAAAGATATTGGCCTTTCCTGGCTGCAAACATTTGGAGATGTACCGAGATATACAAAATCCACAGCTATTTATTACCTATAGCCATTGGGAAGATGAGTCGGCACTAAATAATTACAGAAATTCTGCGTTATTTAAATCCATCTGGGCAACAGTAAAGCCCATGTTTGCAGAAAAGGCAATGGCCTGGAGTGTACAAACTTATTAAACCAACTATGATTGCAATTTTTCGACAAGAGATCAAATCTTTTTTTGCCAGTCCGATTGGCTATTTGGTCATGCTTATTTTTGTGAGTCTCACTGGCTTGTTTTTGTGGGTATTCGATACCGAATTCAATGTATTTGAACAAGGATTTGCAGACCTCCATACCTTTTTTGCGCTAGCCCCTTGGTTGCTGTTATTTCTCATTCCGGCCCTTACGATGAAGAGTTTTGCCGAGGAAAAACGCAGCGGCACCATGGAGTTGCTGCTCATCAAGCCTATCAGTAGCCTGCAATTGGTACTGGGCAAGTTTTTGGGTGCTTTTGGTCTTATTGCCATTGCCTTGGCCTTTACCTCTATATATTTGTATACCGTATATGCCCTAGGAAATCCTCGGGGTAATATCGATATGGGAAGTAACTTGGGCGCCTATTTGGGTTTGTTGTTTTTGGCCATGGCCTATATCTGTATTGGTCTATTTGCCTCTGCCCTTACGAGCAATCAGATTGTGGCCTTTTTGTTGGCTGCCCTACTTCTATTTGCTTGCTACTACGGATGGGACGCTATAGCTACTTTGTTTCCTTCCCAACAGCAAACAATAGCATCATTGGGTATGCGTTATCATTTTGAACAATTGCGAAGCGGCATTTTAGACCTAAAAAACCTGATTTACTTTGCTAGTATCAGCGCCTTGTTTATCTCCTTATCGGTAGGGGTTATAGAAAAAATAAAAAACCAATAAGCCTAGTAGCATTTACGCTAAAGTATTCACACTAATGAAAAAAAAGCAATACCTCCCTATAATATACACCCTGCTGGCCATCCTTATTGCCAATATCATCGGGTCTTTTTTGCACCTTCGTTGGGATTTAACCGATGACCAACGCTATACCCTCTCGGAGACATCGGAAGACATATTGTCGGGCTTCGATACACCGGTAGTTATCGATGTATTGTTGGAAGGCAGCCTGCCACCAGAGTTCCAAAAGTTGCGATTGGAGACCCAACTGCTACTAGAAGAAATGGCCTATCGCAACCCGATGATCAAGTACAATTTTGTAGCCCCATTGGAAGGCGACAACAATACCCAGCAAACCATATCCCAACTTCAGCAAATGGGTCTCACCCCTACTAGTGTGCAAAGCAAAGAAGGAGGTAGCAGCAGCCAAGAAATCATTTTTCCTTGGGCCATTGCCAACTATGGTAAAAAGTCGGTGCGAGTGCCATTGCTCAAAAACAAACTGGGGGCCACTGTAGAGGAGCGAATCAACAATTCGATTCAGCAAATGGAATACAGTTTTGCCAATGCGCTGAAAACGCTCAGCATCACCAATAAGAAAAAAATAGCCATCCTAAAAGGCAATGGAGAATTGGAAGATATCCAAATAGCGGATTATCTCACCGAGCTAAAGGCCTATTACAATATAGGCGCAGTAACTCTGGACTCAGCCACTAGCAATCCTCAAAAACTGCTACAAGACTTACGGGAATTTGATATGGCCATAGTAGCCAAACCCACCAAGAGATTTAGCGAAGAACAAAAATATGTACTCGACCAATATATACTTGGTGGAGGTAAGAGCATCTGGCTAGTAGATGCGGTGGCCATGGAATTGGATAGTCTGATGAACGAAAAAGGCAGCGCCCTAGCCATGCCCTACGATCTAAATCTCACCGACTTTTTCTTTAGTTACGGATTGCGTATAGAGCCGCAACTCATAAAAGATATGTACCATACCCAAATTGTGCTGGCTAGCGGCCAAGACAACAACAGCCAATACCAACCACTCCCTTGGTTGTATGCTCCTATGGTATTTAGTAAAAACAGCCATGCGATAAGCACCAATTTGGAAGCCCTTCGCTTTCAGTTTACCAGTCCCATTAGCTTGTTAAAGAGCAACAACCAACAAAGCGTTCTTTTGGCGAGTTCGGCATTGAGTAAGCCCATAGGCATTCCCAGCGAAATACAGTTGGCCAGCATCCAACAGCCCCCAAAAAGAGAGACCTTTGTAGACAAAGGCAATATGCCCTTGGCAGTATTGGTGGAGGGCAATTTTGAAAGCATGTACCAGCATCGGGTGAAACCATTTGCGCAGACTCCAGCCCTAGAAACGGGAGAAAACAATCAGATGATCCTGATATCGGATGGAGATCTGATTCGAAATCAAATTCGAAATGGACGCCCCCTAGAACTCGGATACGATAAATGGACCAATAATTTTTTTGGCAACAAAGAATTTTTGCTAAACTGCGCCAATTACCTGTTGCAAGACGATGGACTTATAAACATTCGAACCAAAAAAGTGCAAATTCCATTTTTGGATAGCAAGCGCATCGAAAAAGAAAAAAACAAATGGCAGTTGATAAACATTGGATTTCCAATAGTATGCCTCCTCTTGTTTGGACTCGGATTTGGTATCCTTAGAAGGAAAAAATACGGACGATAACTGTTGATAAGTTTCTTTTATAAAACAAGACAAACCCAATATATTTGTAGAACGGAAAGTTCCGACCAAACCAAGACGCCAACTCCGGAGTAGGTGTTGTTTTTGAAGGGGATTTTCTGAGAAATAAGTAACAACAATATAGTATATAGGATAAGCACTATTCTACCGATTAATAAAACTATTATATAAATGAAATTTATTGTATCCAGTTCGTATCTTTTAAAACAGCTACAAGTCTTGGGCGGGGTAATTAATTCCAACAACACCTTACCCATATTGGACAATTTTTTGTTTGACTTAAAGCAAAACACCCTAGAAGTATCTGCTTCGGACTTGGAGACAACGATGACCGCTGTATTAGAAGTAGAGTCAGATGCTAGTGGACAAATTGCTGTTCCTGCCAAGTTACTATTGGATATTTTAAAGACATTTCCAGAGCAGCCACTCACTTTTGTAGCTGGAGACAATCACACCATAGAGATCAGTAGCAATCATGGTAAATACGCCTTGGCCTATGCCGATGGTGGGGAATTTCCAAAAGCCATCGAATTGTCGGATCCTAGTAGCACTAGCCTGATGGGAGATGTATTGGCAACAGCCATTACCAAAACCATCTTTGCAGCAGGCAACGACGATTTGCGCCCAGTAATGAGCGGGGTGTTTTTCCAATTCTCCAATGATAATTTGACCTTTGTAGCCACCGATGCACACAAATTGGTAAAATACCAACGCAAGGATTTGCATGCCTCGCAAACTGCAGAGTTTATCATGCCAAAAAAACCATTGAATATTCTCAAAGGTATATTGGCAGGAAGCGAAAGTGATGTCACTATAGAATACAACGAGAGCAATGCCAAATTTAGTTTCGAGAACACCACATTGCTATGTAGACTGATCGATGGGAAATATCCAAACTACGATGCGGTAATTCCAAAAGAGAATCCAAACAAGCTTACCATAGCCCGTGACCAGTTTTTGAGCTCGGTAAAGCGTGTGTCTATATTCTCTAATAAAACCACCCACCAGATTCGATTGAAGATTGCTGGTGCAGAACTCAATATCTCAGCAGAAGATGTAGACTATAGCAATAAAGCAGAAGAACGATTGACCTGTGACTACCAAGGTGACGATATGCAAATAGGGTTTAACTCCCGTTTCCTTACCGAAATGCTAAACAACCTTGGAAGCACAGACATACAGCTAGAGATGAGTTTGCCAAACCGCGCGGGTATCCTTACCCCAGTAGACGGCTTGGATGAAGGCGAGCATATAACCATGCTCGTGATGCCAGTTATGCTAAATAACTAGCCCAAAAATGTATAAGGGGGTAAAGCCCATTATTATATAAATTTAAGTGTTGAATAATTATAAAAGAGCTGCCTAGAAATAGGTGGCTTTTTTTTTGAATAGCATGCGGGTGCTAACGCTTTGAATTATAAATGTTAAATTTTAAATGATTTTTTGATTCTTCAATCCAATAATCACATAGCACGCGCGAGACGCGCGCACTAACCAGCTTTCTTTTAAATGGTTCCGTTCTTTCAAAATGAAAAAGACCTGACGCCTGATGAAGTATTGGGTGTTTTTTCAAAATGAAAAAGGCATGCCTTTTCCCTGTAAAAAATGGTTTTGTTTTTTTTTTATACGAAAGGCATGCCTTTCTTTTTGGGGTGGAAAGATGCGACTGTTTATCTATCTATTCGTTATTTGCTTATAATTGGTGAAGACGAACGGCCGTTCGTCTCTACGGGTTTTCCGAATAACTCATAACGGTAAAGACCAACAGCTCATGCTAGGGCTTTACAGGCTGTTCGTCTCTACGGTTATCCGAATAACGAATAACCAAATCACATCACACCAAATTCAACTGTTGTACCAAAATACATTCTGCGCTATCTTCCTCGTAGGTGGCATAAATGAGTTTGCGTACTTTTCTGGCGCTGCCCATGAGTTGTTTTGCAGCTTTGGTGCTCTTTTTTCTAGCCCTGGTGTACACCAAGGTTTGGTTGGCCACCTCCTGGTTGAGCTTCTCCAATTTCGCGTACAATTGCTTTAACTTTTTGGTTTGTATCAGCTCCTTGGCAGGATCGTATACCTCACCTACCCTATCGATAATTTGCAAGATATAATACAAGCCCTCCAATCGATGGCCGTAGGTACTGGTGTGGTTGCTCACACGCAACACTATTTTGTTGGTAGAAGAATTGACTGCAGCCTCCTCTACCCTTTGTTTCTTTCTAGAGTTGCGCATCTGCCGAATAATGTCCTTCAGTATATCCAGGTGCTTTTGGTCGATGCCTATTTTCCCTTCAAAATACTGGGCAATGATCGTGCAACGCTTCATCAGGCCCAATTGCTTATGATTAAAAGCCTCCTTGCGCTCGCGCACCTTAAAGGTTTTGTCTACCTTAACAGTTTTCATCTTTGCCATAAGATCTCTGGTAGTAAGATACTCCTGATCGAAGGCAATAATAGACGCCTCGTCTTTCTTTTTTAACAAAGGCATGTCTTTCAAATACGTCTGCAACTGGCGTGCGGTTTCTACCCGGTTTTCTATGCGCGTACTCTTCTGATTGCGCTTTTTAGTTGCTTCCTGCGTAGTAGTTAGGTTGTCGTTTTTAATTTGGGGGGCTTCAGTCTGGTTCTTTTCCATAACTAAAAAAAATAAAAATTACACATAGACAATATGCAATTGCCTCCTTTGGTGTTTGCGCAGCCAATTATATTTCATTCCTAATTTGAAATACGAATACTGCCAATCCACAAAGCAAAGTTGCAATCCATTTTTTAGAATCGAAAGTTTTTTCTTACAAATGTTGTGAAAGGTTGTTTTTTGTAGGCCACTGTTCTGCAATATGTTGTGAAAAAAAATATAAAGAACAACAGATATAGGTCTCTACCGCTGTTTTCCGCACAAGATTGGAAAAAACAGCACTGGAATTGTACAAAACAAGACGCATATTCAAAAAAAAAGCGTGCAAATTGAAAAAAACAATCATCTTATGCATGTTCACAACAGTCGTTTCTACCTACACAGTAGTCGAATGCAAAAAAAACAGCAATCGAATGCAAAAAAGCAGTTATTGATTGCAAGTTTACAGCAGTCGAATGGTAAAAAACTAAGGTGTGATGTTGGAGGGGGTGGAGATTGGTAAGGAGGTAAAAGCCAGCGTGGGAAAAAAGCAGCAAGAGACGCACGCACAAACTTGTGTTTTTGCGGAGGACTTTTTTATAGCTGTAGCGTGTTTATACCGAATCAATTAAAATGCAACATTTAAAATTTACCATTTCCCATCAATATCCGATACCTTCCTAAGACTATATCCTACCGCTATTTCTTATCCTAGCTCATTCATACAGTATATAGCTTATATTGTTGGTTTTTCCCCTATTTTACAAGCCATTTTAGGGTGGATTTACTAAATTTGAGAGAACCCATTTTCCCGACCTCTTTTTTAAAAGTATGAAGCCGTTTTAGGAAGACATGTCCTTGTGGACGTATTTTCTTAAAACCAACAACCATTACGCAATATTGCGGTTTTCCGCTTTATAGGGTTGAGGTTGTGTTGTAGGTTTGGGGAGTAGATGATAATTAACTGCTGTAATGGGTGGTAATCATATATTAGGGAATAGGAAGTTTATCCATTAAAAACACAGAGTCACATGATTGAAACATTAATAAAAAACATGGAGTACATTTCATACGTTATAGCCATTTTGATTTTAATATCTCCTTTTCTACTGAAACGAAAATTTGGGAAAGGACATATCGCCAGTCTAACGATAACAATCGGAATCCTTGGAACATTTTTCGGTGTTTTTATTGGACTACTTGAATTCAACCCAAACGATATTACCGCAAGTGTTCCAAAGTTAATTAATGGCCTTCAGACCGCTTTTGTTACCTCCATCGCAGGACTTTTAGCTAATTTGATTTTACGAATATTCCCAAGTATTTATGGTTTTAAAGAAGAAAGAACCGGAAAAAAATCAGATGATCTAGCCGAACAAATGATTGCCTCATTGAATCGTGTAGCGCACTCAATATCAGGCGACGGCGAATCTACTATGATTACGCAACTTCAAAAAATAAGAACCACCAATTCGGACGGATTGGACAAAATGAATAACTCTTTCGAAGACTTTGCTGAAAAAATGGTGGCTGACAATACACAAAGTCTAATCGATGCTTTGACACAGGTGATGCAGGATTTTAACACCAAAATCAATGAGCAATTTGGTGAGAACTTTAAACAATTAAATGAAGCTGTTGGTGTGATGGTAGAATGGCAAAAGGAATACAAAGAGCATGTAGAAACCTTGAGTACTCAATTTTCGGCTGTCCGTACAAACATCGAGCAAATCGATAATGCTTTGCAATCTACTGCTTCAAGCAACAATACAATTTTTGAAACAAATGCACTGCTAAGAGAAACTATAACGGATTTTTCTATAACAGTTAAATCCTTTGCAGAGCTTGGTGACAAAGCAAAAGATTCATTTCCGATTATAGAACAAAATATGAATTCTCTAACAGAAACTTCGAACAAGTATGTTAGAGATTCATTAGTCGACATTCGGACTAATTATGATTCATTTTCGAACACCCAAAAGCAATTAATGGAAAATTACAAAGCGAATATTGAGAAAATGATAGCCGACAATGCGGATAGAGTTAAAAACCTAGATAATGAGCTTGGGCAGGAATTAAACAAGGCTTTAGAGAGTCTAGGAAGTCAACTTACAAGTTTGTCTCAACATTTTGTGAATGACTATAAACCATTGACGGATAAATTGAAAGAAGTAGTACAAATGGCAAATAGTATCAATTAGTATGGAGAACTTTGGTCAAAAACAAGAAGGCGAAAGTCAATGGCTTCCAATTTCAGACTTAATGTCTGTTTTGATGATGGTGTTTCTGCTGATAGCTGTTAGCTATATGCTTAAAGTCTATCTGGAAAAAGAGAAAATTCAAGAAGTAGCAGTAACATACAACAAACTTCAAAACGAACTATATGACGATTTAAATCTTGAATTCGAAGAAGACCTAAAAAAATGGAACGCTGAAATAGATAAAGCGAGTCTAAGCGTAAGATTCAAATCCCCTGATATCCTATTTAATATGGGTAGTGCCAACTTAAAGCCAGAATTCAAATCCATATTGGCAGATTTCTTCCCGCGATTCATAGCAATTCTGCACAAGGATGGTTTTAGAAATGATATAGATGAAATTCGTATTGAAGGACATACTTCAAGCCATTGGCGAGCGGAAACAACCGAAGAGAAAGCATATATATATAACATGGAGCTTTCCCAAAATCGAACCCGAAATGTACTTGATTACGTCCTTAGAAATGAAACAGACGATAATTTGGTAAAATGGATTAGACTTAATGTAACAGCGAATGGACTTAGTTCCAGCAAACTAATATTTAATGATGATGGTACTCAAAATAGAGAATTGTCTAGACGAGTAGAATTCAGAGTAAAAACAAATGCAGAAAAAAGAATAACAAAAATCCTAGGTAAATAATGAAGCTGATCAATTTCTACAACTCGAAACAACTAAATTCTCTTCTCGAACAAATGGGAGCAGAATTAAAAAAAATCGAAACACCAAATAGTTGGGAAGGAATTGACGATACTAAGCTAGCTGAATTACTTAAAACAGGTGAAGTAGAAATTGAACTCGATGAAATCAAAACCAATGACGGTGTATTTGAATATAAAGGAAAGAAAGTAATCGTATACATTAGAGACCAGTATTCTAAATATTATACAAGCGGCTATAAGTTTCACTTAACGAAATGCAAGACAATCAGCAAAGCATTTAAAAATAGGCGTAATTCAAGATATGTGGTGTCCTTGAGAACGGATGGTCAATTCAAGATTAATCTTCTCGAAGACAATATAATTGTAAGGAAAGACCTCATTGAAACAATGAATGTCTGTAAAAATTGCCTTGAGCAAATTAATTACAAGAAATATAAGGTTCACCCATATCGAATAAAAACGAACATTTATAATAACTTTGACCTGGCCGAATACTTTAATCAATTCAAACAATCCAATTTAAACATAGGACTTTTTAAAAATGCAAACAACGCTCCTCTCAACGTCTACAACAAAAATTTTGACCTAAAAAGCAAGACTATAAGAGAAAATAGAAACTATAAATGTGAAGATTGCGGAATTGACTTATCAAAAGAGGAGCATAAAAAATTTGCTCACGTTCACCATCGAGACGGAGACAAATCCAACGACAACCCGACAAATCTTGAAGTACTTTGTATAGAGTGTCATTCTAACCAGCCAGGACATGAAAGACTTAAATATAGTTCTGATTACAGGGACTTCACAATGAGAAAAAAGAATCTTGAATTTTTTAATAATTAGGAAAGGCATGCCTTTCTTTTTTTTTGGGGCGAAAAGGCTGTGACGGCTGCCTATCTAACTATTTGTTATTCGCTCATAACTGGCGAAGACCAACGGCCGTTCGCCTCTACTTTTTTCCGAATAACCAATAACGAATAACAAATAACCCCTATTGCGGTTTTCCGCTTTGTGGGGTTGGGATTGGGCTGTAGGTTTGGGGTGAAGTTTGGGGGATGTAAATAACAGAAAAAAATACCCAAACGATGAGCTTGATAAATTACAAACGAAAAAACAATTAAAATTAGGACAAAAAGACTAGTATTCATTACAATTTTATTAATCTCTGGAATTTCTGGATATTCTCAAACTGTAAATGACAAACCAATTTCTGAAATAGATGTTGAATATCTCCAAATTGTAGGAACAAGTAGATTATTTAGTAAAAAGGTAACAATTCAAATAGATTTCGGACAAGCAACTAAATTTTTTAGTTCTGCAAAAGAAACTCAAATAAAAAATAAAGAAGGAAAACTTGTGAAATTTAATTCAATGATTGATGCTCTGAATTTTATGAGTGCAAATGGTTATGAATTTACTCAGGCATATGCATTTGCCGTAGGGAATCAAAATGTTTATCATTATTTAATGAAAAAAAAGGAGTAAAAACAAGCTTACAAGAGGCTTAATTGAATTGTTTTTAAAATAGAACAATTTTGATTTAGAAACGCATTGGACAATGAAAGCGGAAGCTTTAGAATACAGAGAAAGTGTTGCAATGAAAAAAAGGGAATTGAAAGTAGGGGCGTATAGCAATACGCCCACTGCCCATACCATAGTCCACAACCAATATAAATACACCTATGCTCTTTAGATGTAATTCATTAAAATCAAATGGAAAACACCAAACAGCAAAGACGGAACTCCAAACATCCGTAGGGGCGTATAGCAATACGCCCACTGCCCATACCATAGTCCACAACCAATATAAATATACCTATGCTCTTTAGATGTAATTCATTAAAATCAAATGGAAAACACCAAACAGCAAGGGCGGAACACCAAACATCCGTAGGGGCGTATAGCAATACGCCCACTGCCCGTACCATAGTCCACAACCCAATATAAATATACCTATGCTCTTTAGATGTAATTCATTAAAATCAAATGGAAAACACC
>JAOXRU010000360.1 GCA_025800395.1 Flavobacteriaceae bacterium
CTTCAAGTACTTTTATCTCACCTCTTTCTATTTTACTTATTAATTCCTTTTTTAATTCTAACGAAAAGACTCGCTTAATTTTTTGTTTTTCCATCTTTCATTTTTTGCGAAAAACGGGCAACCTATTTTAGGCTTAAGCAAGAGAAGCCCCAATTAAAGTGGTGTAGCAGTTGTCCCAAACAACAAGCAAGTGTACATACATCGATTCACCGAAGCTCAGGTTGTTTTCAACCTATCAAAAGGGAACTTCGTCGCTCTTATTCATTAATAAAATAGGTAAAAAGCTAAATTTGTATCAAAATATCCTTCTCTATTTGCCCCGTAAACAAAAATCATATACTCATGAAAAAATTACTGCTGTATTGTCTATTGTGCTTTGCTTGTTTTCTTCAGGCACAACAAAATGTTCCCCAATCTCAAATCCAAATCGAATCCAATAAAGAGAATACCACCAAGCTGGCTTCTGTCAAAAACAGTATCATCTTTGTCGCAAATATATTGCACAAACAAAATCGAAAGAAAAAGAGAACCCAAAAGGCCTTAGAAAAAACACGATCCTTGCCCAAAAGCGAAAAGCAGGATCGAAGGCTGGTTCTCCTCCAAAAAAAATTGGAACAAACCAAGGTGTGTATCCGCGATTTGCAAAACAAACTACAAGAATTGGAAGCACTAGAAATGCTATGCATCCAACGAAAAAAACAAAAACGCCAAAATCACAACCTGCTCCTAGCTGCACAATAAGGGCGATATTTTAGTTCGAATATAGATGCAATTGGTGCCTTACCAACACATAAAGCAAAGGAAAGTTGCCCAAAAAAAGCTGTTTATTTCAGTAATTTCAAATGGTATAAGCCAATAATATCAAAAGAAACGCAAAACCTGCGCCATACCATCTCTGGCCAAACTAGTTTTATCCTATATACTTGCAGCCATAGCCTTAGACAATTGCTTATCTTATTGGAAGATAACAGTTCATATAAAGGCATTAGCCCCAAAACAATGCCATCCTCCGCTGCGCTGCACTTTTCAATTATCCTTTTTATCTTTGTAGCTGCAAAGCAGCTTTGCTTCAAATAAAATTATTGTGCCTATGCTGTCCCGCAAATAATAGCCAATTTGCCTATAAATGATGAAACACCAAGACCTCACATACTATTCCAAAACCGAAGAGTTTCTCAATATTCTCACCCATGGTATAGGCTTTATTCTAAGTATAGCCGCCTTGGTATTACTCATACGTAAAGGAATCGAAAAAGGTACGGCTACCCGCATAGTGAGTTTTACCATTTTCGGCGCCAGCCTTATTTTGCTTTACTCGGCATCTACTTTTTATCATTATGTGCAAAACCCCAAACTGAGAGCCACACTCAATATACTAGATCACGCCATGATATATGTGCTCATAGCAGGCACATACACCCCTTTTACCCTGGTCACCCTCAAGGGCTGGATAGGTTGGACCATTTTTGGAGTCACTTGGGGAATCGCACTTATAGGCATCGTCTTCAAACTGTTTTTTACCGGAAAATTCGAAAAACAAGCCACTATAGCCTATGTCATCATGGGGTGGATCATCGTGTTTGCAATCAAACCCCTACTACATCTTTTGCCCTCCCATGGCCTGTATTGGCTGCTCACAGGGGGAATAGCATATACTATAGGAGCTGTGCTCTTTAGCATGCCAAAACTAAAATACAACCATGCCATTTTCCACCTCTTTGTGTTGTTGGGAAGTTTTAGCCACTTTATGGCAGTATATTATCATGTATAAGCAACCACAAACCCTTAGCCGCCTCCAAGCAATTCTATGCCAAAATATTTGTTTTTTGGAGCTATCCCCGCAAAAAAGCGGGGTCGGGCCATCCGTTATAGTTTTTTTTCAGAGAAAGCGCCTCCTACGGCTGCGGGAGCTTCCGCTGGTCGCTTCCTCGCTCTAGTAGTCGCAATTTCTCTTCAAAAAAAGCTGCCACTACTACCCCTTAGCCAATTCAAAAAATGCAAAAAAGAAAATCGGGAAACTCCAAATACCAATTGATGCAGTTCGGTATGGCGATACAAAAAGACGCAGCAAGAGACCGCCACCCAACAGCCTCATCCAAAGAAAGAACCGCTTTTGCTTCCTATTGGAATAGTTCCTATGGATATAAAAACACCCCAAGAACAGGCAAATGATCCGACAACCATCGCCCTTCTGGTGTTTTGTCTCCCAGATGCGCATAAGATTTGATTTCCAAATTGCGGACAAAAATATAGTCAATTCTTCGCTCCAAACGGGCATCTAGTCGAAATCCATTATAAGTGCCTATCGGACCTTCAAAATCGATGCCTCCTTCCAATGGATCTTCCAGATAAGATAGCAAAATATGTATGGGGGCACTATCCGGATTGGTATTCAAGTCGCCCATCACCAAGATGTTGGAGGCCTCAGGCAATAAGCCCATTTCGCGAATGACCAATTTCGCTGCCGATTTGCGCGCGCGCTTTCCTTTATGATCAAAATGGGTGTTGAATACATAGAGCCTTTTTCCAGTTTTTAGATCTTCGAGAGTCACAAAACTGCTTACCCGCTTGCAAGCAGCATCCCATCCCATACTTGGTATATCTGGCGTTGGGGACAACCACAAATTTCTCGCCTCCAATAATCGAAAACGATCTTTGCGGTATAACAGGGGTACAAATTCGCCGCCTTGCTTTCCATCTTCTCTGCCCACTCCTACAAATCCAAAAGTGGGTAAACGCAATTCGAGATATGCCTTTTGGTGTTCCAATACTTCTTGCAAACCTATTATATCCAAGTCCTGGCTCCTCAAAAAACGTACCATTGCTGCCTTGCGATGCGCCCACTGGTCTTTGCCATCTTGGGCGTTGTCGTAGCGAATATTGTAGGTCATGGTGCGCAGCTCTTGGGCCATGCTGCCAATACTACAAAAAATCACCAGTAGAAAAACGATCTGCTTCATAGCTTTTAGCTTTGTTTTTACAAAGCAAAGAAGATCTTGTAAATACTAGATTAAAATAAGATTAAAAAAAGAAATAAAATTATAACTGTAGGATTTCATTTACAAAAAAACAGCCTACATGTCGAATTTTTAACCGTTCACAACAATTATTATTCTATTTGTCTTATTGCTCCTACTTTTGGACTTGGTTCTCCTTTCCTTTAAGTATAGAAAGTAAAAATTTGAACATGCCCCATGAAGAAAAACAATCAGTCTAGAAAATTAGAAACAAAGCGTATGCGACAACTCGTTTTTTTCTTGTTTGCCTGCAGTAGTCTAATGGTAAACGCACAAATCGAAATTACCAATACCCAGTTCGAAGACGAACCGGAAACCATAAGAAAGGCTTCTGCCAAAGAAAATGATGTGGAAGTGATTGCGCTCTTAGAAGAAGCAGATCTTTTGTATCGTAGAATGGAATACATAAAGGCAGCACAGAAATACACTGCTTTGACACCAAACCTCAAAACACATCACGACAAAGTATACGAAAAATTGGGCAATTGCTATTATTTCAATTCCGATTTTAAAAACGCTGTGGTGTGGTACGAAAAATTGTACGAAGATTACCAATCGCAAATGAGTACCGAGGCCTTGTCCAAATATGTACATGCGCTAAAGGGGGTAAACGAATACAACAAATCGCGCTTGGTACAAAGGGTTTATTACAAAAGAAAAAAGACCGATGTAGATCTCCAAGAGATACAAGCCCGAGAGGCCCAACTACAAAAACTACTCAGCTATGTGAGACCTATAAAATTGGAAAATATAAACAGCAATACGCCAAAATCAGAATTTTCACCCATGTATTATGGAGATAAAATAGTGTTTGCTTCCAATGGTATAGGTGGAAAAGGAAAGTACGGCTGGGACGGAAACCCGTTTCTAGACCTATTCGAAGCAAATATCGATCCAAATACTGCTAGCTTCAACAATCCAGAAAAATTGAGTAGCCAGATCAATACCAAATACCACGAAGCCTCGGTGAGTTTCAATGCCGAAGGTTCGATAATGTATTTTACTAGAAACAATCACAAGAGAAAAGAACGAAAAGGCCAAGATGGTATCAATAAATTGCAGATAATGAAATCTACTTTTGCAAACGGAGAATGGCAAAAAGCAGAAAAATTGTCCTTTGTAAACGAAAATTATTCCTTCGGACATCCTGCTTTGAGTCCAGATGGTAAAAAATTGTACTTTGTTTCGGATATGCCTGGTAGCATGGGAAAATCCGATATCTATGTGGTAAGTATACTCGAAGATGGTAGCTATGGAAAACCTATGAATTTGGGAGATCGCATCAATTCCTCCGGTAGAGAGATGTTTCCTTTTGTTACCGATAATTTTATTTACTTTTCTTCAGACGGACATTTGGGCTTAGGTGGCTTGGATGTGTTTCGCGCAGATCTGACAGGTGAAGAAATTTCCGAACCAAAAAATATGGAAAGACCGGTAAATAGCAACAAAGACGATTTTTCTTATATCTGCAACGAGAACAAGCATACAGGGTATTTTGCTTCTAATAGAGTAGGCGGAAAGGGAAATGACGATATTTATTTCTTCGATGCAACGGATGAAGCTGCCATGTTGCGAGCAAAAGAAGAACAAGAAGAAATAGACGAAATAGTAGCAGAAGTATTTCAAGAAGAAGAAACAGCTGTAAAAGAAGCTGTAGAAGAAGCTGTAGAAGAAGTTGTAGAAGAAGTTGTGGAAGAAGTTGTGGAAGAAACAATAATAGAAGTTCCCCCAACAATAAATCCACTGGAAAATAACCCCCTAGTGTATACCGATACCAATGGCGATAAAAAACTGCGTATAGAAAAGGTACTTTTCGACTTTGATCGCTTCCAAATAAAGGAGGATGCCAAAGAAGATCTAGAAAAAGTAATCCACTTTCTAAAAGAGAATGCTAGTTTTGGTGTCAAGATTGCTTCGCATACCGATTCTAGAGGAAGCGCAGTCTACAACAAAAGGCTATCCCAAAAAAGAGCGGAGGCAACCAAGGCTTATTTGATAGCTAATGGAGTGAATGAAAAACAAATTATTGGTGCAGAAGGTTTTGGGGAAAGTCAACTTATCAATGATTGTGCGGATGGTACCCCCTGCAGCAAATCACAACATTACTTAAACCGTCGTTCGGAATTTATTGTTACCCAATTCTAAATACCGAACAACAGAATTAATCATAACCAAAACGAAAACCGTCCAAGAAATTGGACGGTTTTTTTCATCATTGTTTGGTTCGGGAATGTACCTAAAACTATACTTCCTCAGTTGCAGTTTCTTTTCCCGAAAAATAGTTTTCTAAATCTTGTAAAGTTTCCGGAGTGGTTTGTATGTCTTTCACCATTACTCCTTTTTCCAATACCACAATGCGTTCGCATACTTCGGTAACATGACTAAGATCGTGACTAGATACCAAAACGGTTACATCTTGCTTTGCAGCCAAATCTTTTATAATGCTTTTGAGTCGAATTTGCGTGGTGGGATCCAGATTGGCAAAAGGCTCATCCAAAATCACCACCTTGGGGTTTCCAATAAAAGAAGCTACAATTCCTGCTTTTTTCTGATTCCCCTTCGACAAATCGCGCAGATACTTCTTTTTGTTGAGAATCTCATCGTGGAAAAAATCGGTAAAATTGGCCAAGAGTGCGTCTACATCACTTTTGTTTTGTCCACGCAATTCGCCTATGAAATAAAAATACTCTTCGGGAGTGAGGTAGCCTATCAAAAAACTCTCATCTATAAATGCCGAAGTAAATGGTTTCCAAGCTTCACTTTCGCTTACGACTACATCATTGTTGCTGATGGTGCCGGTAGTAGGTTGTATTAAATCTAAAAGACAGCTAAATAAAGTGGTTTTTCCTGCGCCGTTGTTTCCAACCAATCCGAATGCTTCTCCTTCTGGAATTTCCAAATTTGGAATTTCCAATACGGTAACTCCACTGTATGTTTTACTTATATTTTCAATTTTTATCATGTCTTTATGCTTTTTGTTTATAGGCCGCTAAAGTGGCGTATTTTTCTTTTTTATAGATTTTTTCAATTTTTCGAAACACTACATTTTTAAAGGCAAAACCTAAAATTCCGATGAGCGCTACTAGCACAAAACCAGTTACTTCACTGTGAATACTTCCCAAATAATAGAAAATAATTGGCAGCACCATTTTTGGAATTACCAAAATGATGGTTTTTAAATTGAAGGCTTGTTTGTCTCCAAATGCTTTTTTGTTAGATCCCAGATCTATAGGGGTTTTTATATAGGCGCCTCCCCACAGCACCATATAGGCATTTACGCCACAGTTATAAATGCCACCCACAATGATGGCGGCCCAAGCTTCCCATCCGAAATAAAGATAAAATGTAGAAAGTATGGTACTTACTATAGTGGCTATAATCACCAAATACCACTTGGAATGCAAATATTCTTTATACGGAATGTTCTGACTCATCATTAGCGGGTAGTAGGCACTGTCCCAGCTAGGTACGTACTGCCCAAAGGTGAAAAGAAATCCGCCCGTGGTAAATATTCCAGCAAATATTTTCCAACCAGCACCTTGGTATGCTTCTATGCTGTTGGTAAAAAACAACAAACCGTAAAACAAAAACATCACACTGGTCAATACCGTAGTTTTGGACCTTTTGTTGCGCAATATCAAACGCAGATCGTTTTTCAGAAACACCGCTACTTTTCCAAATCTATTGAGCCAGCTAAAATCTTCGGTTTGCGCTTGGCTAGTTTTGCTTGCCAAACCAGCATCCAAATACATATGTTTTTTGAAGTGAACAAAGGTGAGGTAATATACTAGGGCTAATAATACCAAAACGGCAAGCACAACAATTGGTGCATTATAAAAACTATCAAAGATGGGTTGGGTGTACACCGTTACATCAAACCATCCGTAATACTGACTAGCAATAAGCAATACGACTACCGTAGCCAAGGTGTAAAATAAAGGGTCTTGATCGTTGGCTAGTATGTTTAAATAATTATTGATATAGATCAAAAAGAAGATAGCTAAATGCCAAGTTAGGACTCCTAATGGGTTAAAGCCTTTCACAATAAGAACAACGCTTAGCGGAATAAAAAAGAATGCGTGCGTCCAGTTAAAATAGCTCAGTGCAGTCTTGCCTAATGTCATATGCACTACCTGCGATTTTTTGAGGGGTAGATACAGTAGGGGTTTGATGTTTACTACAGGCATGGTCTGCATAAAATAGCGCATCACCAGATCAAAAAGGATATAGTACATCATAAACTTATTGATAATAAAGAATGGCTCCCCTATATTCGCCTTTTCTATACCCATATACACAAAACCTCCGGCCATAAGCAATCCTGCGCCTACCCATAGTGCGGCAAAAACCATTAGAATTTTAATAACGAGGTTTGTCTGAAAAGAAGGTGATCGAAAAAAAGCTTTCCATTCGAGACTAAAGAATCGTTTTATCATTAGTTATTTTTTAGTTGTTGTGATTATATGTTGAATTTTGAAGAGGAATGTTACAATTTTTTTAAAACTTCTAAGATTGCACCCATTTTCGCTCGGGATAGGTTGCTTCTAAAATGGTTTCAGATTTTGAAGGCAACACCCAAAAAGCGAGGTACACTGCCAATAAGAAAATTGCAACTAAGATGCTCAATGTCCAATGCCAGATTGGATGGCTTAGAGTAGCAAAATCGTTAAAAAGAAAAATCTGGTAAAAAAGTCCAAATACTTGTATATGAAGACCGTTGTTTTGGATAATCTCTTCTAAGAGCCATTTTGGTTTGTTGCTGGTTGCTTTGTTTTTATGTCGGAATAATTGAAAAAAAGCCAAAGCGTAAATAGCCAAAGTAAACCATTGTAAAAAAATGTAGCCGGTACGAAATTGCATGGTAAAATGCAAGACAAGAACTAGTGCAAATGTGGCAAATAATTTTGGCCATCGAGACCAGAGTAACAATTCTTTCCAGAGGATTTTGTTGTATTTTTTATGCATGGCCTTGGTTCGTTTGGCAACCACATCTTCAAAACCGTGTACGCCAAATTTTTTGAATTCGTTTTGTAATGCCACTTCAAATTGTAGTTCGGGATGGGATTGCCATTGCGTTTCTATAGCCGATGCCAAATGATCTACCAATTCGGTTTGTATATCGTAGTATTCTACAAAATGGGCTCTTGTAAATTGGTAAAGAGATGCTATTTGTTCTTCGGAAACTTTTTTCATGCGCTATATTTTTTATTGGAGTAAATGGTAGCATATTTCTCACTTAGTTGATAACAGGCAATTCCTATGGGCAATTGAATATAAGCTAAAAGGAGTATAGTCCAATTTAGGTTAGGAAATTCTTTTATCCAGTAAATGCATAATAATGCTAAAAATAATCCGATTGTTGAAAAGTTAAGTATATAGGCGTACTGATCGCTTTTTCTAAATAGTTTGGAGCTTAATGAGAATCGGAAAGGAAGAATACTAAAAAGACATACCATAATCAAATGTATAATAGGCTTGTTTTCGGTAAATGTTTGCACCAAAAAAATGAGGTATAGAAGGAAAAGTATCAGGAAACGAGGGTTTAAAAACAAGTCTTTTATGTTTTTAAAGATTGCCAAATGCACACTTTTATAAATGTGTTTTCCTTTTTCTTTATAAAGCCTTTCATATCCTTTATAATCTCTTTCCACAGATGGGATATGGTTCCAAGGCATGGTGGTTTTGTTGCCAAATGCTTCGTGAATTTCCAAAAATGCTGTATCAAAATCGCTACCAGCTGCCATCTTTTCTTCTATCCCCAAAATGAGATGATCTAGTATTTCATTGCGCAATATGGGGTTTCGCATATTAGCTCTTTTCAGAAGGCTTTCTATGTATTCTAGCTGTGCTGGGGTTACTTTCATGAGGTTTTTAGTTGCTGTTTAAAGGTTTGCACACTTTGGTGGGCGGAGACAAACAAAACAAAGCTTAGGAATACAATCATTACAGTAAGAATTTGTATGCCTAAAAGCGGTATTTCATGTAGTAGTGGTTTTCCAAAAGGATTAAAAAAGAAAATGATAAACTGATAGAGTATCATATAAACCCAAAAAACGCCCTCCACAGCACTTAGCCGAAATCGTTTTCTATGTTTTTTATTCATCACGCCAAATAAGAGGGCACTCAGTATAAGAGACCCTACGGGAGCTGCGATTAGAAAGTTTTTATAATAAGAAAGGTCTAACAATGCTTCTAGCCCAAAAACGAGTATACTTACACCTAAAAGAATACCTGTAGCAGTTTTGGTTTGCATGCTATTCCAGAGGTTTATCCATGTTTTTTTTCTTGCTGATTTTCTAAATTGTTTGTCATTCTGAAGTAAACTAGCCTTATGTTGTATCATATACGCTTTAAACGCATCGTAGAAGCTTTGGTTGCTTGCGATATCTTGTTCTAAAGCAGTAGCTATGTGGTCTACCATTTCCATACGAATGTCTAGAAATTCCACCCCAGAGTTATAGAGATAATTATCTATAAAACGAATTTGATCTTTATTTAACTGCATGCTCTTTGTGCTGTTGGTTGCGATAATGTGCTTCAATCCAGACAAGAAGCATTGCGAGTAAAATACTATAGTACATAATGCCCAAGTTGTCTAAATGGTATTGTAATCTAAAACTTAGAAAGACGTAAATTGGAATTGCAAAGATGAGTTGCCATTTATCTCTTTTCCAAAGGATATCAAAAGTGGTTTGTGGCAGGGTGTTTTTACGTATTAACGAATGATATAGGAGATACCCAAAAGCAAATAAAACAGGGGTAAGTAAAACAATATTAGTAATTGCCTTATAAGCTTTTGTGTATGGTAGTGTTAAATAAATTAGAACTCCTAACAAAATAGCAACTGGAAGCACTTTTATACACATCCTTTGATAGATATTCACCGCCTCTTTCAGCATAATTTTTGGCATCACCAAGCTCAATCCTATCCAAAAACTAGATGCAGATTGTAACTCGGGAGTCCAAATTTCTTTTTGTACCGCAAAGGCTTGCTCGAAGCTGTTGCCTGTAGCCATTTCGGTTTCAATGGCGGTGGCGATATGGTCTTTTACTTCATGGAACACCTCCGTTGCGGTAAGATGTTTGCGCTCTAGAAATTTGACAATTTGCGCCAACTGGTCTTTGTGTAATTGTTGCTTCATTAGATACTCCATTTTGGTTGTAATAAATGCTCCATATTTTTAATGAAACCTTCCAATTCTGCTAATTGGTTTACAGTCTCTTTATTCCCTTTTTCGGTAAGTTTGTAATATTTGCGCATGCGATTGTCTACTTTTTGCATCTCTACTTCTAGTAAGCCTTCTGCTTCTAGTTTGTGCAGGGCAGGATATAATGCACCTTCGGTAATCTGCAACGCTCCTTCGGTGAGTTTTTTTACTTTCTGGGTGATCTGATAACCATACATCTTCTCCTCATCGGCTAGTAATTTTAAGATGATGGTTCGCAAACTTCCTTTGTATAATTTAGAGTTTTTCATGAATGTTTTTTATACCTAAGAAACTTACGTTAGGTAATACAAACATACCTAAAATTCTTATGCATAACAAATTTAGGTATATGTTTATGTGAATTTGGAATCGGATGATGCGAATTTGGTATAGAGAAAGAGGGCGATTCTTTGTAGTTTTGTTAGCAGAAGGCATGGAAATAATCATCTGATGTCTTTACGATTTAAAAAGCTACAAATGAAAAAAATCATCCTTTGCTTGCTAGCTTGCTGGCTATTGTCTTGTTCTAGTGCAGAGAAGAAAAAAGAAGAGATACGCTCTTTTTCTGAAGCAGAAACTGCTGTGTTGAAGGAAGCAAAATCCCTCATGCAAAGCGCATATTATTGCAGTCTGATCACCTTGGATAAAGATGGATTGGCACAGGCTAGAGTTGTAGAGCCTTTTCCTATGCAAGAAGATTTTGTAATTTGGATTGCTACCAATCCCAAAAGCAGAAAGGTAGTACAAATAAAAAACAATCCTAACGCCACTTTACATTATTTCGATAAGAACAAATTGGGCTATGTTTCGCTCTATGGAAAGGCTTATTTGGTAAACGATGCTGCTACAAAGCAAGAAATATGGAAAGCTGGTTGGGAGAAATTTTACCCCAATAGAGAAACCGATTACTTATTAATTCGGTTTGAAGTAGATTATTTAGATATGATATCTGCTTTAAATGGGTTTGCTGGCGATAAAACTACCTGGAAACCGCATCAGCTTGTGCTGAGGTCTCATGCCTATGAATCCCAAAACTAGAGCTGTGGTAGCTGATCTTTTTCTTGCGATAGGCGTGGAAGTGATAGCTTGTTGGCTATACCAACTTAGCTGCACAGCCCGAGTAGGCGACCGCTAGGAAGCCCACAGCAGGGCTAGTAAAGCTTTTGGTATAGACAAGAACTACAAACGGACATGCCGACCCTACAGACTTGCCGACCGCAGTGAGGCAAGGATGGAGGGAATCGCCCAGTAAAGGAATAAAAAAATGGGTTTGGAGGGTGCTTTTTGGTGGTTTTTGGGAAAGTTTGCTGATTTTGTATAATAAAATTGGATATTTTGTGTTTATCTGAAAGATAGTAATACCATTATCCTTTGAAGCTTCTGAAATTTATATCGTTTGTTTGTTTGGTTTTTCTATTGGTGTTGGGCGGATGCTCTACCAAGAAAGACGCTTTTCTCAACCGTACTTTTCATGCGGTGACTACCAAAAACAATGTGTTGTTTAATGGAAGGGAAGCCTTTGCGCTTGGCCGACAACAGTTGTTGGAATCCTACAAAGACAATTTTTGGGAAATATTGCCTGTGGAGCCTATGGAGGTTTTGGATACTATAGTGCTGGGGGATGAGGCGCGAAATTCGCATTTTCAGAAAGCGGAGGAAAAAGCTACCAAAGCCATACAAAAACATTCGATGCAGGTCAAAGGCGAGGAACGCAACCCCAAAATGGATGATGCTTTTTTGCTGTTGGGTAAAGCGCGTTATTTCGATCAACGTTTTTTGCCGGCTATAGAGGCTTTTAATTATGTGTTGTACAAATTTGCAGAAAGCAACAAAAGGATAGCGGCCAATATATGGAGAGAAAAAGTGAATATCCGCCTCGAAAATGAGGAATTGGCGATAAAAAATATCAAAAGATTGTTTAGATTCGAGTCTCTGTCCGATCAGGAATATGCCGATGCTGCGGCTACCTTGGGACAGGCGTATATCAATCTCAAATATTTGGATAGCGCTGTTGCCAGCATGAAGATAGCGAGCAACTATACCAAGAAGAAGGAAGAAAAAGGGCGCTATGCATTTATCGTTGGACAGTTGTACAATGCTCTTGGGAAAAAGGATAGTGCCAACTATGCTTTTGACAAGGTGATCTCCTACAATCGCACGGTGCCTCGCAAGTATATGCTGCATGCAGAGGTGGAAAAAGCAGTAAATTTTGATTATGAAAAAGGAGATAAATTGGCCTTTTTGGAGCATCTGTATGCTTTGGAAGAGAATCGGGAAAATCGCCCCTTTCTCCATCGTATTTACCGACGCTTGGCGGCCTTTTATTTTCAACAAAAAAACGATAGTTTGGGTGTAGATTTTCTCAACAAATCCCTGCGAAAAGCCGATGGAGATAAAGTGCTATTGGCTTACAATTATCAGGATTTGGCAGATCATTATTTCTATGGAAAAGCCTATGCCCAAGCGGGCAAGTACTACGATAGTGTGCTGCTCAATATCAACAAAAACACCCGTTTGTATCGTTCGCTCAAAAAACGCAACGACAACCTAGGGCAACTGATCAAATATGAGAATACGGTAGCTGCCAACGATAGCATTATTGGGCTATATAGTATGTCGGCAGAAGAGCGAAAAACATATTTTGAAGACCATATTTTAATGCTCCAAGAGGCGGAAGAGAAAGCCAAGGAAGCGGCAGATAAAAAACGCAATGCTGGGATGGCAGTCTTTAGCAGTGAACCCGTAAACGAAAAAGGCGCATTCTATTTTTATAATACCATGTCTTTGGGTTATGGAAAAAACGAATTTAAAACCCGCTGGGGAGATCGTCCCTTGGAAGATGATTGGCGCTGGTCAGACAAATCGGTGCTTCCACCAGTAGACGAAACGGTGAGTATGATTTCTCCCGAAGACAAAAAACGCAAACAGCAGATCCAAAAAGATATTTACAACGTAGATTATTATATAAGTCAGATCCCTACCGATAAGGCACAAATAGATTCGCTAAAGACAGAACGAAATTTTGCAAATTATCAATTGGCTTTGTTGTATAAAGAAAAACTAAAGGAATACGATTTGGCAGTAGAAAAACTCGAGGCAGTGTTGCAAGGAGAGCCAGAGAAAAAATTGGTGGTGCCTTCCAAATATAATTTGTACAAAATTTACCAGTCGAGAGGAAGTATATTGGCAGATAAAACGAGGGCAGATATTTTGGAAAACCACCCCAAAAGCAGATATGCCGAACTACTGAAAAATCCAGAGGCGATCATCGCTCAAGGAGAAACTATAGGTCCAGATCAAATCTATAAGAAGATGTACCAAATGGTGGAACAACAACAATACGAAGATGCTATAGCAGCTGCTGAAAAAGCCGTAATCCGCTTTAATGGCGATGCAATGGTGCCCAAATTCGAAATGTTGAAAGCCAATGCCCAAGCTAGACTAAATGGATTTGAAGCCTATAAAAAAGCAATACAGTATGTTGCGCTCAATTTCCCCAATAGTCCCGAAGGAAAAACAGCACAAACCATCATAGACCAGCAGCTCCCAAAAATGGAACAAACCAGCTTCTCCAAATCACAAACTGGAAAGTGGAAACTGGTGTACCCGTTTCAAAAATTAGAAATAGAAGCGATTACTAAACTAATAAGCAATGTGCAACAGGCTCTAGAAGAAGAGCCGCGAAAAGGAATTAAAATTTCGAAAGATGTATATGACCAACAAAAGACTTTTGTAGTAATACATGGGTTCTTATCTAAAGATTTTGCTGAAGGATTTGCCGAATATTTAAGTATTCACAAGAAATTCCCAGTGAATAATGAGAATTTCGTAATTTTAACACCACATTATAAAGTAGTACAAATGCACAAAAATTTGGATGCGTATTTTAATTAGTAATAACCTCAATAACACATATTATCATGTTTTCAGATAACAAAAGAAACAAAACTATGAGCGAAACAAGCTCCGGACAACCAAACCGAATCGAAAAAAGCACCAAAATCAAAGGAGACATCGAAAGTGATGCGGATTTTAGAATAGATGGACGCTTGGAAGGAACCATAAAAACGACAGGAAAGGTTATTATCGGCAA
This sequence comes from Flavobacteriaceae bacterium, assembly GCA_025800395.1. Taxonomy (GTDB): domain Bacteria; phylum Bacteroidota; class Bacteroidia; order Flavobacteriales; family Flavobacteriaceae; genus JAOXRU01. The sequence goes on from JAOXRU010000360.1 coordinate 14,319, forward strand.
AGAAGGAAAAATTATTGGTAAAGTAGAATGTACCAATGCCGATATCGAAGGTAACTTTTCTGGCGAATTGTATGTTTCCCAATTGTTGGCCCTAAAATCTACAGCAATTATAGATGGAGATGTAACGGTTTCAAAACTGGCAGTGGAACCAGGAGCAACTTTTAATGCAGCTTGCAATATGCAAGGCAAAGCTGGCTTTGCCAAAAAGGCACCAAAACACAACGATGCCAAAGAAATTGCCCAAGCAAAATCCTAATTTTAGAAGATTTGCCCAATTTAGTGGACTGGCTATACAGATGGGAGTTACCTTCTATTTGGCAGTGTACTTTGGCAAAAAAATCGACGCCTATTTCCAAAATGAAAAGAAAATAGCTACCTTGCTGTTGGTAATTTTGGCTACGGTCGCTTCTATAGTGAGTATCTTGCAACAACTCAAACGCATGCAAAAATAATGAAGGCTATCCGCAATTTTGTGGTTTTGCTAGCATTGGTATTAGGAATTGCCATGTTGCTCCATATTGGGGTTCTAGTTTTGGACCAACAAAACTGGATGGAGCATTTGTTTCTGGAATCCTATATCGCCAATTATCTGGTGACCGTCCTTATTTTTGTTTTGCTCTACATATGGCGTATAAAGTACCACAACCAAATTGGCTTCTTGTTTTTGGGCGGAACCTTGCTCAAATTTGCCGTGTTTTTTGTCTTCTTTGCGCCTACTTATCGCGCAGATGATAAAATACAAACCCTTGAGTTTCTTGCCTTTTTTGTGCCCTATGCCCTTTGTTTGCTTGTAGAAACATGGCGAATTATACGATTAGTAAATGATAAAAAATGAGGCACTTGTCGAAATACGAAAATTAAAGCAAATATTTGTTTTTGATTTTCAGTAAAAAGCATACCTTTGCACCGATTTTTAAAGACATCTTTAAACGTTCAATATGTTTAGAAAACTAACTTTAAGTGCTATACTATTGGTGTTTGCTTTTGGAACTACAACGGCAGTTGCACAACACCACGGAGAGGAAAAGGCTAAAGAAACTGCACATGCGGAAGCGGATCCGAAGAAGAAAGAAGGCGGTTTGAAAGAAGAAATCAAAGCCTATATCAACCACCACTTATTAGATGCTTACGATTTCCATTTGTTTTCTTACGAAGATGATCATGGAAAAGAACACCACATTGGTTTTCCTTTACCTGTGATATTATGGGATAATGGTTTACAGGTTTTTATGTCTTCAAAATTTCATCATGGAGAAACCGTGGCAGAGTCCAACGGAAATTACTACAAACTCTATCACAGCAAAATATACAAAACCGACGCAGCAGGAACCATCAACTACGATGCGGAGCACCATCCAACCAATGTAAAGCCCTTGGATTTTTCGTTCACCAAAAACGTGTTCTTTATCGCATTGGTGAGTTTGATCATGTTCTTTATGTTTAGCCGAATGGCAAAATCATATAAAAAATCTGCCTTACCATCTGGTGTAGGTCGCTTATTAGAACCTATCGTACTGTATGTGAGAGATGATATTGCGATTCCAAATATTGGAAAGTCAAAATACAAGCGCTATATGAGCTTTTTGCTTACGGTGTTTTTCTTTATCTGGATTATCAACCTCTTTGGGCTTACACCGCTAGGGGTAAATGTAACCAACAATATTGCAGTGACAGCCGCCTTGGCAATTATTACTTATTTGATCACTACCTTCTCTGGAAATAAAAATTATTGGGGACATATCTTCTGGATGCCAGGTGTACCTGTTCCTATGAAAATTATATTGGCACCTATCGAATTGTTGGGTACCATCATTAAACCATTTTCACTCATGATACGTTTGTATGCAAACATTACTGCAGGACATATTGTATTGATGAGTATTATTGGTCTGATGTTCATCTTCAAAAACTGGATCGGAAGTCCATTGTCATTTGCTTTGGCTGTGGCGCTTTCTTTACTAGAATTATTGGTTGCCGCTTTGCAGGCATACATCTTTACCATGTTGTCTGCACTGTATATAGGTTCGGCAGTAGAAGAGCATCACTAGAAAACGAATATTAATTATTTAATTTATATATATCATGGAAGGATTGAATTATATTGGAGCTGGACTTATTGTAATCGGTGCTGGTATCGGTATCGGTAGAATTGGTGGACAGGCTATGGAAGCTATCGCTCGTCAACCAGAAGCTTCTGGAAAAATTCAAACGGCTATGCTTATTGCAGCAGCCCTTATTGAAGGTATTGGTTTTGCCGCGCTTTTTGCAGCTTAATCCAAAACAATCAAAATCTTGCTACAACGGTTGGTTGTAGCAAGATTTTAAATCAAAACAAAAAACAAACAATATAAAAGCATATAATGGATAAGTTAATCGAACAGTTTTCAATAGGACTATTTTTTTGGCAAACTCTTTTGTTCATCGGATTGGTTTTTTTGTTGAAAAAATTTGCTTGGAAACCAATTTTAGATGCAGTAAACAGCCGGGAGGAAGGTATAAAAGACGCTTTAGAAGCAGCAGAGAACGCTAAGAAAGATATGCAGAACTTGCAAGCAGACAACGAGAAATTGTTGAAAGAAGCAAGAGCCGAAAGAGAAGCGATGATGAAAGAAGCTCGCGAGATGAAAGACAAGATGATTGCAGATGCCAAAGAGCAGGCGCAAGCAGAAGCAGACAAAACCATTAAGCAGGCACAAGCTACTATAGAAAGTGAAAAAAATGCTGCCTTGGCAGATATTAAAAACCAAGTGGCTGGTTTGTCTATAGAAATAGCAGAAAAAGTAGTAAAAGAAGAATTGGCAAACAAAGACAAGCAACTCAAGTTGGTTGAAGATATGTTGGCCGATGTTACTTTAAAATAAGATAGAGTATGGCAGCATCGAGAGCAGCAATACGGTATGCGAAAGCAACTTTAAATCTTGCTTTAGAACAAAAGCAAAACGATCAGGTAGAAGCAGATATGCACACTATCCAAAATACTTTGGCGGAAAGTGCAGATTTGAGATCGGTATTAAGTAGCCCGGTAATTAAAGGAGAAGTAAAGAAAAATGCTTTGGAGAAAATCTTTGCGGATAGCCAAGAAATTACCAAAGGCCTTATCGGTTTGCTTATCGCCAACAAACGTATCAACGAGTTGGGAGAGGTAGCTATGAAATACCGTATCCTCAATCAGCAACTTAAAGGAAAAGACACTGCAGTTGTAACCACCGCGGTTCCTTTATCCGACGATTTGGAAAAGAAACTTCTAGACAAGGTGAAAAACATCACCGGAAAAGACGTTACTATTAAAAACCAAATAGACGAGAGCATCTTAGGTGGATTTATTCTTCGTGTAGGAGATTTGCAATTTGATGCAAGTATTGCTAGTAAATTGAGTAAGCTGAAGAGAGACTTTAGCTCGGATGTACATATCGCTAAAATATAATTATTAATAGACTAGAAGATGGAAACTAAAATTCCGTCGGAATCTAAATATTGTAACACATGGCACAGGTAAAAGCCGCTGAGGTATCAGCAATTTTAAAAGAACAACTTTCCGGATTTGAAGCCAAGGCTTCTTTGGATGAAGTAGGTACCGTATTAGAAGTAGGGGACGGTATTGCTCGTGTATTTGGACTTTCCAATGCACAGTACGGAGAATTAGTAGAGTTTGATGGCGGACTAGAAGGTATCGTTCTTAACTTGGAAGAAGACAACGTAGGGGTTGTACTTCTTGGTGCATCTCGTGAAATAAAAGAAGGTGCAAATGTAAAACGTACACAGCGTATTGCTTCTATCAACGTAGGAGAAGGAGTTGTTGGTCGTGTACTAAACACGTTGGGACAGCCAATAGATGGTAAAGGACCTATAGAAGGAGACACAATTGAAATGCCGCTTGAGCGCAAAGCTCCTGGGGTAATTTTTCGTCAGCCTGTAAACGAGCCTTTGCAAACTGGAGTAAAAGCTGTAGATGCGATGATTCCAATTGGTAGAGGACAACGAGAATTGGTAATTGGAGACCGCCAAACTGGTAAAACTACCGTTTGTATCGATACCATTATCAACCAGAAAGAATTTTTTGATGCTGGTGAACCGGTATATTGTATTTATGTAGCAGTAGGGCAAAAAGCTTCTACCGTTGCAGGAATTGCAAAAACATTAGAAGAAAAAGGTGCTTTGGCATATACTACTATTGTAGCCGCCAACGCTTCTGATCCTGCACCTATGCAGGTATATGCACCATTCGCAGGGGCTGCTATCGGAGAGTACTTCCGCGATACAGGTCGACCTGCTTTAATTATCTACGATGATTTGTCTAAGCAAGCAGTTGCTTACCGTGAGGTGTCTTTATTGTTACGTCGTCCACCAGGACGTGAGGCATATCCTGGAGACGTTTTCTACTTGCACTCTCGTTTGTTGGAACGTGCGGCTAAAGTAATTAACGACGATAGTATTGCTAAAAACATGAACGATCTCCCAGAAAGCTTGAAACCCATGGTAAAAGGTGGTGGTTCTTTAACTGCACTTCCTATTATCGAAACCCAAGCGGGCGACGTTTCTGCATATATTCCTACCAACGTTATTTCCATTACAGACGGACAGATCTTCTTAGAGTCTGACTTGTTTAACTCTGGGGTGCGTCCTGCTATTAATGTAGGTATCTCAGTATCCCGTGTGGGTGGATCTGCGCAGATTAAGTCCATGAAGAAAGTAGCAGGTACTCTAAAATTAGACCAGGCACAATTCCGTGAATTAGAAGCTTTTGCTAAGTTTGGATCGGATCTCGATGCCGCTACCATGAACGTAATTGAAAAAGGAAAACGCAACGTGGAAATCCTTAAACAGGCACAAGGTGATCCATTTACCGTAGAAGATCAGGTAGCGATTATCTATGCTGGTTCTAAGAACTTACTTAGAGATGTACCAGTAGAAAAAGTGAAAGAATTTGAAACCAACTTTATCGAGTTGTTAAATGCCAAGCACAGAGGTGTGTTAGATACCATTAAAGCTGGTAAATTAACAGATGAAGTTACCGACACCCTTACCCAAGTATGTAAGGAATTGGCCGGACAATACAAATAATAGAGTTAAGTATACCGTACAAAGAATGAAGTTACTAGGCTTTATTCTTTGTACGAATTTCAATCCATACAAGAATGGCAAACTTAAAAGAAATACGTAATAGAATTGCATCGGTAAAATCGACCATGCAAATCACTAGTGCCATGAAAATGGTATCGGCCGCTAAGCTAAAAAAAGCACAAGATGCAATTACAGCCATGCGCCCGTATTCCAATAAACTTACCGAATTGTTGCAAAATCTCAGTGCCAGTCTAGAAGGCGATTCTGGAAGTGTATTTGCAGAACAGAGAGAAGTAAACAAGGTGTTGGTGGTTGCTATTACGTCCAATAGGGGTTTGTGTGGTGCTTTTAATGCTAATATCATCAAGGAAGGTAACCGTTTGGTTGAAGAAACTTACGCCGGTAAGCAGGTAGACTTCTATACTATAGGAAAAAGAGGAAACGATATTTTGTCGAAAAACAATCCTATAGCGAAGCATGAAGTAGCTATTTTTGATGATTTAAATTTTGAAAATGCTGCTAGCTTAGCTGAAGAAATCATGCAATTGTATGCAGATGGAGCATATGACAAAGTGGTTTTGGTGTATAACAGCTTTAAGAATGCTGCCACACAAATAATAAAAACAGAGGATTTCTTGCCCATCGCTGCTTCACAAGAAGATACAGCTGCGGGAGATGCAGATTATATCTTTGAGCCAACCAAGGCAGAAATCGTAGAGACTTTGATACCAAAGTCTTTAAAAACACAATTATACAAAGGTATACGAGACTCTTTCGCCTCAGAGCATGGAGCACGTATGACTGCTATGCACAAGGCAACCGATAATGCCGCTGCCCTTAGAGACGAGCTTACCCTTACTTACAACAAAGCACGTCAGGCAGCTATTACCAACGAAATCTTAGAGATTGTTGGTGGTGCGGAAGCCCTCAACGGATAAACATTACCTTACAATATTTAGAAAATCGCCTAGAAGTAATTCTAGGCGATTTTTTTATGACGTGGATACTTGTAATATATGTGAGAAAAAACCTTGTAAAAATGAGAAATTCTTATCTTTATAAAAATTGGAATCCATGAAACAGCTTCAAAATGTAGTGATGGGCGTTCTTTTGGTGTTTGGCATACACAGTGTAACGGCTCAAAAGATCAAGGTGAAAAAAGATAAGGTGCTTTACGATGGGGTGGCAGTAGCTGTTGCTAGTGGTTCTGGTTATAGTTTTACCTACACCAGTTTGGATGGTAGCATAGAAATAAAGGTCACTTCCGATGGACAAGGACAGCCAGAAGGGCATGTCGAAATGCTTACTATAAAAGATGTAAAGCAAGATAGAACCCGAATTATTCCTATGGAGTTTCTCAGTATTACTATGAGCAGAAAAAAAGCTATAGCAGAATTGTTGACTAAGAAATATGACTTCATTAATTCGGAAGGATTTGCAAATGTGGATGCCTTTTTTAATGAGCAAAAAAGCGCAGAGCAGAAAGCAAAAATTTTGGCTTCAATCAGTTTGAAAGAATTAAATAACGTGAGTTCGATATAAATTATCTTCACAGAAGCCTTATAAATAGTGAGATTTGGATTAAAAAGGCGCAGGTTAAACCCTTAATTCAAGGCTTTTTGGGACAAAGATTGCTGTTTATAAGGCTTTCTATAGATTCATT
>JAOXRU010000335.1 GCA_025800395.1 Flavobacteriaceae bacterium
CAAGGCAGTCAGTTTACTGCTTATGAGTTTTGTGATTGGGTTACACAACACAATCAAGGCATCAAACTAAGCATGGACGGCAAAGGCAGGGCTATAGACAATATCTTTATAGAGCGCTTATGGAGAAGCGTAAAATATGAGCATGTATTTGTTTCCAGCCGATGACGGTATAGCCTGTTGCAAAGGCTTGAAAGATTATTTTAAATATTACAATGAAGAGAGACGTCACCAAAGTCCCCAGAGCCAACAACCTTGGCAATTATATTATCAGTCAAAAATCAAAATGGCATGAGCACGAGTTTACCACAATTCAACATGATAAGGAAAAAGTTTTTAGATACTTTTTCCTATATTGAAATATGGAAAACTCTAGGCGATTGCTTTACTAAAAAAAGAGTTTTATTGTCCTAACAATGGACGGCTTTTTAATGCCTTCTATACTGTGTTTTGGATATAAAAGGAATAGCCTAGTATAGGTTTTTTCATAGCCAATATGCGATATCCTCCGATGGTATTATCATATAAACGGTTACAATATTCTACAAAAACAATGTTTTCACAACAATATATAGACCATACACAACATTAATGCTTATGCGTACGTATTTAGTCTATAAATTAGCGCAAGTAATCGAAAGAAAGATTATTTAAACTATACTAAACATGACTATTTCCCCTAACCTATCTACCACCTTTGGTAGCGCTTCATCGAAGTATTGCTTGGCTTGGATTGCATCCTCAAGCAGCAGACTAAAACATTTTACAA
>JAOXRU010000366.1 GCA_025800395.1 Flavobacteriaceae bacterium
CTTCAAGTACTTTTATCTCACCTCTTTCTATTTTACTTATTAATTCCTTTTTTAATTCTAACGAAAAGACTCGCTTAATTTTTTGTTTTTCCATCTTTCATTTTTTGCGAAAAACGGGCAACCTATTTTAGGCTTAAGCAAACCACCCGTTACAAACTTTGTTGAAAGGCTGCAAGGATATAATTGTCCGATTGTTTTTATTTCCTTCTTGGGTTGTGTATTTTTGCCCTTATTCCAAAAAAAATTATGGCAAATAAACACACGATCACAGCGGCATTACCATATACCAATGGGCCTATACATATTGGACATTTGGCAGGAGTATATGTTCCAGCGGATATATTTGCGCGTTTTTTGCGCCAACAAGAGGAGGAAGTACTATTTGTTTGTGGTTCTGATGAGCATGGTGTACCAATTACCATCAAAGCCAAAAATGAAGGGGTTAGTCCCCAGGATGTGGTGGACAAATACCATGCCATCATAAAAAAGTCCTTTGAGGATTTTGGGGTTTCTTTTGATAATTATAGCCGTACATCTGCCGAGATGCATCATCAGACGGCTTCGGATTTTTTCAAAAAGTTGTATGAAGACGACAAATTTTTGGAAGAAGAGACCGAACAATTGTTCGACGAAGAAGCACAACAGTTTTTGGCCGATAGGTTTGTAATAGGGACTTGTCCAAAATGTGGCAATGAGGAAAGTTATGGAGACCAATGTGAGGTATGTGGTACTAGTCATAATGCCACAGATTTGATACAGCCCAAGAGTGCTATTACAGGAAATATACCTTCGGTAAAGAAGACCAAACATTGGTATTTGCCTTTGGATAGGTACGAAGATTTTTTGAAGGAATGGATATTGGAGGGGCATCAGCACGACTGGAAAACCAATGTGTATGGCCAGGTAAAATCATGGATAAACGATGGTTTGAAGCCACGGGCGGTTACACGCGATTTGGATTGGGGAATACCGGTACCAGTTTCCGCAGCAGAAGGAAAGGTGCTTTATGTATGGTTTGATGCGCCTATTGGATATATTTCTGCTACCAAGGAATGGGCTGCAAGCAAGGGAAAGGATTGGGAACCTTATTGGAAAGATAAAAACACCAAATTGTATCACTTTATAGGAAAAGATAATATTGTTTTTCACTGTATTATTTTTCCAGCCATGCTAAAGGCGCATGGCGACTATATTTTACCAGAAAATGTACCTGCCAACGAATTCTTGAATTTGGAAGGAAACAAACTAAGTACTTCCAAAAACTGGGCGGTATGGTTGCACGAATATTTAGAGGAATTTCCAGATCAACAAGATGTGTTGCGTTATGCGCTCACTGCCAATGCACCCGAAACCAAAGACAATGATTTTACTTGGAAAGATTTTCAGGCACGCAATAATAACGAATTGGTGGCTATATTTGGAAACTTTATCAATAGGGTGGTTGTACTTACCAACAAATATTATGACGGTATCGTACCGATGCCACATGAGTTGGAGGAGGTAGATAGGGAGACTTTGCAGGCCATGCGGGAGTTTCCCGATCGTATTGCAGATTCGATTCGTCGTTATCGATTTAGAGAAGCCAGTCAAGAAATGATGAATTTGGCCAGATTGGGGAATAAGTATTTGGCAGACGAAGAGCCATGGAAGAAGATAAAAACCGATGCGGATCGTGTGCAGACCATTATGTATGTGGCTTTGCAAATTGCTACTGCTTTAGCCGTGGTAAGCGAGCCATTTTTGCCATTTACTGCAGCCAAACTTTGCAATATGTTGCAAGTAGATGGGTTGCTTTGGAAGGATGTGCGAGAGCAAGAAGCACTATTGGAAGCAGGACATAAGCTAGAAAAATCGAGTTTGTTGTTTCAAAAAATAGAAGACAAAACCATACAAATGCAACTAGATAAATTGGAAGCCACAAAAAAGGCCAATGAGGCGGCAAACAAAGTAGCTGCACCACAGAAGGAGGAGGCGAGCTTTGATGATTTTGTAAAGCTAGATCTGCGTGTGGGTACTATAGTTTCTGCAGAGAAAATGCCGAAAGCCAAAAAGTTGCTGGTGTTAAAAGTGGATACAGGCTTGGATATGCGTACCATAGTATCGGGTATAGCCGAACATTTTTCACCAGAAGAAGTTGTAGGAAAGCAGGTTACCGTTTTGATCAATTTGGCCGGACGAAAATTGCGTGGCGTGATGAGTGAAGGGATGATATTGATGACTGAAGACGCCGATGGGAAGCTAGTTTTTGTAAATCCGGATGAGAAAAGTGTACATGCTGGGAGCGTTATTAGTTAACGTGAGCTCGATACGCCTTAAACAATGCGGTTGTTGCTTATATCTTAGGTAATGGTGGTAGGGGTAGTGTCTTAATCGCTGCTCTTACCGTTTATTGTTTCTTCCCTAAAAAACCATCATAACCCCAATTCATACGCATCCATTTTGATTTTGGAAGGCTTAAACATTATTCATGTTAATAGATCGTTTTTTGCATGCTATGGTTTTTCTATCCATTCATCTTTATATAAATACCCTAGCAAAAAGAATTTACCCTAGAGAAGTATATCTGCTGTAAAGAGATCGGCAGCATGTTTATCTACGTTTTGGGTTTATACCATTTTTAACCCAAAATCACCTCAATAAATAGCTTTTTTTCCTTTCTATTGCAATAAATTCCGAATTATGCATTAGAATCTATTAGGTCTCGAAGTTGCTTCAAAAACAAGAAGCGATGCCGCTTTTTGCTTTCCCCATAGCACCCCTATGGGGAAAAACAAAAAAGCATTTGTTTTATTACACTTAACCACCCTCATAACGAATTTCTAATGCATTATTCGGGATAAAAAGAAACGATTATGCTTAATTTTTGTGTTTTGTATAAAGACAAAAATGTTTATTTCTTTTCCAGTAATTTCATGCAATAACTGGTATTATTTTAATAAAGTATGTTTTTTTCTGTTCTTACAAAGAAAAACAACCTATTGTGGGCAATTGGGCTGAGGTTAGCCCACTATTTTTGCCAAAGTTGGTGCAAGAGGTTACATTAGCGGTGTTCCAACCACTTAGGTCTTGACTAAATGCTGTAGCTCCGGAAAACATGAGGCTCATGGTTTGCACTTTACCTACATTCCAACTACTGATATTTTGATTAAAGTTACTTGCTAGCTCAAACATGGCGTACATGTTATTTACTTCAGCCACATTCCAGTTGCTAAGATCCTGATTAAAAGAAGAGGCTACTTGAAACATACGATTCATATTGGTTACCTTGCTTACATTCCAGTTGCTAATGTTGCCATTAAAATTGCGCGCGCGCGCGAACATTCTATCCATATTAGTAATTGTACTTACATTCCAATTGTTGAGGTCTGCGTTAAATTTCTCACAATTTAAAAACATCTTATGCATACTAGTTACCTTGCTTAGGTTGGGGGCATCGGTGGCTGTATAACTCGATAAGTTAATCGAACCGTTAAACATATTTTCCATGCTTTCCCATTCAATATCCCCCCATTGTTCTATCCCAACAATTAATTTGGTATCGGTTGCCATACTTGGGAATTTCCCATAAATCTTAATTTTGTAAGTTTGGCGGTTGGCATAGGTATGCACTAGGTAACTAGCTGTCTCAGTATCCTGAAAAGCGTTTTTCTCTAAAGTACCATCGCCCCAATCGATTACCACATCGTATTCAGATTTATCCTTAGCCGCAAAATAGAGACTGTATTGTGGGGCATCCCCTGGCAAAAGGTTCATGTCTACATTTATGATAAATGGTCTGGTATTGGGCACGGTTACAGCATTTTCATCCACATCGGTAACGTTAATGGTAATGGACACATCGGTGCTTAAGTTGCCATCGGTAACGCTAATGGTTACTTGGTGGCTGGTCTTGGTCTCATAATCCAAGGCTTTGCCATTTTGTAAAGACAATTTACCATCATCGGTAATTTCAAAAAGGGCGTCTGCATCTGTTTTAATGCTGAAGCTTAAAGCATCCCCTTCGGCATCGGTGGCTGTTACAGTGCCAATTTCCGCATCATCAGCAATATCCTCGGCTACTGTAAAGGCCTGAGCAGCTGCTGTTGGGGCGGTGTTTTCATCTACATCTACCACAGTAACGGTAACTGTTGCTTTTGCGGTTTCTTCTCCATCGCTTACCTGTACTTCTAGGCTGTGCGATGTTGTTGTTTCATAATCTAGGCTTTTACCGCTGGCCAAACTTAATTTACCATCTGCGGTTAGGGCAAATAGTGCATTACTATTGGTAGTAAGGGTAAAACTAAGGTTGTCTTTGTCTGCATCTGTGGCTTTAATGGTTCCAATTTGGCTTCCTGCATCTAAGTCTTCCTGAGCTGTAAAAGCTTGGGCGCTAATTTCGGGAGCCATGTTTTTTTCAACTTCTTCGTTCTTGCTACAGGCGAACACCAATGTGGCCATGGCAAGTAGGGATAAACGTTTTGCTAATTTCATGTACATGTAAAATTTAAGATTATTTTGCACACAAAATTCTGTTCATATTTGCTTGAAAACAGAGATGACTTTCTGAAATGTGAAAAATAATTGCTGAAATTCTGCTGTTGTTGGGTAATCGCAGAAGTGGGGTTATAGCTGTGCGATCAAAGCCAAAAAATCTTCTTTTTTTAGGGGAGAAAGGGAGACAGTCTGGCCGTTGTCCATAACAATATAGCCGCCATCCTTTTTTATATATTCTCCTATATGGTTGAGGTTGATGAGAAAGGATCGGTGGGGCTTAAAGAAAATCTTTTGGTTATACAGAAGTTCGCTAAAGTGTTTTAGGGGCTTGCTTACTGTCCAACTTTTTTTATGCGTAGTGGTTATTTTGGTATACATGCCATCGGCCTCTAGAAGGACCAATTCGTCAAAATTTACGAATTTAATGCCCGTATCATAGGGAAGGGCCACTTTTTTAAATTGGGGCTGCTTAAAACTTTTTTTCAATTCATCCAGTTTCTGCACCATTTGCGTGTTACCCATTTGGCCAATAGCCTTGTCTACAGCCGCTATCAACTGGCAAGGCTTGGTGGGCTTTAAAATATAGTCAACTGCGTTTAGTTTAAAAGCCTCAAGGGCATACTCATCGTGGGCGGTAACAAAAACTAGTTGAAAAGTATAGGCGTCGCGTTCTAGAAAATCAAAAATTTCCAGTCCAAAATACTCTGGCATTTCTATATCTAAAAAAACCAGATCCGGTTGCTTTTCCTTGATTAGGGCAATACCAGACAATAAATCATCTGCCTCATTAATTTGGGTAATGCTTGGGCAGTTTTCCTCTATAACAATTCTAAGCACACTACGTGCTTTTCGTTCATCATCTATTATTAGTGCTTTCATGTTCTGTAGTTGTTTTGGATAAAATAGGAATTTTTAGGCTTACCTGTGTGCCTTTGCAATTTTGATCCTTGTCGTACCTATCGGAAATAACCACCTGTATTTTGTGGAGTCTTCCGTGGTTGAGGAGATCTATACGCTTTTGGTTGGCTTCCGTAGCAAATGCTTGGTGGTATTTACGTCTGTTTTTTTGGAATTTCTGGGCTTTTTTTCTGCCTACGCCATTGTCTGTTATTGTGCAATGGAGTAGTGTGTTGTTAAATTTAAGCGCAAACACAATGGTTAATCGTCGATTCGTTTTTTTATGAAGCAAGCCATGTTTTATGGCATTCTCCACATAGGGCTGTATGAGCATGGTAGGGATTTGGATAAGGGCGATGGGTATCTGTCTATCCACTTCAATTCGATACCTAAAGGAGTGCTCAAATCGTAGTTTTTCCAGTTCTAGATATTGTTTTAAGGCATCTATTTCCTCTTCTAAAGTAATCGTGTCCTTGCCGCTTTGGTATAAATAGACCCGGATAAGATCCGCAAATTTGCCTAAATAGTTGCTGGCTAGGTTTTTTTGGTTCAACAAAATATAATCCTGAATAGAATTCAGGGCGTTGAACACAAAGTGAGGGTTCATTTGTGACCGTAGATTTTCTAACTTTAGTAAAACCAGTTCTTTTTCATTGGCCATCCGCTGCACCAAAAGGCTTTTTTCATTTTCTTTTTCCCTAATTTTTTTTAAATAAAAATACCTGATGATTAATAGCAGCAAAACCGAAGCAAGGCCTAGGAACCACCAGCGTTGGTAGAAAGGTTTGTTTATGCGTATTTTTATAGATTGGGTTGGGCTTTCTTGGTATGAGTTTAGGCTTACTTTCTTCAATTCAAAAGTATAGGCGCCAGGGGGTAGGTTGTTAAAAGTAATTTGGTTATTGTCTTGTTCTAAGGTGGTCCATTGGTCGGTTCCACCAAGCAAACGATATTGATAGCGGGTATTTAGGTCTGCATATATACCATTGCTATGGAACTTTAGTTGTACTTTGCGAGTATTGTGTTTTAGATGGTAACTGGCTTTTATGTCTACCGCTTGGTCGTTGATAAATACATTTGTAAAGTAAAAATCTTCTAAGCTATCTGGTTTAAAGGCCTTATTCTTATCAAATTCTAAGAGGCCATCTCTTGTAGCCAAAAAAACCTTTTCTCCAAGAATTTCAAGTTCGGAAACATGGGCATAGCTTAGACCTTCTTTCTGGCTTAGGTTATTAAAGCTTTGGTTTTTTAGGTTTAACTGTTGTATGGCTAAATCGCTCACCACCCAGAGTTGCATGCCATCTGCCTTTACCAAACTGGTCTGGTTAGACAATAAACCCTTTGCGGTAGTATAATTGTGGGTCACTATGCCGTTTTTAACTCTTAAAAGTCCATCGGTAAATGTAGAAATCCATAAGGTGCCATTTGGGGTGTGATCCATGTCTTTAGACAAAATTGGTTTTCCCTTAAAGGTGATAGGTTTAGGTTGATACGTATCATTATAGGCTACCACACCATCTACATAAGCCACCACAGTGGTTTTGGTTTGGGGTATATAATGTGCGGTGTAGGTTCTTTTTATACCCAAATTGGCAATGGTATCGCCCGATGTATTGTAAATAGCTGCCCATTGATGCCCTCCAAATATAAATTGTTCCTCATCTATAAAGTGTAAACCTTTGGAATTACGAAAATCGTTATGGTTTTGTTGGTACTCCCAGCCATTTTTGGTTTGTTTAAGTATGATGGCATCCGTATCAAAACTCACTAGGGCGGTATCCTCATTATTTGTGGCCAGACGCGCTACTTTAGAGTTGGCGGTGTAGTTGAGCATTTTATGCTTGCCATTAGTAGGATTATAGGTGTATATTTCTCCCTCTTTATTGCCGTAAAGCAGAAGGCTATCCTTTATTTTCCCAAGGGCGGTAATATGTTGTTTTTTGTGTAAGATATGTTTTCTAATATGCCTGTTGGGAATGACAAAAACACCTTGAGTAAGGCTAGTACACCAATAGTTGTTGTTTTTATCTTTGATTACTTTGGTAATGGTGTGTCCTGGAAAAAGGTTTTCTTTGTATTGCAGTACACCGTTGGTATAGGCGTACACATAAATGCCAGAATTAGTGGTGAACCAAACCTCATTGGCCTCAGTAAAGGAGGTAATGATTTGTGAAGGTATATCGAATTCTTTTTTAGTAAGCAGTTTGGTTCCTTTTTGGCTGTAGTGTACATATTCTGCCCTTGCTGTGTGGGTGTTATAAAATTGCAGCAAGCTAGCGCCTTGGTCATTTAAAGGAAGTTGTTTGAACTCTAAAGTTGCCTTTTGTAGGTGACTCAAAGGATAGCTGTTTTTGGATGGATACTGCGTTGTTGGGCTTGTATGAACGGCCTGGCTAGAAACAAAAAACAAACTGTCGTTCGCTGTAAAAGAACCGAATAGAGGCAGTTTTTTACTGGTAATGCGGGTAACTTTTTTGGTATTGAGATCTATGGTACTAATGTTGAGATTCATTTTAACGATAAGGCAATTTTCGTAAAAGGATATTTCTGGAAAAACCCCGCCAGTTTCTTCGCTTAAATCTAAAAAAAGTACTGCTTTGTCTTCTTTAATGAAAAAAAATTGCCCAGAAATAGTATTGAACCACAACCTACCCTTACTATCGAAAGTAAGATTAAACACAGAAAGTCCTTTTTGTTTGGGGTGGGTGTAGTTCTTAAAGGTTTTGCCATCGTACCGAAAAAGACCATTATTTGCCGCTAACCAAATAAACCCCTCTTTGTCTTCTACCACATCGTAGAATTCTATATCGGGCAGGCCATCTTTTTCATCTAATTGAATAAATAGCGGGTGTTGTCCATATAAAAAGACAGTAAAGAACACGAAAACTATTGGCAAAATACGGTTAGTAAGCAAATCTGTATGGATAAGAAATTAAAGGTAGTATAATCCAAAAATAAAAACTGGAAAAACTGCTGAAAATATAATTTTGTTTTCCGAAAATAGCTATTATCCTATATTTTAAAAAAATTCTCGTTGGAACTATTTAGTCGATCCTTAAAAAGGGGGTGATTTTAAACTAACGGCGCCCATCATAAATATTAGTTGTAAATGTCATTGCTCCTACAATGATCTATGTGTTTTGTTTAAGTCCCACTGAGGCTTCCCCATACTCATACAATAGACCTCGGGTTCGTGTAGGCTAAATCTTATTCTTGCTATTTTGTTCTTGTGTAAGTACTTTTTTATAAAGTTCAAGTTCTTGGAGTTCACCCTCAGGGAGTTTACGTTCTAATTCTCTAATTAAATACGCTATAGACTTTCCTTTTCGTTTGGCAGCATTGGCTTTTTTTCTTCGTTTTTGGATGCGTGCCATTGTAGATATCTCTGAGTAATTGTTTACTATTGCGTTTGTAGTTTCTGCTTAAGCTAATATTGAATTTCTTGGCTTTTTCAACACAACGATCTATAATCTTTTTGGCTAATTTAGAATCGGTAGGATAAGTAATGTTCTTTTCTTGTGGAGTGCTGTAAATACTAACAAGATTGTCTTTATCATTTTTGCCGTGTATTAGTATGGAATGCTTAAAAATCTTCTCAACACCTTGTTGGCCTATACGCTGGCGGAAATGTACCAAATCACTCGCTCCACAAGGTTGCCTAACGCTGTATAGTAGCTCCGCCAAAGTACTGAAAGTATGGATTCATCTCCCAATGTTCTTCCACCAAACATTCATCCAATAGGTTGGCGATTGATTTCAAAATTAAAAGTGAAGTCATCAAACGAAAAGGACGGACAGGGCGATCCTTATCTGAATAGAACTTTGCATATTCATTATCAAAATAATCCCAGTTTATCGCATTTGACAAGGTTTTATGCTTCAATTTAAAAATATCTTGTCTTTTGCGCAACAGTTTGTTACGTATGCTTCATGTCTTAAATGCAGCTATTCAGTTCCTTATAATGGCACTAAGGGTCGACTATTTATTTATCCAAAAAACATATAATTACCTTTTTCAGTTTATTTTTGGAACATTAGCCAAATACGATTTCTTCCCGTCTAAACTTTCCCAAAAGGCATCGGCTTGTTTCTGGAATGTTTCTTTTGAAACTAGTGGGTCTTGTATGGTATGCATTATTTCTTTTTCAATTAGCCCTTCTGTAACAATTTGTTTTCCTGCTTTAATACATAGTTCTTTTATTAACTCTTTACGCGCTTGGTAAACAGGTTGCACAATCATTTCGGCAGCGGGCATATAAAATTCACCCATTAAATGAGAATTTTCATTATGAGAATCCCAAGCCCTAAACATTCCTGTTAAACCGTCAAAATTATGTGCTACATCAGGGAAACCTGATGCACTGAAAACAACAAATCCTTGTTCTCCTTTCTCAGGGAAACGGTCTGGGTGCATTATATTTCCTCTGTCATTCAACAACATATATGGCTGTAAAACAGGTAGCAGCCTGTCCATAAATGTTTTTAATATTCCTGACACATTAAAAATATAAAGAGGGGATGCAAAAACAACAAGGTCTGCTTCTCTATACTTTTTGCGAAGCATAAACATATCGTCTGCCACCTTTTTATCGTCAAAAATACATTCTCCTGGACTTTTAGTCCAACAAGAATAGCATCCTGTGCATTCCTTAATGTTGTAATCTTTTAATTTAAAATATTCAACATTTGCTCCTACTTCTTTTGCTCCGTTAATGAAATGATTGACCATAAAAGTAGTTTTGCTATTTTTATTACTTCTATAACCACCATCAAAAACCACAATGTTTTTTATTTTTTTACTCTCAATTTGCTTGTAATCGTATGTAAGAGGTTTAACTTTCTTTCTTTTCTTTTCTTTTTTTGGCGGTGCAAACATTTCAACAAATTGTAGCATAATTGTTGCATCTCCTTCAATTTCATATTCGTTATTAATAAACGCTTTATCTCCCGATACATCGTTATTGGAAATATCTAACCACAATTGCGAATCACACCGAATTATTGTTTTTGGATTTGGATGCTCTCCTTCATTATAAGTGCATTGTTGCTCACTAATAATTAAATGTCCTGTTGTTGGTTCTTCCCCTGTAAGAAAGAATTGAACAACAGTATTTACTCCTTTTGATTTTTTTTTATTGAGACCTAAAGGCATTGATGCGAATAAATCTTTTATGGTAGCAAATTTGATTTGCTCTCCTCCAAGTTTTTGCATTAAAAAACCAGGTAAATACTTGGTGAGAGGAATTCCAACTATTAATAATAAAGTAATAGGGAGCAGTGTTGCTATTATTGTGTTTATTGCATTATCGGTATTATAGCGAATTATGGTTAGCACTATTGCGGATAGGAATAAAACAGACCATACAAAATTTAATATCAAGTTGATTTGATAAAACCGTTCTCCTTTTGTAATACTTTCTGTGTAATTTTTTTCTGAAAAGTCGTAAGTAAAAAGTCGAAGTTTAAATATTGGTGGAATTATAGTAACTAATAATAAGCCTAAATACATAGTTGCAATAATATTCTCGATGTAGAGTTGCCCCAACCGAGGACTAAAAAACACCATTAATGCCCCAATAATTGCAATACCAGTTAGGCCATAAAGAAAATGATTTTTTACTTTTAGGAAATATGCAATTATAAAATTAACCAATAATAATCCAGTAATAATAAGAACAAAAGGCTGAACATTACGCATTCTATATCCAGAACCTTCGGCAAAAACATTTAATGCAATCATGAATACAAACGGTAGGTATTTAATGATGTTCTTCATAGTCGCTATATGCTATTCTAGATTAACAGTTAATTTGACTACTTTCCCATTCTTCACTTCAAATGAAACTTCTTCAAAATCAGGAGGTCCAAATGTGCCAAAAATATTATTTGAAAAACCATAATTCTCTTTTGGAGCGCCAAATAAATTTTTATCCAGTTTATGGTTATCATTTTCATCGTGCCACACTGCAATTGCATAGGTTCCATCAGGTATATGGTCGAATGTATGATATAGACTTCCCTTTTTGCTAGGTTTTAATATTGCTCCCTGCATTTCTTTTCCGACAACAGGAAAGGCTTCTTTACTATTATAAATACCCACTTCTACATTTCCGTCAGTATTTTCAATACCTGTTATCGTTAATTTCACAACGCCACTTTGAGCGAAAATTGGTGTGGCAAACACCAATACTACAATTACCAAAAATAAATTTTTCATCGTATAAATCTTTTGAGTTAAACAATGATGTAAATGTAGGTTTCATCAACAGTGTGATGCAAATTTATGTTACATATGGGAATGTTTTTATACGAATTGGCGTTCATTTACAAAACAATGAACGTCATATTGCCAATGAGAATATGATTTAATTGTTAGTAGTAGATTAGATATTAAATTCTTTAAAGATTTCTTTGGGAAAACTTCTCGATACAGGAATAGTAAAATCTATATCTGAAATATGTAAATTGAGACTCCTTGCGTTTCCTGTCATCTTTTCCACTTTATCCAAATTAACTAAAAAAGAGCGATGACAACGTTTTATTTGTTCAAAAATAATTAGTTGCTTTTCCACTTTTGATATGGAATTGCGAATTAATTTTTGTGTTGCAATGTTTTCTTCCAAATAGTAAACTTTTAGATAATTCCCTTCTGATTTAACACATATTAATTGTTTTAAGTCAATAGTTATAGTCTCGTCATTGTTTTTAGAAACTAAATTAATTATCGTGTTTTGAGATTTGTCTTTTTTTGATTTGGAATTTTCTGTAAAATTTGCCGCAATAAGTTGATTTTTACGTGCTAAATTCTTTTCGATAATATATATCAAGAAAAAGGTTGGAATAACACCAACAGAAGTAGTAATAAAAACAAAAAAGAATAGGCTATGGTTCTCTGTAATTCCCTTTCCTACCATAGAATTATAAGTCCAATTTAATACGGTTATAATTAAAAATTGAGCCCACTCCAAAAAGTCATCAAATGATATTATCTTTATATCATGTACAGACCTAGCAAAGAAAAGCAGATAGATATGTTTGAGGGATTGGAGAA
>JAOXRU010000411.1 GCA_025800395.1 Flavobacteriaceae bacterium
AGGTGCGTTATACAGGGGTAGAGGCCTATCCTGTAGCAAAAACAGAATGGCTTGCATTAAATTATGTTGGTTGTTTAAATGCCGTAGCACATGAAACCGTTTTTATAAACATGCACGAAGCTCCTTGGGAAGAAACTGTGGTTTTAGCGCCTCATTTCGAATTAGTTAAACGCCAACTTAAATTTGAGGAGATAGCTATGCAAAACACATTTGATTTGGTGTATTTCGATGCTTTTGGAGCACGAGTACAACCCGAATTGTGGACAGAAGTTATTTTTGAACAAATGTTTAAAGCAATGAAACCAGAAGGAATCTTAGTCACTTATGCTGCCAAAGGAAGTGTGCGTAGAGCTATGCAAGCGGTAGGCTTTAAAGTGGAACGTCTACCTGGGCCTCCAGGTAAAAGAGAAATGTTACGTGCAACAAAACAACAAATTTAATGCATATATTACTCACAGGAGCTACTGGGCTTATTGGGAATCTTTTATTAAAGCGTCTTTTGGTAGAAGGGCATCAGCTTTCGTATTGTACAACTTCTAAGAGCAAATTGGCTTTATTTCCCAATTGTAAAGGGGTGTATTGGAATCCGGAAAAGTTAGAACTAGAGTACCAATCTTTATCTAGCGTAGATATAATTATACATCTGGCAGGTGCTACTATTATGCAACCATGGACGTCTAATAACAAACAACAGATTCGAAATAGTAGGGTAAAAGGTCTACAAACACTAAAAAAGTATCAAAAGTATTTTGCCCCAAATCTAAGTCAAATTGTTGTAGCCTCTGCTATAGGAGCTTACCCAGATGATGGAAAACTACAGTTTGAAGAATCCTTTCCTACCTATGCGCCAAACTTTTTAGGAGAAGTAACCCAGGCTTTAGAAAAAGAGGCACAAGCTTTTGAGAAATTAGATGTTTTAGTTACTACTTTGCGTTTTGGCTTAGTTTTATCTAAAAAGGGAGGGGCTTTTGTGCCCATAGAAAAATCTGTTCGGCTAGGTCTTGGAGCTAGTTTTGGTTCTGGCAACCAATGGCAGTCTTGGATACATATCGAAGACGTAATTGGTATCATACATTTTGTTTTGAAACATAGAAAAGCTGGTGTCTATAATACCGTGGCACC
>JAOXRU010000416.1 GCA_025800395.1 Flavobacteriaceae bacterium
CCAAATTCCTACAACCCTTGGAATATTCTTATGCACGAATACCAAAACATATGGGCAGATACTAAAAAATCTAAAAATTGGTACCATAAGTTTATGTATATTTTTGGTCCTCCTGGCTGGAGCCACGATGGCAGTACCAAAACTGTAAAGCAAATGCAAGCAGAAGAAACTAGCAACGCACCCATAAAACAAGCGGTTTAAACCATTGCAAAAAGAACCATTAGAAGAATGCATTAATTCCGAATTAAGTATTAGAAAATCTATTTCAGTTTAAAACCACTTGAAAACAAACGATTTCCTCTGTTTTATTGGTTATAGCGAACTTTGCGTAAAACACGTAGGGCTTCTTTTAATGCCATATACACTTCTGGAAATTGTAGCTTAATAGATTCTCGTTGCGCCTCCATAAGGTGTATTGCATCTTCGAAACCATTTAAATAACAAATAAGCAATGCCCCTGGCAATAGTCTTATTTCTTCCGCTTCTCTTGGCTTTAAAGGCACTCCCTTTTGAAGCTTATCTAACATACTGCGATTGGCATTGTAAATATGGTGTAATTGCTTTTTGTCGAATTGTGGTGGTTCGAACAACAATTTGCTGTGAATTTGGTAACTGCCATTTTCTTCAAATATAATATGTACTTCTTCTAAAGGGTAGTATTTCTGGCTTTTGCCCAACCCTAGCTGCACGTATTCTATAATCGAAAATTTGTCTTTGTTGTAATGAATGCTTACCTCATCTAAAGCAGAATAAAATAATTGTACTTGCTCGTTTATTAGTTCTATATCTACTCTAGAATAATACACCTTCTGTTTGGCTACTTTCTTT
>JAOXRU010000417.1 GCA_025800395.1 Flavobacteriaceae bacterium
GGACAAACAACGCGTGAAAAGAAACAGAAACGTGCTTAAGATGGCCATTGCTATCGTGGTCCCACAAGTAAGCCGTTTGCGGATATTTGTTCTATTGAAGAGTCCTTCCATATTTTGGAATCACGGCCATATTTGACCACCCACGTGATCACAACAGAAAAAACCCTAAAACTCAAATGGCATATAGTTTTGGATAATAAAATAAGCATCAACAGTAATAGAACAACCATATGCATAATGTGACGTATCGCTTTTTTGAAATTTGCATTATTGTTAAAGTTATGGTGTCATAAACATCCATATTTACAGACTTTCTTCAGTAGCGTTTTTATTTTTTATATAAATAGTAAGATTATCAAGAAGGCTAATATGTTATCTCTGATTCATTTAAAAAATCGGAAGCATACCTCCTTTCCTCAGAGATTTAGGGATACTAAAATCTGACGCGCGGTTTGGGACTGGCACTTGTCTTGCGCGCGCAATGACTATTTTTTCAAAGTAGGTTTCCTCCCTAAAACAATTCATCATTTTTCAGTAGAAAACATTTTAAAACAGCATACCACAAAATATTGTCCTTAGCAATCCCTTAGCAAAAGCTCTAGATCTGTAGTTAGGATTGACCCCCCGTAAAAGCAAGTGAAGTTATTTTGCGGGGGGTCAATCCTAACTACAGATCTAGAGCTTTTGCTAAGGG
>JAOXRU010000464.1 GCA_025800395.1 Flavobacteriaceae bacterium
AAAGGTACAGAAATGATATGCTGGCGGCGTTCACTTGACAGGGGCACCCAACGAGAAAAAATAGGTAAAAGGCTTAGAATGCAATTTTCTGTTTACTCGTATCCTTTTATGGCCTTTTAATGGGATATTTCTGCGAGCTAACACTATTTGATCAGTTCGGATGCGGTAGCTGAAAATTCAAACAATAGAAAATTGTAGGGAAGGGAATTTCATACCACGAAAATAGTAGCTGATATTTGCCTCCAGAAAATGGTAGCTGAGCTTTTATCGCACCCAAAACGGCAATTTTATCCTTCCGAAAATAACAGGCATTCATTTTTCCTTTATTACGAAAATTCCAGGTGACACTTTACGGACGAAAGTGCCAGCCGAATTACCCTCCACCGAACAGATATTTACCGAAACTAGCCCTTTGGTGCCCCTGCATTAGGTTCTTACTTGTTAACAAAAAGTCCATATACCTTCCACGCTGGCATCAGGATAGAATCATCCATATTTCAGACCATGTTGTTTGACGAAGAAAAGAACTGTTTTTTATCTTGCAACTCTCTGTGCGAAAAATTTACGACAAAGCTAAATTTTCTGCAGCACTGCAGTATTATTTCCGCTATTCCTTCCTCTTGGAAAAAAACTGCTAAAATGTAATGAGTTGCCACACACTTTACCCCTTGACCCCGTTAACGACCCGCTGACATGCAAAGCTCTGTATGAAAAGCTTTTACCACTGGAAAAATTGCCACCACCCACTGCAGAAAAGAAACTCTTGGAATATGGTGCAGAACAGATCAACTTAGGTAAGGTTTACCAGTTACCCTTATTGTTACAAAAGAAACCAAACTGATGATGTTTCAATATAAAATTATCCATCGCATTCTACCCACCAATAGCCTGTTATATAAAATGAAGATAGTGGATTCCCCAACCTGTCCTTTTTGCCCTCATGAGATCCATACTATTTGGCACTTATTCATAGAATGTACGCAAGCTAATTCGTTCTGAGTACTAATTCAAGATTGGTTTCGTAACCACAGTGGAATAAAGCTTTACCTCTCGGACTTCGACGTTGTATACGGCATATTCCACTCGTCTTGCAACTGTTTAGCCCTAAACCATATGGTTATTATAGGAAAATATTATCTATATGTCAAAGCTCGGACTGGAAGTAAAGTGCAGTTTAATGAATTTGTATCGCTAGTTCGCGACAAGATGCTGTTAGAAAAATACATCGCGATTAAATCAGGTGAAAGAGATAAATATACGCAGAAGTGGAATTTTCTAGAAAACATTTAGCTTTTTTTTTCTCTCTTTAC
>JAOXRU010000468.1 GCA_025800395.1 Flavobacteriaceae bacterium
CCACTTCTATGTATTTGGATATCCTAATGAAAAAAGTTTCCTTTGGACAGCAGTAACCGGCACGGCAGACCGCCAAAAATGAATGTTAGCGTTTCCAAGCAGCAGTTTGCCTCGATGCAAGCTTAGGGACCAAAGGAAAAAAAGGCAGTCAATTTCATTTTGAGCCAGGGATGGACTTTCATCAAATTAATGTTTGTTTGCTTATTTGTTTAATTGTTTTGTTTTTGTTTTGTTTTTTCGTGCTCTTTTCTGGTTCAAAAGACAAAGGCATAAAGTTTTCAAAACCTCGTATTGTCTCTGTCAGTGATTTGTTCTTAGCTTCTTGTCAGAAACCACATGTTTTGAGGTGCTTGTGATTTCAGTTTAGGGGGTTCAACCAAACCACCCACAGATCTGTGCCTGATTTCCTTGCGCCATACTCAGCATTGTAGGTGGTCACTGTGATTTTCACACCACCATCACATACTCCTGGGTTCAAACCATTTTCTACGAACAAACATAGAACTACAGTTTACAAAAATACTCAAGTGCTTGAAACACCCTCATGAAAATCTACAGCGTGCAGTTATAAGACTTATAAGAAACCAATTTTTGCCATCTACGAAAATACAAAAATAGGTTTCGAGTTTTTGGAAGCCGGAATCATTGCCGGATGGCACAATGTTCAAATATCAATTAAAATTTAAAACGCAGGTGCTGCAACTGCAAAATGTTGTTATTCTCAAGGCAGCAAACAATGGTTAAATATTACAATCAATTGTCAGTTTCATGCCTACAGGTACTTTAAGGCATGAAGATCTATTTCCTGTTTGCCCAGAAACGTGGGTTGCAATTGACACAGCTGTAAATAAATTTGGTCACAGTTTTTTCAGAAGTAATTGGCAAAATGCACAAAATTTATCCTAGTGCAACCCGGTGTCACAACTTCTTTGGGTATCCCGGATACCCTCCCCCCGTACCCAAAACTACAAAGAACAGCGAATTATAAAATCGCACTCTCCTACCTTCACTCTATCTTTGTGCTGATCCGTAACAGGGCCTGATAAACCACTCAACACTTCTTTCATACAAAATAATTCCAAAATTACGAAGAAAACACTCTGAAAACGCCGAGATGTCCGCCGAGAACCCCATAATCCTGTTAGATCGCGAGGAAACTGGTAACTGGCGCTCCACTTCCATTGTTCCATGGGGATGGGGACTAGTCCCCAGTTCCATGACGAAGGATACTTTCAAAATGGCGAATTCTGGAATTTAATATTTTGTAGCCGCTCGAAGTCGTCGCTTGAAAGTGTATGGAAGGAGTGTTGAGTAGTTTTCCAGGCTCTGTATTCTACTACGGACCAGCACAAAGATTAGGAGAGTGCGATTTTATACATTCGCTGCTCTTTGTATTTTTTTTTGTGGGGGTGGGGGGGGAGGGGGGGTTAGGTTGGGGCGGAGATTGAACCCCCTTTGGGTTTTCGTTATGTTACGATATTTAAAAAAGTTTTTACCTTTAGTATAAAGCCTGTGATGTAGTCTACAAGATGGTATATATTATGGGGTGTGGCGCCGCAGGTAAGGGCCTGTTACGTCAGCAAATATGGCCGCCATCTTGGCCTTCACCAAAATTGACGGATTTGCTATGATTTGCCTGTATCCTGGCAGTATTGATTAAGTAAGGACCAAGATGGTCACAACTTGAAATGTACTTTGCATGAACTCATTGAAAAACGCAAACACCTCGCGAGACTTTTGGGACACACACACACACACACAC
>JAOXRU010000356.1 GCA_025800395.1 Flavobacteriaceae bacterium
CACGGAAGGCTCCCAGAAGGCTTCCCAAAAGACTAAAAACGTAGTACACAGGAATACCCGCAAAGGCCACGGAAGGCTCCCAGAAGGCTTCCCAAAAGACTAAAAACGTAGTATACAGGAATACCCGCAAAGGCCACGGAAGGCTCCCAGAAGGCTTCCTAAAAGACTAAAAACGTAGTATACAGGGATACCCGCAAAGGCCACGGAAGGCTCCCAGAAGGCTTCCTAAAAGACTAAAAACGTAGTATACATGGATACCCGCAAAGGCATTTTTTAGTCGTGGAATTGTGTCATTTTTTAGTCGTACATATATGGTACAATAATGGTCGTGGTACCAAGTGTAGGAAATTAGTAATAGACATTTTCAGAATAGTCATACAATTTTTTTTGGTCATACGAACAACATATTCTACATTTTAAATATGGTTGTTTCCTAAAATTTCGTTGTCAACAAAGCGTGTTGCATCAGGGGTATGATTCGAGGTATGTTTCGGAGGTATGTTTCGGGGTATGATTCGTCCTCCCTTGTTTACTGTCTACATGTACAAATATATACCCTTGTTTCGCCGGCGGAGCAGCTCCCACAACTTATTTTTGAAGGGGCCTACTGGGCCATGGCACAGCAAAGCGAGGTTTAGGCTTAGGTATGCTTCGGGGTATGTATCGGGTATGATTCGGGCGTGCAACTGTTTCAGCCTAAGGATCTCCTCTTTGTCTTGCCTCCTACAAATCCACTTGCTCTTGCTGCCTACACTTAGCACGTGTGTGATTGCCACTCCTGTGGCTGACAATCTCGGCTACTCCCATCAATAGAAAGATATGGCAAACAGGCAAGTAAATAGACATACACACCAAGCTTAGAACCACAAAACAAAGATCATTACACATGGCTTCAAAATCATGGGTATGATTCGTGGTATGATTCGCGGGTATGTTTCGGGGGCATAATTCGGGACAGGATTCGCGGAAATACAACATGCATGTAATCATAAATTTTGTATACGCCATTTCTAGAAAGACTCATGTTTTGATTTTTTTAATTTTTACGCTATTACATCCTTTTTCTAGTAACTTAATTATTCTACTTTATTTTTTTATGTATTTTTTAATTTTTTATATTATCGATTTATTATTATTTAAATTTCTTTTAATAATTAATTTTATATTTAATTTATTAATTTATTTAAAATATTATTTATTATTTTATCCAGTATATATAGTAAATATAATAATTATAAAAATATTTA
>JAOXRU010000491.1 GCA_025800395.1 Flavobacteriaceae bacterium
GGCTTTCTATAGATTTATTTTGTCTTTCCTTATGCGTCGTTGTGATCTTTTCGAGCTATAAATAGCCCTTCAAAGCCACGCCTAGCCTAAGAAAATCAAAATAAACTGTGTGCGTAAGTTATATCGAACTCACGTTAACTAACTTATGTCTACAACCACCAACACCAGATCTTGGTTACAAAGATTAAAAGAAGAAAGCTGGGAAGCGGAATTACTGGTATCTACCGTTGCTATATTCGGAACTTTTAAATCGTTCGATCTTATCGATAGTTTTACCAATACGCTCATTAATTGGCTGCCAGATGCCTATTACTATGTAGTATATTTCATCATGTTTTTTGGGTATATTGGTTTAAGTATCCTCAATGGAATGTTTCTCATTCACTTTGTGTTGCGTGCCTACTGGATAGGTTTGGTAGGCTTGTCTTCTGTATTTCCAAATTATAGTTTAGAAGATTCGGCTTATTCTAAAATTTATACCAAAAAAATACTGGCAGTATTGCCCAATCCAAAAGAGAGTATAGAAAAAGTAGATAATTTGTGTAGTGTAATATTTTCCGTGGGTTTTACGCTATTGTTTTTGTATGTGTTCTTTAGTATTACTTCTACGGTATATACCTTTTTGTTTTATTGGCTTAGCAGTTATGTGCCAACATGGGTTTTATGGATACCAATAGGAATAATATTAGCCATGTTGATATTACAAATATTTTTTAGTGCTATTGCCAGTCAGAAACGATATGCAGGAAATGAAAAACTGCAAAATTGGAATTTAAAATTAGTACTATTCACCTCAAAAGTAACCATGGGGCCCTTATATAAGAATATTTTGGAGGTGAGTATGTTGTTTGGTTCTAATTACAAGAAGAAAAAAGGCATGATAGGACTTGTACTTTTGTACGTACTATTTGGAATAATTATCTGCGTGATACGAATACAAGATACCCCACTTTTATACCTTATAAACACAGAAAAGTATTTTGTG
The DNA here is from genome assembly GCA_025800395.1 of Flavobacteriaceae bacterium. Lineage (GTDB taxonomy): Bacteria > Bacteroidota > Bacteroidia > Flavobacteriales > Flavobacteriaceae > JAOXRU01. The sequence goes on from JAOXRU010000491.1 coordinate 986, forward strand.
TCGCAAAGGGTACAACCATTTTATTACCAAGAGAATAATGTAGATAGTGGTTTGTTGTTACAACCAGAATTAAACAAACTATTACAAGACAAATCAACCATGTCGGTATTTATCCCAGTATTTGCACATCAGAGGAAAGTGTATAGAGAGGAGTGCGATTCCAAAGACAACACTACCAATACTAAAGAAAAAAGAAATTATGTAGACTGCTATAAGCAGCATTATGCTATTTTCTTAGATGATACCAAGGTAGCTACAGATTATCTTATAGAAGAACATGCAAAAACCAATCAATTAGGCATGCGTGTCTTTATTCCTTTAGATAGTGTTAGTCGTGGCTTACACCAATTGAAAATTCAAAAAAAAGGAGAGAACCCTAGAGACTGGGAAATTCCTTTTTATATAGAAAAATAGGGGATAAGCAAGAAACAAACGTATCATTTACAGAGAATACCAAAAGCTATCACAGAAACAGTATAAAAAATGTTGATAGCCTATGAATATGTTTTATTAGTAATGGTTTTTGAAAGTAGGAATATATAGTACATTTGTTGCACAAAAATTAAACTACAGCACATGGAAAGAATAAAATGTTTAATCATCGGATCTGGTCCTGCGGGTTATACCGCAGCCATTTATGCATCTAGAGCAGATTTAAAACCAGTAGTATATACAGGAATGGAGCCAGGCGGACAATTGACTACAACCACAGAAGTAGATAATTTCCCAGGTTATCCAGAGGGGATCGATGGTCCCACGATGATGACGCAATTGCAAGCGCAAGCCGAACGATTTGGAACCGAGGTTCGTATAGGCATGGTGACTAAAGTAGATTTGGCAACGGCACATGGCGGTATTCATAAAGTAACTGTAGATAACAATACCGAATTAGAAGCAGAAACTATTATTATAGCCACAGGAGCTACTGCTAAGTACCTAGGATTAGAGAGCGAACAACGCCTTCGTGGTGGTGGTGTGTCTGCTTGTGCGGTTTGTGACGGTTTCTTTTACAAAGGACAAGATGTTGCTATTGTAGGAGCAGGGGATACAGCAGCCGAGGAAGCTACCTATTTAGCCAATATTTGTAATCATGTTACCATGTTGGTGCGTAAAGATTATATGCGTGCTTCCAAAGCCATGCAACATCGGGTAAACAACACCAAAAACATTAGCGTAAAGTACAATACCGAGGTAGATGAAGTATTAGGGGAGCAAGTAGTAGAAGGTTTGCGTATGGTAAACAACCAAACAGGCGAAAAACAGGATATAGATATTACCGGTTTGTTCATAGCAATAGGCCACAAACCAAATACCGATGTGTTTGCAGGACAAATAGATATGGATGAGACTGGCTATATTATTACCAATGGAAAGAGTACAAAAACCAATGTGCCTGGGGTATTTGCTTCAGGAGATGTACAAGATAACGAATACCGCCAAGCAATTACCGCTGCTGGTACGGGCTGTATGGCAGCTTTGGATGCAGAAAGGTATTTAGCAAGTATAGAAGGCTAGCATTTTCCGATTTCCATAAATTTTGATGGTATGGAGAACAAAAATAAAAATAGGCTGTTATTTCCAACAGCCTATTTTTCAACAACTAAAATAAAACCTTTAAGGTAGGTTTAGACCTTTTTAACCTTTAGAAACACTTCCAGAGACAGATTTGTTTTTATTTACAGACGGGTTTCCGTAATAACGAACATCACCGCCGCTGCTGGCTCTGGCTTCTAACTTATCAGAAACCGAAATCTTTACATCGGCACCACTACTAGCTTCTGCTTTACAAGTTTGGGTTTGTAAGTTTCTTGCTCGTATATCGCTTCCGCTAGAGGCATCTACATCTGCATAGGCAGCTTCTCCGCTTAAACGAATATCTGCACCACTGCTACAGTTGGCTTCTAAAGATTTGCAACTTATTTCGGCCTTTATATCGCTGCCGCTACTAGCAGTTATAATTAAATCATCTGCTTCTATCACAGTTTGTGAAACCAAATCGGCGCCACTTGAAGACCTTAAACTCGTTATTTCAGGAAGACTTACATATACTTTTTTGGTGGCTCTTCCAATATTTTCATCAGCATGTATGCGTAAACTTTCTCCCTCTATATCGGTTCGAATAAGGTCGATTACGTTTTCGTCGGCTTCTACTTTTATGCTGTATTCCTTAGCTTGGGTTACATAAACATCGATACCTTCTTGGGCTTTAATTTCTGTGAAATCTCCTGTGATAGCACGAGATTCTGAACTCACATTACCATTCCCTTTTACGCCTTCGCCAATATTGATGTCCAAATTACAAGACATAAAAAGCAGGCTGATAATTACTGTAATTAAAAATTTTGCTACTGTTGTCATTATTTCTGTTTTTTTGATTGATAGTTGTATTTATAAAGAGTCGATTTCTACCCCGTCTTGGTCAATTTTCATTTTGAAATCTTCCCCATTATTCTTTTTTACTTTGATGTCCACTCCGTCTTTATCTATGCGAATTCGATTTTCCTTTTCTTCCTCCAGTTCGGTTTCCTCTTGGTCCACTGGACTTTCTTCACAATCTAAACATTCAAGAATTCCCTTCTCATTTAGCTTCCAATTGTAAGCATCCATTTCCCAATAGCTATAGTCCATATTATTTGGTATACGTCTAAGTCTAATATCATCTAGCTCGTTAAAAGAAATCAAGCTATTGCGAGGAAGGTATAAGCTCAAATACACTTTTTGATTTCCAAATTTGTTTTCAGCCAATGTTGTAAGATATTCATCTAGGCGCAACTTATTATTATGCAATTCGAAATTGTACATCACTGCCTTAGCTCTAGATGCTGCATGCTTAAAAGAGCTTCCGTCTGCGTCTTTTCTTATTTTTAAATATGCGGTTTCATCCTTGCTTGGTTTTATAATTAATCTAATCGACTCACTATAAAGCACATCTTCGCCATCTTCGTTGGTAATGAGATGAAATCCATCCATATCAAATTCATGATCTCTGGGGTACGCATCTTCCAATTCCATGGCTTCTATAACTAAAGGTTCATTTTGGTTAAAAACCAATTCATGAGTATCGGTACTACTAGAGGTATAGGCATAAGATGCAGCTTGTTTTAGGCCTAAAACAATAAGACCTATTACAGCAGCAATCCATAGACCCAATAATGCAAACTTGGCGAAGTTACCAATCGATTTTAGGTTGTTTACCAGTATTTTTAGTCCCAAATAAAAAAGGAAGAAAAATGGAATACCAAACGCAAAAAAGGCTATGAGCGATATAAGCCATATAGGAGCAGCACTACTATTGACTACATTTACGAAATCAAACCCAGGAACATGTACCATATCTGCGACTCCAGCAGTAGTGAGTCCTACAAAAAGGCCAATAAGAGAAGAACCTCCTATGATGATAAGTAGGATACCGATAAACTTTCCAAAAACTTTGAAAAGTAATAAGAAGATATCTCCTATAGAGTCAAAAAAGTTTTTGCCATTTTGCTTCACTTTATTGGCATAATCTCCTTCCTTCATTTTCTGATTGATGTCTTGGGCGCCTTCCTTTAATTTGGAAGACATTTCATTTGCACCGTCTTTTATTTTATTCGTGACTTCAGCGGTGCCATCTTTGATGGTTGAAGTCACGTTATCCAAACCCTCTTTAACCTTCTTCTCGATATTGGAAATGGTAACTGGGTCTCCGGTCATGGCTATTTTTTCTGATGTAGTTGTTGCTTCCGGAATCAAAATCCACAACAAAATATAGATGATGATAGGGGAGCCAAATCCAGATACTACTACCAATATCCATAAGATACGAATCCATAAAGGATCGATATTTAAATAGTGTCCAATTCCAGCAGAAACACCTGCAATATATTTGTTGTCGGGGTCTCTAAAGAATTTTTTACTTTTCGTACGAGAAGCTGATTTTGGTTTTACTTCATCTTCAAATATGTCTTCATCTACCGCATAGTCTTCTGGTTGTCCCATGATATTGATGACTTCTTCTACTATAGAATTGGTGATCACCATGGTATCGTTTGATTTTCTCTCACTGAATAATTCAGCGATTCGTGCTTCGATATCCGCAATGATCTCTTCCTCTCCAGGAGTATTTTCGAAAGAGCGTTTGATCGATTGCAAATAACGCTGTAGCTTTAGATAGGCATCTTCATCTATGTGGAAGAAGGTATTTGCCAGATTAATATTTACGGTCTTATTCATTGTTGTTATTTTTTGCTAGTGACTAGTGTTACTGCGTTACTTAATTCGTTCCAAGTGGTACTTAATTCTTTTAAGAATATCTTTCCTGTTTCCGTAAGAGCATAATACTTACGTGGTGGTCCTGAAGTGGATTCTTCCCAGCGATATTGGAGTAGTCCAGCATTTTTTAAGCGTGTTAAAAGGGGGTAAATGGTACCTTCAACTACCAGCATTTTGGCATCTTTTAATGCGCCTAAAATCTCTGAGGCATATTTGTCGTCTTCTCTCAAGATCGACAAAATACAGTATTCCAATACGCCCTTACGCATTTGTGCTTTGGTGTTTTCTATCTTCATAAGCGCATAATACTTTTAAAATTAAACTGTTCGTTTTTTGATGATGAAAATTGTTGCAACAATTTATATATCCCGATATAAAACGGGGGTTGATTGATGATGATTTTATTTAATAAACCGAATGGTCATCGGATAACGATAGGTAAGGCCATCGTTGGTTCGTATCGTTGCAATAATGCTACAATAGATATCTAATATAAAGAGCACGACTCCTAAAATTCCTGTGATACCAAAAAATATAATGCTTGGGCCCATATGGAAGAAATCTTTCCAATGCCTTCCATTAAAATGAATATCGTGAGTGTTGTGATCTAATAGGTCGTGTATATTGATGAAATCCGAAATTCCCCACACAAATAATGGGATGGTAATAATTCCTAAAAGGATACTATACAATAGGATGCTTATTTGAAAGTTTAACGCTTCTTTACCATTGTGATCTATAAACCTTGAATCCGACTTGTTGGCAGTCCAAAGCAACAATGGAATAATAAAATTTCCAAAGGGAATGAGATACTTACTAAAAGTAGATGCATGTATAATTGCACTGATGTTTTTGTGGTGTTTTGATATAGTTGATTCCATAACCTATTATTTTCTTATGCAAATATATATCCAAAAAAAGGTATTATGCAATACATAGTACTTAATATTAACAAATTTTTAACATATATTAGATTTAAAATATTTCACAAAAAAAGCCTATATTGCCCATTATTATAAGGCTTATGAAGTTAACAACAAGAGAATTTAATACTTTAACTTTTTTTAAACTCCCATCTGCTTGGTGGACAGGAGTTCGGTTAAAGTCAGTAAATGAAAAGGAAGCAATCACGACCGCTAAATTGGGATGGAGAAACCAAAATCCGTTTAAATCTATGTTTTGGGCAGTTCAGGGTATGGCCGCTGAATTTGCCACTGGAGCATTGGTTATTGGATATATTCGTTCGACTGGTAAGTCAATTTCTATGTTGGTAGTTAATAACAAAGCCAATTTTAGCAAAAAAGCCGTTGGACGTATTCATTTTACATGTGTAGATGGCGACAAAGTAGAGGGAGCAATAGCCGAGGCTGTAAAGACAGGAGAAGGGCAAACCATATGGATGCAATCTGTTGGACGAGATTCTAGTGGAGATATAGTATCTACTTTTGATTTTGAATGGTCTATACGAGTGAAGCAAAAGAAATAAAACATGAATTATAGAAGTTGAAAATTCCCCTCTAAGGATTTTTTTAAAGAATTATACTATAATTGCTATACTGTCTATTTAAATAAATTATCAGAATATTCAAATACTTTGTAAGTTATATATTTCATAATCGTACTAATTGTTTATAATTAACAAATATTATTATGAAATACACATTATTGTTTTTAGCTATGACAGCTTTTGTTTTCGTTAGTTGTAGTGACGATGACGACAACGCAACCACATCTACATTAACTTTGAATTTAACCGGATTGGAAGATCTTGGCGACGCCTACCGTTATGAAGGCTGGGTAATTGTAAATGGTACTCCGGTATCTACAGGAATATTTTCTGTAGATGATGCGGGTAAACTTTCCCAGACTAAGTTTAACATTCCTACCGCTACGCTTTCTGCAGCTACTAAATTTGTTTTAACTATAGAGCCTCATCCAGATAAGGATAAGAATCCGTCTAAAACAAAATATCTCGCAGGTGATTTCACCAATAATACAGCTACAATTGGAACTTCTACTGTAGCATCTAATTTTAGTAATATTGCTGGGAAGTATATAATTGCTGCGCCTACGGGAACAGCTGCTATGAATGAAGCCAATAGTGGTATATGGTTTATAGATAATAGCAGTGGTTCTATGATGGCGGGTCTTAATTTGCCAACATTGAATGAAGGATGGAAGTACGAAGGATGGGTAGTTATTGATGGAAAGCCACTAACCACAGGAACTTTTACTGCAACAAATGTTGCAGATATGGCAGCTCCGTTTAGTGGAACAAAATCTGGGCCTGCATTTCCAGGTGAGGATTTTTTAAAAAATGCACCAACTGGCATCACTTTTCCAACAGACCTTAGAGGAAAAACAGCGGTGATAAGTATAGAACCTTCACCAGACAATAGTACTAAACCATTTACTTTAAAGCCTCTGGCAGGAATGATTCCTGCCAATCATACAGGAGTTGGCTCTATAGCTAATAATGTGATGGCTAGCTTTCCAAAGGGAACCGTTACTAGGTAAATAACGTGAATTAGATATAAATTATTTACACAGAAGCCTTAGGTATAATGAGATTTGATTTAAGAAGATGCAGGTTAAACCCTTAATACCATTTCAAATTAGAAATAGTATAATTTAAGTCTTTTTATTGCAAAGATTGTCGTACCTAAGGCTTTCTAAAGTTGGTTTTTGTCTTTCCTTATGCGTGGTTAAGACTTCGCGAGATAGGAATAGCCCTTCGAAGCCACGCCTTCCCGAAAGATTTCGGGACTAAGAAAATCAAAAACCACTGATGTTTAAGTCATATCGAACTCACGTTAAATATAACTATTTATAAAACCATATTAAGCCGCTTTTAACAAGCGGTATTTTTATAACAGATTGTAACATTTTTCACTTATAGATTACTTATAAAATAAAACAACAATTTATGAATGCACATGAAATAGATTATCAAATACACGGTGAAGAAATGCAATATGTCGAAATAGAACTCGACCCTCAGGAAGCGGTCGTCGCCGAGGCAGGGAGTTTTATGATGATGCAAAATGGCATTAAAATGGAAACCATCTTTGGCGATGGTTCTAACCAAGAAAAGGGTGTGCTTGGAAAACTGTTTTCTGCTGGTAAACGCTTATTAACGGGGGAGAGTTTGTTTATGACAGCCTTTTTAAACCAAGACTATGCTAAGAAAAGAGTAAGCTTTGCAGCACCATATCCCGGGAAAATTGTTCCTATAGACTTAAGTGAAGTAGGTGGCAAGTTTATCTGTCAGAAGGATGCATTTTTATGTGCAGCCCAAGGAGTAAGTGTTGGCATAGAATTCTCTAAAAGATTAGGTAGAGGTTTATTTGGCGGTGAAGGATTTGTCATGCAAAAACTAGAAGGAGATGGATTGAGTTTTGTACATGCCGGTGGCACTATGGCAAAAAGAGAATTGCAAGCTGGTGAAATATTAAAAGTAGATACAGGATGTATAGTTGGTTTTACTAAAGATGTGGATTATGATATCGAATTTGTTGGGGGAATAAAAAACACCGTTTTTGGAGGGGAAGGCTTGTTCTTTGCTACTTTAAAAGGTCCCGGCACAGTATATATACAATCATTACCTTTTAGCAGATTGGCTGGTCGTGTCTTGGCTGCTGCTCCGCAAGGTGGAGGAAATGACAAAGGAGAAGGAAGTGTGCTAGGAGGTATTGGAAATTTGTTGGATGGGGATAATCGATTTTAACTATTTTTAACGTATACCCTAGTTAATTGAAAAATAGAGTTGTATGCTTTGTGTTTGTGAATATGATCGATTATTTTAGACTATTTGTCCGATTTAGTTTCAAGTCTTATTTGAAAATTTCTTATATTGTATAAGTAATATTTCAAAAACGTTCATTAAATCAGATGGCAAGAGCTATGTTTGAATACACCAAAACGGTGTTGAAAAAGGTTAGTTTTAACCCAAAATTATTTCGAAGGGAATTAGACAAAGCTTTAGAGCGATTGTTGCCTTACGAAATAGAAGAACTCAAATTGTGGTTGGTGCAGTATGTGCGCGGTAAACCAGAATTACAACCTTATTTAGTTAATCTTTAAAAAGAAGTATAAAAAGGCTATCCAATCGGGATAGCCTTTATTTTTATATAAAACTAAAAAAATCTTACATTTGTTATAGTTTTAACTGTAAAAAAATGTAGTATGAAAAAGAGCATATTGTTTTTTCTTTTATTTGGTGTTGGTTTGACTTTTGCACAGGAGATAAACGATTTTGAGGAAAGATCAAAAAGTATTCAATTAAGTCCCTTTACCTGGGGATTCGGAAAAATTGGCTTACAATACGAACAGCAAATCTCTAATCATACGTCTTTGGCTTTAGATTTTAGTTATAAATTGGACGGTGGGCTGAGCAGTTTTCCGGGGATTAATAGTGCAAATCTCAAAACCAATGATTTTGGCTTTGAAGGAGTTGTGATTACTCCTGAATATCGTTGGTATTTTCAGGATCAGAATGAAATAATGGATGGACTATACCTTGGAGGTTATTATAGGTTTAAGTATTTAAATGACCAATTGACCGGGAGCTATACTTCTTCCATTACAGAAACAAGTAGTCCATTAGATATAGACGCCTCTATCAGCAGCCATGCATTTGGCCTGGAATTGGGTTATAAGTGGTATTTTAAGAATAACTTTTTTATTGATTTTCTTATCGCAGGCCCTGGTGTTAGTTTTACAAGGGTAAAGCTTAAGGAAAACCAACCTATTCCTGTAGAATTTTATATAGATGCAGCAGAGTTAGTTATAACAAATTCTAGTTTGTTAGAGATGGCCATTGATTTCGTAAATACAGAATTAGAATTTCCTAGTTCTGGTGCAAATAAGGGTAAAGACGGTATGGTCTTACCAGCTTTTCGTTACAATATCTCTATTGGCTATAGATTTTAAGCCAATTCTAAAGCAATACGTACCATTTCTTTAAAACTAGATTCTCGCTCTTCATGACTTGTAGATTCTTGGGTTACTAGGCTATCAGATATGGTGAGTATAGCCAAAGCATTTACACCAAACTTTGCGGCTATAGTATATAGCGCTGCGGATTCCATTTCTACACACAATACGCCATGTTTTGCCCATTTTTTGTAATATTCTTTGTTGTCTTGATAAAAAATATCACTGGTAAGCACATTGCCAGCTTTGAACGGAATTTGCAATTGATTGGCCGTTTGCACCGCTTTATAAAACAAATCGAAATTGGCTGTGGGAGCATAAGTTTCCCCTTCAAAAGCTAAGTTGTTGATACTGCTGTTGGTGGATGCAGACATGGCAATTATCACATCTCGTAGTTTTACCTCTTCGAGATAACTTCCTGCACTTCCAACTCTTATAAGGTTTTTTACTCCATAGGATTGTATCAATTCGTGGGTATATATACCAATGGATGGAGCACCCATACCGGTGCCTTGTACCGAAATTTTGGTATCCTTATAATATCCTGTGTAGCCATACATACCTCTTACGGTATTGTAGCATTCGATGTCGGTTAGAAATTGTTCGGCTATCCATTTGGCGCGCAAAGGATCACCCGGCAACAAGACCGTTTCAGCAACAGCTCCAGGAGCTGCATTAAGATGTATACTCATAGTTTAATAGTTGTTGGTTGCAGTGGCACCAGTAACGATAGCCACTCCATTGGAAGTTCCAATACGGGAGACTCCCATATTGATAAACGATTTGGCAGCATCAAAATCTCTAATTCCCCCTGAGGCTTTAATAGCTGCATTTCCGCCAACAGAGTTGTACATGTTTTGAATTGCTTCTTTGGAAGCACCACCTGTACCGAATCCTGTACTGGTTTTGACAAAATCAGCACCAGCCGCAACTGCAAGTTCACAGGCTTTGCTTATTTCCTCTGCATCCAAATAACAAATTTCTAATATCACTTTTAACAGCTTATTTCCACAAACTGCTTTTATAGCGGCAATTTCTGTTTCAATAGATTTGTAGTCTTTATCTTTTAGACTACCAATTGCCATTACCATATCAATTTCGTCTGCTCCATCATTAATGGCAATTTTTGCTTCCGCTATTTTTGCCTTGGTAGACATGGCTCCTAAGGGAAATCCAACTACCGTGCACACTTTTACAATTTGTTGATCGCTGAGTATGTTTTTTGCGTAAGCGACATAGGCACTGTTTACGCAAACAGATGCAAAGCTATATTGCAATGCTTCTTTACACAATTGCTCTATATCTGCTTTGGTTGCGGTTGGTTTTAATAAGGTATGATCTATATATTGGTGGATTTCCATTTTTTCAATTTTTGCTAAAATACAATTTTATTCTTCTGTTTACTATGAATTTTGTCAGTCTAATTGGCAATAGGGCTAATGATTTTTACATCCTGAAAAGCTATTGCACCTCTAACTACTCCCGATATTACATCTTGTAAGGCTTCTATAATTTGAATTTTTAATTCGTTTTTATGATATATCAAACTTACTTCCCTCGCTGGTGAAGGTGTCTGAAAATCGCGCAAATTATTTTTATCTTTCTCAGGTAAATTTAGACTGTGCAAATAGGGGAGTAGCGTCATTCCCAGACCTTCATCGACGAGTTTTATCAAAGTTTCGAAGCTACCGCTATCCAGCTGGTATTGCTCGTCTTTGTACAATTTTTGGGCTTGACAAATATTTAAAATTCCATCGCGAAAACAATGTCCATCTTGAAGAAGTAAGAGGTCTTTGAGGTCTAGATCGTCGGTATGCAACTGTTGGATATTGTATAAACGGTGGTTTGGTGGAATATAGCCCACAAATGGTTCGTAGTATAGCGGAAGCTCTTTTATAAATTCAATGGCAAGCGGCGTGGCTGCAATTGCAGCATCCAATTTGCTATCTTGTATCTGATGCACAATTTCTGCTGTAGTAAGTTCCTTTATGATGAGGTTTACTTTGGGATGGCGATTTACAAAGGTTTTTAAAAACATTGGAAGCAAGGTCGGCATGATGGTTGGGATAATACCCAATACAAAATCTCCTCCGATAAACCCTTTTTGTTGGTCGACCACATCTTTCATACGCCCAGCTTCATTCACAATTTTTTTGGCTTGATCTACAATTTTTTCTCCTATAGCGGTTAGTTTTATAGGTTTTTTGCTGCGATCAAATATCAATATGCCCAATTCATCTTCTAGTTTTTGGATTTGCATGCTAAGTGTTGGTTGGGTTACATAGCATTTCTCAGCTGCTAAAGTGAAATTTTTAAATTCTGCTATCGCGAGTACATATTGAAGTTGGGTAATTGTCATGGTAAATAAGAAGTTTTTATAAAAATATAAAAACTATTGATAAAACTAATGGTTGTGCCCACAAAAAATGATGTAATTTTGTTTAAAAGATAATAATTTAAATATACTGATATGAAATTGAATAGCTTAGGTCTTGCAGTGGACAAAGTTCCCACATTGATTAATGAATTGAATGAACTATTGGCCAACTACCAAATATACTATCAAAACCTCAGAGGGGTTCATTGGAATATTAAAGGAAAGATGTTCTTTGATTTGCATGCCAAGTTTGAGGAACATTATACCGATGCTAATATGAAGGTAGATGAGATAGCGGAGCGAATTTTAACCCTAGGTGGCGTACCTTTGCATACTTTTGAAGCCTATACCAATGCGGCAAAAGTACCTGTGGGTAAGAATGTGTCTCAAGATGAGGAAGCTGTAAAATTGGTGGTAGCCTCTATAAGTGAACTCTTAAAAATCGAGAGAAACCTTTTGGAGACTTCCGATGATGCCAATGATGAAGGGACTAATTCTCTAATTAGCGATTTTATAACAGAACACGAAAAAACATTATGGATGTTTAAAGCATGGTTAAACGAAACCATTTAAAGAAGTAGCGTTTTGAGGGAAACAGTATTGGTTGAATTTTTATTCGGAGAAATCAGTCAATACAGTTTCTCCTTTAAAATTTTTCCAGCCGTATTTTGTAAGTTCGATGATACCTTCCCCTTCCAAATAATATAAGGTGCCCATGGGCTGACTTTTACTTCCTTTTGCAATTTCGGTTGGTAAGGATACGCGTTTACCGTTGATTAGGGTTACTTTCATATATCCTTCTCTTTCTTCTTCCTTGGTGCAAGATCCGATCACTATTACCGGTACGGCAAATAGGATACAGATAGCTAAGTATATCCGTGTTTTGTTCATAATTTGGGAGGCTAAGTTTGTAACCAAAATTAGGATAGTGTAGCAAAAATGCCAATTTAATGTTGTCAATACATCAAAAACTGTGGTAAAGAGGGTGATTAGCACCTAAAAGTCTCTTAAACAGTGTGAGTAGGATCTTCTTTTTGATGTGATACTGAAGAGATACCAAGCCCGATAAGGGAGTTTTTTCTAGGTATTAGAGCATGCCTCTAGCTTTTATTTCTAAATATTTGTTGAGCGTATTTATGGTTAAGTTTTCTGGTTTGCTTAGTATGGCTTGAATGCCATGATTGTGCAATTCTCTTACGATTTGATGTTTTTCATATACAAATTTTTCAGCCATAGTTTGGTTGAAAATATTTTGGACGTTTTTATTTTGTTGGTGTATCATTTGGTTTAATTCGGTGTTTTGGAAGAAAATCACAACCAACAAATGATTTTTTGCAATAGCTTGTAAAAAAGGAAGTTGACGTCGTAGGGCATCTAAAGTTTCAAAATTGGTATATAAAAGCAACAGACTTCTTTGTCGAATTTGTCTTTTTAGTTGTATGTAAAGACGACTAAAGTCACTTTCAGCAAAATCGGTTTTTACCCGGTACAAGGTTTCCATGATCCGTTGCATTTGGGCAATTTTTTTATCGGCCATCACCAGATTATCCACTTTTTTGGAAAAACAAAGCATACCAGCTTTGTCTTGTTTTTTGATGGCTACGCCCGAAATAACTAAAGTGGCATTAATAGCATAATCCAATAATGCCAATTGGTCGAAAGGCATTTTCATCACTCTACCGGTATCTATGATAGAATATATGGGTTGGGATTTTTCGTCTTGGTATTGATTTACCATTAATTGGGCTCGCTTAGCAGTACTTTTCCAATTGATGTTTCGAATGTCATCACCTGGTATGTATTCTTTAATTTGTTCAAATTCCAAGGTATGACCAATACGTCTTATTTTTTTTAATCCTTGGTTTTGCAGACGTTGACTAAAGGCAATTAATTCGAACTTGCGCAATTGCAAAAAGCTGGGATAAACAGCTACTTCAGCATCTAGGCGAATTTGAAACCGTCGTTTTACAAGGCCCAAAGCAGTATGCGCAAATATGTTGAGTTTTCCAAATTGGTATACTCCTCTTTCTATTGGTCGAAGCTGATAGCAAATTTCTTGCTTGTCTCCAGCCGACAAAAAGAGCTGCATTCTAAAATCTCTTTTTTGAAATTGAAAAGGAATTTCATCTATCAATTCTATATTTAAGCCCAAGGAATAGGTGTTATGCAGCTTGAGATATATTGGGTTATAATCGCCATTAGACAATTTGTCGGGTAGTACACGTTGACCACTCACATGAGATTTCTGTGCAAATAGCAGTAGAAAATCGATAAAAACCAAAGCCAACCAAACGTATAAAAGCGTTTTGCTGATCCACAATAAACGGGGTTGTAAAAACGACAGCAAAAATAGCATAACAACTATGGCAAAAGTCCCAAAAAATCTTTGTGACAAAAATATATGTTTAAACCATTTTTTCACTATCGAGGAATTTCAATGCTTTCTAAAAATTGATGGATTACCTTTTTGGTGGTAAATCCTTCCATTTCCCGTTCTGGCGTTAATATCAGCCGGTGTTGTAGGATAGGAACACAGACCTTTTGAATATCTTCTGGAGTTACAAAATCTCTTCCGCACATGGCAGCCCAAGCTTTGGAAGCGTTTAGTATGGCAATAGAAGCTCTAGGAGAAGCTCCCAAATAGAGATTGCCATTGGTTCGGGTTTGGTTTACGATACTCGCAATATATTTGATGATACTGTCTTGTACTACTATTTCTTTGGTGATTGTCTGAAATTGAATAAGTTTTTCCGATTTTAGTACTCCTTGAACAAGGTTTTCTTCGGATTGTTGTTTTTGTTGGTGTTTGTGTTCCAATATCGCAATTTCTTCATTCAGATTGGGATAGCTTACTTCTATTTTGAATAAAAACCGATCGAGTTGGGCTTCTGGAAGACGATATGTACCTTCTTGTTCGATTGGATTTTGGGTTGCAAATACCAAGAATGGTGGTTGCATAGGATACACTGTTCCGTCCATGGTGATTTGTCTTTCGGCCATTACTTCAAAAAGAGCTGCTTGTGTTTTTGCAGGAGCTCTGTTGATTTCATCTATAAGCACGATATTGGAAAAAACAGGACCTTTTTTAAATTCAAAATCTTGGGTTTTAATATTAAAGATAGATGTGCCCAAAATATCACTAGGCATCAAATCTGGTGTAAATTGAATACGGCTGAAATCAACTTGTATGGTTTTTGCCAAGATTTTGGCTGTTACTGTTTTTGCAACGCCTGGTACGCCCTCTATGAGAGAATGACCATTGGCAAGTATGGATATAAGCAGTAAGTCAATCATTTCTTCCTGTCCAATGATGACTTTGCGCAATTCGCTTTTAATGTTTTGAACCGCTTGCTGTAATTCTTGCAAATCGATACGGTTTGAAAATTCCATTTGATTTTCCATAGATACTATTTAAATTCGTATATAAGCTTGTCTAAAGCTATTAAATCTTTTTCGGTATAATTTACTTCGTTTTTTATTTGCATAAACTGTCGTACTAGGTTTTGACAAGTTTCTAGCGGTTTACCAGTTTTTTGCGCCAAGGTTTTTGCAGTTTCTTCTGTGTATTTTTCGATATGCACATAATAATGCGTTCTCAGATAGTGTGTAAAATATCGTTGTTTTTTCTCAGCCAAATTACGATAATCTTTATGTTGGTAAAACATGGCTCCAATTGTTTTGGTAAAGACAACCGTATCGTTTTGTAAAGGAGTTATAATGGGAATGACCCTTTGTTTTCTTTTGGCACGAAAGAGTACAAATACGATGAGCCCAGCTATGGTGAGATAATACATCCATTTGAGAGCGGGCTGGTTGAGGATATACGATAGAGGAGAACGTTTGATAAATCTGCCTTCGCTATAATAATAAGAAGATCCCATATAATGGTTGCCATCTTTCAAATAATCATCCCAATAAATGGTTTTTCGATTCAAATAAGCTAAACAGTTGGCAGCATAGCTAGCATCGTTGTCCAACAAATAATAATTGGTAAAAGCTTTTGGGATGCTGTGTATAAAGAAATTTCCTTTTTGATGTGGTATTTTTATAAAGGATACTTCTTGGTCGTATATACCTTTACTCGTAGCCAAAACGGTAGTTTGCAAACTGTCGAAACTTTCAAAAAAACTGTGATGAATTTTTTTTTGGAAAACAAAAGACTTTTTTGGAAGTCGAGGATTACTAAATGTAGCGATGATGCTATCCTGTTGGTAGAATTCATTGGTATGGGTTTTGAGATGTAGCGTATCTGCAAACGGACCACTAAAACTACTGGCGGCCAAAAAGGCGTCATTCCCATTGGAAACGTAATCCAATAATCTTCTGGTGAGCTGTTTATCGAAATGCAAATGGGAGTTGAGCAACACCAAGGCGCTATTTTGCTCTTCTGCAAGATCCTGATCTAGGGTTTCAAACAGATTTTTTTCTTTTTTTATAATGGTGCTATTGGGAAACCATACGGGCAATTGTTCATATAATACTAGCGCACCCCATGGCCGTTTGTGGAAAGAGGTATAGGATAAGCTCCAATTTACAGGACGTGGTCGTAATAATTCTATGACGATAATACCTATAAAAACAAGGAAAAAGAGAATGAGTATAATTTTTGACCGTTTATCCATGGCTTATAATTAAGATTTTATTTGAGAGAACAAACGAGAAGTTTGGTGGTAGATGTTTTCTTCTATAGGGTGGTCTCCGTACCAGATCCATTCGTAGGTATATACTGCAGTTTGGAAATTGTCGTGAATGTCTGTAGACTGAGTTTCCGCCAGATAATCTTGATTGGTTTTGTGATATTCCCAATTTATAAGGCTGTTTTGAGATAGGTGTTGTAGCAATTTCAAAAACTCGAAGCGTATAGCCAATCTGTAATTCCCATTATAGTAGGCTTCGGATGACATGCTATCCAAATCGATATTTTCTATGTTGGTTTGGGACAAATCGACCATAGCAAAATCTTCTTTTTTAGAAGACAATATATTTTGCAAATCGGCAGCCAACACATGCTTTAATATAAGATAAATGGCCAGTATTGCCATAATAAAAATAAAGATGTCTTGTAGGATTTTGGATGTGGTTGGATCTATTTTGATTCCGAAAGTTTTTTCAAAGAAATTGGAAATAGCCAATAACAATCGACCCAACAAATTTTCTCCCTCTCCTTGTAAACTTTCATAAGAATATTCATTGTTTGTATAAGCATCTTTCCAATTGTTTTCTAAAGATATAGGTGTAATGCTTTGGTTGACATCATATTGTAGGCTGTCCTTTGGTTGTTCTTGTTGGGAAAAAACAATATTCACAATAAAAAAACATACAAATAAAAAGGTTTTAGGCATCTGTATTTCCAATTTGTTCTATTGTTTTCTGTGTATGCTGTTGGTGCTCTTTTTCGTGCAAACTATAGTACAACAGACCATTTACAAACTGTGTTAGACATTGCGAATAGATAAACGAAATAAACATAAGCGCCAGCATGATGGTATAAAATAGTTTGTCTATGATACTAAAAGTTTCCAAATCTGCAGATGAAGATAGGTGGTAAGTATACACTCCTAAAATAATAGCGGGGATAATATTGACAACAAAAAGCAGCAAAAAAATGAGTAGTGACATCACAAAAGTTGCCCCTATGACAAGCCAAAAGTTTTTGCTGACAAAACTCCATCCATCTCCAAGGCTAATTCCAATTGATTTTTTTTCTTGTAGCATCACAAAAAAGCTAATTCCTACCCAAGCAGTTACAAAAAATTGCGTCAAATACTGCGGTATGAGTCCAATAATTTGCAATTGACTAAAGATGATAGATACAGCAAACATCGCTACATAGATCAGTATAAGGGCCAATACAAATAGGAGAATCTTTCCAAAGCTATCTTTTATCATCGCCCAAACTGTACTGGAGTCAACATTTGGTTTTTTTTGGTTTTCGTAAGTAATCATATAACAAGTAGATAAGCTATAATTGACGATACCGACACACAGCATTACGATAAAGTATGTGAGTATTAGGATGCCAAAGAATGGGTTAAAATTGTCATCTAAAAATAGGTTGAAGAAGTTAGTGTTGGTTTCAATACTTCCCATAAATCCTGTAACCAAAAAATAAATACCAAGAATACCAAGCACCAAAAAAATGCCATTGTAGCGTATAAACATATTGCTAAATGGTTTGATATGTTGTCTTAAAAAATCGAAGTATACATCGATAATCTGTCCAAAATCTTTATGGATTCTTAGTTCTTGAAATTTGCTCATATGAAATATCATGTAGGTTTAAAAAATTAAGTTCAGATTCTGATTTCCGATGGAGTAAAATAGGGTATAGGACATAATAATATAGGATAAAAGAAAAAGAACCAAAAATGATTAAAAATGCTAACCAATTGGGCATGGTGCTATATCGTGTAATAAAACCTTCTATAAAACCTGCCACTATAAATATAGGTATGGTGCTTACCACTACTTTTAATCCATCTTTGGCACCGCGCATAAAGGACTGTCCTCGTGTGCGTGTTTTGGGGAAAAGAAAACTATTGCCCATGATGATCCCAGCACAACCAGCTATAACAATAACCGATATTTCTAGGGTGCCATGTAACCAGATTTGCTTGTTTGCCTGCAAAAACACCCCTTCGTTATAAAACATAGTTACAAAACTACCTACCATGATCCCATTGGTAAATAATATATATATAGAGCCAATACTTGCAATGGCACCAAATGCATAAGCTAAAAAGGCAACCCGTATATTGTTTATTGTAATGCCCAAAAAGGAGCCAATTTGGCTACCTCCCTTATATATGGCAGTTGGGTCTCCCGATTGAATATTCTCTAAAGTGGTGTTTACATAGCTGTCGCCAAGTATTAGCCTTACAAAATTTAAATCGTTTAGCGTAGAAACAGCACCTATGAGCATGGCAAAAGCAAAAAATAAAAAGGTATATCCCAAGGTTGGTAAATGTGGATAAAAGAATTTGGGGAAATCTTTTTTGAAGAAATGAAAGATTTTGTTTTTTTCTTCTTTTTTGTTTTTGTAGATAATATGATGTGCTTTTACACCAAGATTATTTAAGTACTGTAAGGTTTTACTCTCTGGGTAGTAGGTCTGCGCATAAGCCAAATCATTGGTTAGCTGTAAATAACCATCCAAAAGATAATCTGGAGAAATTTTCAAATAACTTTCTAGAGCTTTTTCAAATGCTATCCATTTTTCTTTATTTTGCTTTATGAAAGCTGCTTCACGCATAAATTGTATTTTTTATTATAAAAATAACACAAAATGTCTAATATAAGTATAAATACAACGCAAAATGTCCGTATTCATTATGAGTTGGCAAGCATTGGTTACAGGATAATATCCTTTTTGATAGATTTTTTTATCCAAGTTGGATATGTATTGATTTTGAGTATGGTGCTTGATGTTATCTTCATAAAATTAACGGATAATTGGACACGCATAGGAGTATTTTCTTTATTGATCCTTCCTGCAATGTTCTATAGTTTAATTATGCATATTGTTTTTAACGGGCAGACTATTGGAAAAATGATACTAAAGCTCCGTGTGGTTCGTTTGGATGGTTTGCCAGTGCATTGGTCGCACTACGGGATCAAATGGTTGTTGAGGTTGTTGGATATATGGACTTTTAGTGGATCTATTGGTTTTTTGGCGGTAATTTTCACGGAAAACAGACAAACGGTAGGAGATAGAGCTGCTGGCACCTTATTGGTGAATGTAAAGCAAAGAACAAAAATAGAGCATACTGTATTGGAGGATATACAGGAGGACTATAAACCTACTTTTTTGCAAGTAACCTTACTTAAAGACAAAGATATTCGCCTGATCAAATCCTCTTTTTTGGCTGCAAAATCTACCAATAATTACACTACCCTCAAAAAACTGCGCATGCGATTGGAGGAGGTGCTGCAAACCAATTCTGAATTGTATGATCTCGAATATATAGATACGGTTTTAAAGGATTATCATCATTTTACAAAAGACCTATAAATGTTTTATTTTGCTATAGATATTTTGGGAACTATTTCTTTTGCCATTTCTGGTGTACTTACAGCAATGCACAAGCGACTTGATGTCTTTGGGGTTTTTATTATTGCCTTTGTAACGGCTACAGGTGGAGGAACCTTACGCGATCTATTGCTTGGAAATACCCCTGTAGGCTGGTTGCAAAAACCAGTGTATATGTTTACAATTATTGGCTCAGTGATATTTGCTATGCTATTTCGAAAATATCTAAAATATTTTCGTAAGTCTCTGTTTTTGTTTGATACTATTGGTTTGGGTTTGTATACTTTGGTAGGCCTTACCAAAGGTTTGGATGCAGGACTCAATCCCTTAATGTGTATTACATTGGGTACGATAAGCGCAAGTTTTGGAGGGGTGATTCGAGATATACTTTGTAATGAAATCCCTGTAATATTTCACAAAGAAATATACGCTACCTGTTCTATATTAGGAGGATTATTGTACTATATGCTTTTTTGGTCTAAAGTTCCTCCAGCTATTGCTTATAGTGTTGCAATAGGTTTTATAATATTGTTTCGTTTGGCAGCGGTCAAGTGGCATTGGTCCCTGCCGACTATGTATAGAGAATAGATTATTCTATAATCTTTACAGTCATGGATATATCTTCCCAAGGCCAATCTGCTTTGTCGACTTTGACGCGATTGATTTTATCTACTACGTCCATGCCTTTTATGACCTTTCCAAAAGCAGTGTATTTTTTATCCAAATGATAGGAACCTGGATTGGTTACAACGATAAAAAACTCATAAGGAGAAGCTAGTTTGTGCGGGTTATCTATTTCACTGCTAGGCATAGATATCGTACCTCTATGGTGTTTATTCCCATTTCGGGTATCTGGTGGCAATAGGTATCTTCCTATGTTTCTGCGTTTTTCAGATATTTTTCTCGAATCGCTATTTCCTCCTTGAATGATAAAGTTTTTTACCACCCGGTGGAATAAACTGCCATCGAAATAGCCTTTTTTGGTTAAATAAATAAAATTGGCCCTATGGTAAGGGGTGTTTTTATACAGTAATATATCAAAACTACCAAATTCGGTGGTAATTCTTACTTTGTTTTCCTTGTTGTTTTCAGCGTATTCTTTGAAAAACGGTATAGCGTTTTCATCATTTAACAGAAAGGGAGCTGCTTTTTCTTCTACAACGGTATTTAAGGTATCTATTTTGGGAGATGTGGTATGGCTTTCTGTGGCTTGGATTTGGGGAGAGATTTGTTCCGCTGATTTTTTCTTTGTACCATTACAAGACAAAAAAAGACCACTAATAAACAATAGAGCTATAAGATTTCGCATTATGGATTTTGAATTGGTTTTGAGCAATATTCCAAAAATAGTAAAAAACCCGTTAATGGGTAGAGAAGCACATTTGAAGATGGCACCTCAATTTCGAAAAAAAAGTATATTAGAGACCAAAAAGTATTATGCAGATGCCAAAAAGGCAGGGGTGATGTTGCTCCTTTATCCGGATATAAAAAAAGAAGCACGAATATTGCTAATTCATCGAAATACTTATCCTGGTGTGCATAGCAATCAGATAGGATGTCCGGGAGGTAAACAGGAAGAAGGGGATAAAGATTTGCTAGATACCGCTCTTCGAGAAACCTTTGAAGAAGTAGGTGTATCCAAAAGCCAAATTCATGTTTTGCGATCTTTGACTGAAGTGTATATCCCACCAAGCAATTTTTTGATGTTTCCTTTTTTGGGAGTAGTAGAACAGCAAGTAGAATTTGTTCCAGATCCGCAGGAAGTACAAGAAATTGTAAGTGTGAAATTACAAGATTTGTTGGACGATCGATTGTTTTTTTACGAAGAATTAAACACTAGTTATGCCAAAAATATTAAAGTACCTGCTTTTAAATTAAATGGTTATGCCGTT
Source organism: Flavobacteriaceae bacterium (assembly GCA_025800395.1). GTDB lineage: Bacteria > Bacteroidota > Bacteroidia > Flavobacteriales > Flavobacteriaceae > JAOXRU01. The sequence continues at coordinate 22,470 of JAOXRU010000491.1, forward strand.
TGGGGAGCAACAGCCATGGTTTTGCACGAGTTTAAAATATTGTTACAACAAAGCCTATAAGTCTTATTTTGTTAAATTTGCAAGAACAACAACTAAAACACTCTTATGGGAATTTTTAAACGCAATCCTTTTGGGCATTATTTGTTTTTAAAGAAATGGCTAATAAGAATTGCTGGTGCATTCACCCATAAACGATACAATGGCTTTAATAAATTGCAAATAGAAGGTTCAGATGTTTTCCGCAATTTGCCCGAAACCAATGTATTGTTTATATCCAATCATCAAACCTATTTTGCCGATGTGGTTGCGATGTTTCATGTGTTTAATGCGAGTTTGCATGGGCGCATAGATTCGATCAAAAATATGGGTTATTTGTGGCATCCCAAGCTCAATATATACTATGTAGCAGCTAAGGAGACGATGCGTTCTGGTTTTTTGCCAAAAATATTGTCATACGCAGGTTCTATAAGTATAGAGCGGACTTGGCGTTCTTCTGGTAAAGATGTTAGAAGACAAGTAAAGATGAGTGATATTTCCAATATCAGTAAAGCTTTAGACGATGGATGGGTGATTACTTTTCCACAGGGTACAACCACTCCTTTTAAACCTATTCGAAAAGGCACGGCACATATTATAAAGCATTACAAACCTGTGGTAGTACCTATAGTTATCGACGGATTTAGAAGATCTTTCGATAAAAAAGGTTTGTTTATCAAGAAAAAAGGCATTCTTCAATCGATGGTTATCAAAGAACCATTGGACATAGATTATGAAAATGAATCTATCGATCAAATCGTTGAAAAAATAGAATATGCCATAGAACAGCATCCTTCATTTTTGAAGGTGATTCCTAATAAAGAATTGCAGGCTTATGAAGATGCAAACAAAAGGAGAGAATGGCGCTATTAGTTTTTGTCGCTTGTCGTGCCAGCTAAATTTCCAACTGTTTTAATTCTCTATAATTATTTTTGAGTTTACGAAGCAAGATTCCATACATCAAAAAATACAGCCCAGCAATAAAAGCGATGGCCAATATTCCAAACAGTAATACAATTATGCTATATATATATCGAATATTTGGGTTGTTTTCGCTGAGTAATTCGGGATGTAATTGCCCGATAAAACTGTTTGCAGATCCCAGATCGATATAAATAGCTGCGGTAAAGATAATCCATAGAACCATAATGAGGCATAAACTAATGAGAATGTATGTTTTAACCACCTTTCTGGTTTTGAGAATGATTTTCATTAGGGTTTTAACATCCGAATCTAGTCGGATATTTTTGTAGTTTATATAAAAAAGGTAGATAAAATAGATGGCAACAATATGTGCAATTATGTTGATTGCTATATAGAATGGTTCTAAACGAATTGCTTTTAGCAAGTCGGTTTCTGGATTGTTGTAACCAGTGAAAGCGGATATCAATAATATCAAATAAGGAAATAGCAGTTCCAGTAAGCTGATAATAAGAATATATTTCACAATAGAAGAAGACCTACTGTGCAACATCCTTTTTATATCGGTGCCGCTCAGTGGGCTAGCAGTATGTTTTTTGGCCTGCCAATCTTTTTTTAATAAGTCCAGTTCTTCCATATAATTGATTATGGGTTTAATATGGTTTTTAGCTTGGTTTTTACACGATTCATTTTTACTCTGGCATTTACTTCTGTAATACCAAGTGTTTCAGAAATTTCTTTATAATTCTTGTCTTCTAAATAAAGAAAAACCAAAGCTTTTTCTATGTCATTGAGCTGTTTGATGGCACGATACATCAGTTTCAATTGTTGTTCTTGCTCATCGTTATACTCTTGTTCTGCAATTTTGTAAATAACCGCATCAAAATCTTGGGTTCGAACTCGCTTCTTTCCCTTTCGATATAAGGTGATTGCGGTATTGAGCGCCACACGATACATCCAAGTACTAAATTTGGCTTCCCCTCTAAATTTGGGATAAGCCTTCCATAGTTGTATGGTGATCTCCTGAAACAAATCTTTGTGTGCATCTTGGTTGTTGGTATACAAACTGCATACCTTGTGTACGATGTTTTGATTTGCTTCTAGTTCTTTAACAAATTGATGTTGTTGATCTTTACGCAATTTTAGTTGATGGTGTTTAAACCATTAGTAGGCTTTTGCTCAATTTTGTTACAGTGTGAATCAAAAAAATCACTTTACGACCAAATTACTCTTATCGTAAAGCACCGATTTTATAACCATAAACAAACCGATGCAGTACATAAGTTGTATGATCATATCAGTATCAAAAATAGAGAAGTGGAAGCGATCTATCATAAGTAAACTGCTAGACAACATAAGTACGATGGATCCAAAGAAACCAAAGTAATAAGAGTATTTGCTTACATAACCCAATCGCAAATAGGAGGTTTGCACCAATATGGTGACAATAATGATATACAATATGGTAAGCGGAAACAATGATCCCAGCTGTTCGTAAATAAGATTTACTACATACAAACTAAAGATGAGCAAGATAGAGGAGACCATGATAGATCTTTGTATGTTATAAGGCTTGTTGTGGTAAAAAAGTATGGTATAGATGATCAGGCTGAGTACATAACTCATTAGCGCAATAACAAAATACACTTGTTGTTGAAAATAGAAAAATGTAAAAACCGAAACTAAGGAAAAGAAAACAGCCAAAGCACTGAGGATTTTGATGTCTTTTCGCAGTTTTGGTTTCGTTATAATTTGGAGCAATAAAATCATATTGGCAGCTGGAGCCAAAATATATTGCAATTCTGCCAATCCATTTAGACTAAAAGCCATTGGTGTGAGTAGTAGGAGGGTAAAGAATAGGGCATCGAATATTTTATCCCGTGTCATAGTCCAAGTCGATGATTCTTTATAATACGAAATTAGGGAGTTTTCCATTATTTAGAGGTCTCAGGGCTTAGTCAATGAACGAGAATATATGCCGTTTAACAAAAATTATGCTCCTGAAGACTATAATTGTGAAATTGAAAGCGTAAAAATGAAAAAAAAGTGGAATTCCACTTTAGGATTTAAGCGCTATCCTCCCTTTTACAACAGAAAGTACTATAGAAAACTGGGCTAGAGCGTAGGTACTCATCACCCAAATGCCTGCATGCGAAATGGGAGCATAGAATTTGTTCCAAGCCAATAAAGAATCAGAAATAGCAAACAAAGCTGCACCGATTAGAGCCCAACGAAATACAATCTGTTTGTTAGATCGAAATTTTAAGCTAAAGGCACTTGCTACCATACACATTAGGACGATCATATATGCGAGTACATATGGTAATAAAGTTCCTAGTTTGGCTCCCATATAAGAAAGTATAAAAAATGCATATCCCACTAGAGTACTTATAAAGAGAATGCTCTTTTTGCGCAAAAGTCCTTTGGGGTATATGAAAAGAACAATATAAAAGATATGAGCAACAAGAAAGGACAACAATCCAAGCATAAAATAGGTTTCCCCTTCAAAAAGCAAGAAGATATCTCCACCCAAGGAAAAAATCAAACCTAATATTAAAAGTTTTTTTAATCTGGGTTGGATATGCTGGGTAAAAATATATACCAAAAGACTGCCTACAATAAAGGATTTGCTAAATATTCGATATTCTTGCCATTGTGGATGGGTGACCACAAACAATTCTAAGCTAAGCAAGCATGCAAAAATGAGGTAAAATGTACGGGAGCTTTTCATGAAGGGGTGTTTTTGTTTCTAGGATGATAATTGGTTACTATTTTTTGCAAGTGACTGCGATCTACATGCAGATATATTTCTGTGGTGGTGATACTTTCGTGTCCTAGCATTTGCTGAATAGCAGACAAGTCTGCACCATTTTCCAATAGATGGGTTGCAAATGAATGTCTAAAAGTATGAGGGCTTATATTTTTTTTGAGACCAATATTTTGTCCAAGTCTTTTTATAATGGTGAAAATCATATTGCGTGTGAGTTGTCTTCCTCTCCGATTTAAAAACACTATATTTTGGTGTTTTGGGTCTATATTTATCGAGCTACGAAAGTACTGTATATAGCACTCTATTTCTCTTACAGTACTAGCTGCTATGGGTACAAATCTTTGTTTATTCCCCTTGCCGTTTACTTTTATAAATCCTTCCTCAAAATAGAGATCAGATAGTTGCAGAGCTACCAATTCGGATACCCGCAATCCACAAGAGTATAAGGTTTCCAATATAGCTTTGTTGCGATGGCCTTCGGGTTTGCTCAGGTCTATAGCATCAATCAAAGCATCTATTTCTTCTATTGCTAAACTATCTGGTAGTTTTCGAGAAAGTTTTGGGCTTTCGAGCAAGCAGGTTGGATCTTCATCCCTATAGTTTTCAAAAAGTAGATAAGAAAAATACTGTTTTAAAGAAGAAACCAAACGGGCTTGAGATGTTTTTGCCATCTGTTTGGCCTGGTCGTATACAAAGGCTTGTAAATGATCGATGCCTACTTGCAAGGGATCTATGGCAGGATGGTGTTGTTCCAAAAATGCTGAAAATTTCGATAGATCTTTCTTATAAGCTATTATGGTCTTTGGGGAGAGTCCTCTTTCTAGTTGGAGATAAGTTCCAAAATCATATATACTGTTTTTCCATTGCATATGGCTAAATGTATCAAAAAACTAATGAAGTTACAAACCCCTATCTGTAAAATTGTTGATCATCCTTGGAAGATATTTTGGAGGGCTTTAGAATAAACTACTAGCTTACTAGAAGTTAAAATAATATAGTGAAATATGTTGTCATTATAAAAAACCACACAAAATAGCATAAAAACAACAAAAGAAATAAGAAAAATACTACATTATATAAATATGTTTTATATTTATATCAGATAATTGGATCATTATCAACAATTAAAGTCAAACAAATTTAATTTATGAAACAACTAAAGTTAGTAGTATTATTGGTTCTTTTGGGGGTTGTTCAACTGGGAATTTCTCAGGAACAAGGTAAAGTAAGAGTAGGTTTAGATTTTGGATATGCCTTTCCAAAAGGTGGTGGAGGATTGTCTTTCGCAATAGAACCGAAGTACAATCTCAATGAAAAGATGAATGTAGGTTTTCGTTGGGAGATGGCATTAATGGCGAGGGAAGTAGAAGTGGAGAATGGATCAACTCTCACCGGTGGTGAAATTAAAGGTAGTTCTATTTATCTAGCCACTTACGATTATTATTTTGGTGAGGAATCTTCATTCCAGCCATTTGCTGGTGCTGGTATAGGTTACTCTTCCATTGCTGGTATTAGCTTTGAAGGTACCACTATTGGGGATAGCAGGGCGGAAGTAGCATCGGAAGGGGAATTTGGCGGGATGGTTCGTGCTGGATTTGAAACAAGAAAATTTCGTGTAGGCATCAATTATTACCTTATTCGAAAATCTGAAGGAGACATTAGAGTTGGATCGGTTACCAATAAAACAACTTCCAAAAACAGTTATTTGGGGATCAATTTAGGATTCTATTTTGGTGGAGGCAAATGGAATAAATAAGCAGTGTTTTATAAATAATGTGAGTTCAATTTACCGTACAATTTCATAGTGATTTTAAGCTAGTTGTACTTATCGAGCAAACTGTTTTTCGAATATGGATGTGCTCTTATTTGCGGAATAATGCTACTTTTGAGAATAGGATTTAAAAAAACCATAGCATGCGAATTTGTATAATCAATGGGCCCAATTTGAACTTGTTGGGTAAGCGGGAGCCAGAAATATATGGAAATCAAACTTTTGAGCAGTATTTAAAGTTACTTCAAGATAAGTTTGCAGATTGTGAATTAGAATATTTCCAATCCAATATAGAAGGAGAAATTATAAATAAATTACAAGAAGTTGGATTTAGTGCCGATGGCATAGTTTTAAATGCTGCTGCCTACACCCATACTTCTGTGGGAATAGGGGATGCAGTAAGAGGTATTGAAACACCGGTTATAGAGGTGCATATATCCAATACCTTTTCTAGAGAGGTTTTTAGGCACCAATCTTTTATTTCAGGGGGAGCCTCGGGTGTAATTTTAGGATTTGGTTTAAAAAGCTATGATTTAGCTATTCAGAGTTTTTTTGTATGAGTAAATATTTTTTGAATTGGAGTAGCGGCAAGGATGCTACTATGGCATTATACCATTGTTTGAATAAGTCAAATAAATCGATAGATCTCTTGCTTACTACGGTAAATGAGGCCTACGAGAGGGTTTCTATGCATGGTTTACGTCAAATCTTATTGCATGATCAAATAGAAGCATTAGGAATGCCATCAAAACAAATTGCTATTCCTAAAGTTGTTGACATGAATGCTTATGATGCGATCATGAGAGAAGAATTGATTGCATTAAAAAAAGCGGGGTATTCCACCAGTGTTTTTGGAGATATTTTTCTAGAAGATTTAAGAACCTATAGAGAAACAAAACTTGAAGAAGTAGGAATGGATTCTTATTTTCCACTTTGGAAAAAGGATACCAAGGAACAAGTGCAAGAATTTATAGATTTGGGTTTTAAGGCCATTACCGTATGCGTAGACGCAAACAAATTGGATGCTTCTTTTGTAGGGCGAGAATTGGATGCTTCGTTTTTGAATGATTTACCAGCCGGAGTAGATCCTTGTGGGGAAAATGGTGAGTTTCATACCTTTGTTTTCGACGGGCCAATTTTTAAACGTCCGGTGGCATTTGAAATTGGTGAAATTGTAAAACGATCATATGCTTTAAAAGAAGAAGAAACAGATAATTGTTTTCAAAAAACGAACAGCCAGCCTGTAGACAACGCTTTTTGGTATGCCGACTTAGTATCCGTTTGATTTGGACAATGCCTTGGGCGACAAATATTTTTTATCGATATAAAAGGTGCCCAAAGGCAGGAGTGCGGCCACGAAAAAAATAAAATAACGCAGTATTCCCCATTTTTTTTCTACACATACCAGTGCTGCTAAGAGCGCGTAAACCATAAATAAAAGTCCGTGTGCATATCCAATCCAAATATTTGGTTCGGGCATATCAGCAAGGTATTTTAAAGGCATACTCACTCCAAAAAGGAGCAAATAAGAAATACCTTCTATAAAGGCAATCAATCGAAAGAATGGGATGTGGCTTTTCATGATGGAGCAATTTTATATAGGCTACCTGAAAATCAAGTAGCCTATAAAATTGAAGATTTTTTAAATGTGTATGACTTCGTCATAAGCTGCAGCTACAGCTTCCATTACCGCTTCACTCATAGTTGGGTGCGGATGTATCGCCTTTAGCACTTCATGTCCTGTAGTTTCCAATTTTCTTGCAACTACAGCCTCGGCAATCATATCGGTAACTCCGGCACCAATCATATGGCATCCTAGCCATTCTCCATATTTTGCGTCGAAAATAACTTTGACAAAACCATCTGAGTTTCCAGCCGCTTTGGCTTTCCCAGAAGCAGAAAATGGAAATTTACCAACTTTGATATCGTATCCTTGTTCTTTTGCTTGGACTTCGGTGAGTCCGACAGAAGCAATTTCGGGTGTACAATAAGTGCAGCCAGGCACATTGCCATAATCTATAGGTTCTACATCTAAACCAGCAATTTTTTCAACACAAGCAATTGCTTCTGCTGAAGCTACGTGCGCCAATGCTGGTCCGGGGGTTACATCTCCTATGGCATAATATCCTGGAATATTGGTTTGATAAAAATCGTTGACCATGATTTTATCGCGATCCACGGCGATCCCAACATCTTCCAATCCGATGTTTTCTATATTGGTTTTGATACCAACAGCAGAAAGAACAATATCGGCATCTATTTGTTCTTCTCCCTTTTTTGTTTTAACCGTTACCTGTATGCCGCTACCAGAGTTGTCTACCTTGGTAACTTCAGAAGATGTTTTGATGATGATACCAGATTTCTTGAAGCTACGCTCCAATTGTTTGGAAACTTCTATATCTTCTACAGGTACAATATTTGGTAAATATTCTACTACAGTAACTTCGGTACCCATACTGTGGTAGAAGTATGCAAATTCGATGCCTATAGCGCCACTACCAACGATAACCATTTTTTTAGGTTGTTTTGGTAGGCTAAGTGCTTCTCTATAACCAATTACCTTTTTTCCATCTTGCGGTAAACTTGGCAACTCGCGACTTCTAGCACCAGTGGCTATTATGATGTGCAAGGCACTATAAGATGTAGTAGATCCATCAGCAGCTGTTACTTCCAGTTTTTTTCCAGATTGCAACTTGCCAAAACCGTATATAACATCGATTTTGTTTTTTTTCATCAAAAACTGTATACCTTTGCTCATGGTATCCGCTACACCGCGGCTACGTGCAACTACTGCACCAAAATCTTTATCATATTCTTTTACTTTGAGGCCATAATCCTCGGCATGTTTTAGGTATTCAAAAACTTGTGCAGATTTCAGCAAAGCTTTGGTAGGAATACACCCCCAATTAAGGCAAATGCCACCCAAATTTTCTTTCTCTACTATTGCAGTTTTGAGACCTAACTGTGCAGCACGTATGGCAGCCACATAACCTCCAGGGCCACTACCCAAGACAATTACATCGTATGTACTCATAGGATTTAGTTTTTATCAGTATTTTGAGTTTACGAAAATACAACATAAGTTTGAATCCCTCATGCATATAGATTGTATTTCTAAAAATAAAATGGAGTGGAAATTGGCGTTTCAATAAAAACAGCGCCTTTTGCAACGCAATAAAGTGATTTTATTGTGATTTATCCGATGATTTAAAATTTAATGCTGCCGAATTGATACAGTGTCTTTTTCCTGTGGTCTCTTGCGGACCATCTTCAAATACATGTCCTAAATGCGAACCACAACGGGCACATTCTAGCTCCACGCGACGATGCCCAATTTTGTAATCCACGTCATAATGTATGGCATTGCTTATTGCTTGGTCGAAACTAGGCCATCCAGATCCACTGTCATATTTATGTTGCGATTGGTATAAGGCAGCATCGCAAGCACCACAATGGTAGGTGCCATTTTTGTAGTGTTTGTAGTATTTGCCAGTGAAAGCACCTTCGGTGCCTTCTTTTCGGAGAACGTGGTAGGCTAGTGGACTTAGAATTTTTTTCCATTCCGCTTCGGTTTTTTGAACAGCAAATTCTTTTGGAGCAGTCTTAGCTTTTTGGGCTTTTGCGTTGCAGGATGCCAACATAATAGAAAGTGCTAAAAAGGAACTTCTAAATAGTTTTCGTCTAAAATTCTTTATCATTAGGATAGCTTTTTGAAAGAAGTCGTCCTATTTAGTAGATCCTTACACATAAATAAATAGGAAAATAAAATAAATAGGGGAGAAGTCATATAAAAAAGCTATTCATATTGCCGAGAACAAAAAGAGGGCTTAAAAAAATACTGTTCAAAATATGTATTTTGAACAGTATCTAAGACTTTTAAAAATTCAATGTATTCAATCCATACTCAGGATGTCGGATGTATCTAGATTTAGGTTTTGCATTACTGCGGGAAGAGAGCTAAAGTCATATTGCAAACTCTTTGCATTTTTCGCTGGAATAATTGCCACACGAAATATTTGATTGGACACATAATCGGGGCTTAGACTGGTAAAATCATAATTACCATCTAAGAAAAAGCGTATATCTACAAAAGTATGGTCAAAGTTATAAACAAAAGATCCGTTGTTCATAAAGGAGGTTTGCGGTAGGGCGCGCCAGACATCCACTTTTTCTCCATTGTCCAGGGTTTCTTCCTTCCATCGGATGTAAACCATTACTACATCCGTTTCAAATACTTCTATAGCGTTAGGGAAACTAAAGATTTCCTCATACGAATTCCCCGTGTTGAAATTGGCATTAAATTCGAGTATTTTGGCATATTCTGCCGCTCCATCTATACCATCTTCACCATCTCTACCATCTAAGCCAGCTGGGCCAGTACAGCCTATCATCCCTATAACGATAGCCAAAATTAAACTAAATTTTTTCATGACTTTCTTTTTTTAAAAAGGTTGTTATTTCTTCCAAAACACGAGCGTCGCCCAAGATGCGGTTGTGTCCTAAACCTTCTGTAACAAAAAGTGTTCCATTTTTGCAATTTCGCATTAAATTTTTGGTGACGGCAAACGGAACATCCAAGTCGTCTTTGTCGTGTGCAAACAAAACAGGAGTATCTATACGACTAGCGGCGAAAGAGGCAGAATAGTTATTCATCGGTTCTCCAAGTTTGGTTTCAAACACTTTTTGAATACGGGTAGAAATATCTAAAGACAATTCTAATCGCTTTACAAAACTGTCTACGATGTCTGAGACGATATCTGCAACTCCGATACAAACTATTTTTTTGACTTTCATAAAGCGAGCGGCACTATTGAGCACTGCCATGCCGCCTAGGCTGTGTCCAATGGCAAAGTCGAATGGACCAAATGTTTTTTCCAAATGTTCGATACACTGTATGTATTCCTTCATATGTGTTCTGCTTTTTGGACTTTTTCCATGACCAGGCGCATCAAAACTAATCGTAGTATAGCCCATTGCGACCATTGCATCCGCAATTTTAAACAATTGCGTGCCACGACCGCTCCAGCCATGAACTATAAGTACTTTTTTTTGGAAATCACCTAATTGATATATCTGGATTTTTTTGCCAACTTGGGGTATCAAAAGAAGACTCTGACGGCTATTTTTATTCATCTGATCTTCTCTTGCAGGACGTGGATGACGTATGGGAGAGGAAAACAAATAAATGGCAAAATGTGTCGCCCATTTTGGAGAAATTCGATAGAGAATCTTTGCAAATAGTATGAGGGCTCTCGGAATGGGAACTTGATTGTTACTTGGTTTCTTTTCCAATGTAGTTTATTTTTTAACGAAAGTAAAAAAAGTTATTCACATATTACCAATGGTATAGTAAGGTATATAGTATTGTTTTTTTTAATGTTCAAATTTATGTGGTAGGAAATGATCTAGGTATGCTTATAGTCTTTTTAAGGACTATGACTTTTAGGATCTAATGAAGGGTTTTCTTTTTTTGGTCCTTAGTGACACCTAAAATTAGGTTCTATAAATCGCAACAAAAGTAAGTTTTAACCTACAAAAATATGCTTTTCACAACATTACTTTGAAGATGGTAATGATATATAGTTGGTTTGTGATAGTAATTGTTTTATAAACAGAAAGAAAGCCAAATGAAACATTCGATTTATACACTATTAGTATTTTTGATTTTTTCCTGTGGAAAAGAGGAAATATTAAAAGAAGAAGATCCTGCTTTTGGAGGTGCGGCCTTAATCCAAATTCAGTTTCCTAGCAATACAGGTGGTTATACCCAAGAGGCATTAGACGTAGTATACGATGAGCATACTGGGGAAATAGGACAAATAAGCGATAATGATTTTATATGGAATATAATTAGTAGAACAGAATCTAAAATCATATGGAATGGAGAAGTAAAGCAATCGGATTCTACGCGAAAAGAAGGAATTGCTTATTTGGAAGAAAATAGAGTTTCTTATATAATAGATACGGAAATCACCAATGATAGAGAAGAGACAATGGTCCAAACCGATAGTATTCGGTTTTTATATGTAACAGGATATATTTCACGAATAGAATTCTATAGAAAAACTAGCCTTACCATGCCTTTTGCGCTTCACAAAACGGTAGATTATTTGGTTCATCATGGGAATATTTCACAAGCAATAAGTCGTACAGTGTCCGAAACAAAAACTAGCCTTTTTGCATATGATAGAAATTCATTTATTTTGTATACAGATTTTAATTATGAAATGCCAATAAATCCCAATTATTGGTATTTTTTGTTGTATGCTAATTTGGGAATGAAAAACGCCAATAATATTGTTGGAGTTAGCAATGTTTTTGAAAGCAATAATAGTCTAGAGAAGCAATACAGTTTTATTCATTATCATCATCAGCAAGACGAACAAGGACGCTTAAAAGAAGTGTTTCTTTCTGGTGCTACGGTGCTTTCGGACACTATGAGCAATCAGTATAGTTTTAGAAATAAAAAAGGGGCTTTTGTCTATGAATAAGGCAAATGTTTTTGAATATGAGCTTATGAAATTCTATGTTTTTGTCTAGGTTATATGTCCGATAAAAACAACATTTTATCGATCTAAAGGTTTCTATATTTTTAAGGATTACGTTCTCTATATTTTTTTGTAATTTTATCTTGCACAATAAGATCAAACTATAGAACACTTAAAAATCAAATATGTAGAGGTATGAAAAAAATTGGATTAGTCTTTTTAGCAGTTTTTCTGTTGGCTGCATGTAAAACCAACCCATTTACAGGAAAGAACACTTTGAATATGTACAAGAGTAATCAGAGTTTATTTCCGTCTGCTTTTGCGCAGTACGATAAATTTTTAAACGAAAATAAAGTAATCAAAGGAACCAAAGAATCAGAGACTATAAAGCGTGTAGGGCAACGAATAGCCTCAGCAGCGGAACGTTGGTTGGATGCCAACGGATATCCTGGTTATTTAAAAGATTATCGTTGGGAATACAATTTGGTAGACGATAAGGCGGTAAATGCATGGTGTATGCCTGGTGGAAAAATTGTATTCTATACAGGTATATTACCAGTAACCCAAACCGAGACAGGAATTGCTGTGGTTATGGGACACGAAGTGGCGCATGCGCTTGCAGATCACGGAGCGCAAAGAATGACAGCTGGTACCTTGCAACAAGTTGGGGCAATAAGCGTAATGGTGGCCACGGGTAAAAAAACTGCCCAAGAACAACAATTATGGATGCAGGCTTATGGTGTGGCCAGTCAGGTAGGAGGGATGCTCCCTTTTAGTAGAAGTCACGAATCCGAAGCCGATGCAATTGGCTTACAACTAATGGCTATTGCTGGCTATGATCCGCATGAAGCAGCAGAATTGTGGAAAAGAATGAAGGCGAAGTCCGGAGGAAAAGCACCACCAGAAATTTTGAGTACACACCCGTCGAATGACGCCCGCATAGCTAATTTGACTCGTTTGGCGCCAGCAGCAGTGGCAGAAGCCAAAAAGTTTGGGGTGACAAGTTTTAGATAATAGTTTACAATATAGAAAACTTCGTATTTGAAGAGGAATATTATTAAAGTGTACTAATTTGGATACTAAGGTTAAAATATTAATTGTATATTGTAGCAGCACCAGAAATGGTGCTGTTTTTATATGATTACCTATGAAAAGTTCACTACAAAAAGGAGATAAGAAACTCTTAAATGCCTGGGCGTTTTACGATTGGGCAAATTCCGTATATACCCTAACTATAGCATCTTCCATTTTTCCTATTTTTTATTCTGCACTTTTTTTACAAAGTTCTCAAGCGGTTAAGACTGTTTGGGCTTTTGGAATGGAATTCAAAAGTACTGCTTTGATCACTTTTGTTACGGCTTTTACTTTTTTGGTCGTTGCTTTGTTGTCTCCAATTTTATCTGGCATAGCCGACTATATTGGTAATAAGATGAATTTCCTCAAGTTCTTTTGTTATGTCGGAAGTATAGGGTGTGTAGGATTGTATTGGTTTGATATTACGCCCGATAAAATTCATTTGAGTTTGTTGTTTTACTTTATGGGGCTACTTGGGTATTGGGGTAGTTTGGTTTTTTACAACTCTTATTTGCCAGATATTGCATTTCCAGAACAACAAGATGGCATCAGTGCCAAGGGGTTTTCCTTGGGATATGCTGGAAGTGTTTTACTTTTAATTCTGAATTTATTTATGGTGATGTTTCCGCAATGGTTTGGATTTGAAATTGGTATTTCCGAAGAATTGATGAAAAATGGAAGCGAAGAAGCGGTTGAAAAAGCCTTGAAAGTGTCTAAGGATGCTGCTTCCTTTGAAGCCATGAAAATATCTTTTATTACTGTGGGAATCTGGTGGGCGTTATTTAGTCAATACACTTTTTATTATTTGCCGAAAGGCGCATCTATAGGCCATAAGATTACTAGAGATGTCGTTTTTAAAGGTATGAAAGAGTTGCGTATGGTTTGGAAACAGTTGCACGAGAATTTGCGATTGAAGCGATATTTGTATGCTTTTTTTGTATTTAGTATGGCTGTGCAAACTATTATGCTTATCGCAGTATATTTTGGGGAAGAAGAAATTGCTTGGGGAGGAGCAAGTGAAAAAACAATGGGCCTTATAATTAGTATACTAATCATTCAATTGGTTGCAATAGCTGGAGCGGTAATAACCTCTAAGGCTTCAAATAGATACGGCAATATAAAAACGCTAATAGTGGTTAATATGGTGTGGATGGCATTGTGTATCTACGCATATTTTATGAAAACTCCTATGGATTTCTACATAGCTGCGGGGATTGTTGGATTGGTAATGGGAGGGATTCAAGCACTAGCACGTTCCACGTATTCCAAATTTTTGCCAGATACTGAAGATACCACTTCCTATTTTAGTTTTTATGATGTGGCCGAAAAAATTGGTATCGTTATTGGCATGGTTATTTTTGCCTTTATCGATCAGATTACTGGTACGATGCGAAACGGAATACTGTTTTTGTTTCTATTCTTTTTGATGGGAATCGTATTGTTGCTGAGGGTGCCAAAGCAATCCAAGGACTAAGCCTTTAGTTTTCGCTTTACTAGACTCAAAATACGTTCAAACTGTTCTTCCAACCCCATATCGCTATTGTCTATAGGTACGGCATCTTTGGCTTGTTTTAAGGGGGAGATACTTCTGGTGGAGTCTAGATGATCTCTTTTTTGCACATTTTCGAGCACAGCCTCATAACTCACCGATTCTCCTTTATCTAAAAGCTCTTTGTATCTTCTGGTTGCTCTAGCTTTGGCCGAGGCAGTAAGAAATAGTTTGAGTTCTGCATTGGGGAACACTACGGTGCCGATATCTCTACCATCCATTACTACGCCTTTATCTTTTCCCATTTTTTGTTGTAATGCAACCAACTTTTTGCGCACTTCTCCTATGGCCGAAATAGGACTCACCATAGCCGAAACCTCCATGCTTCTAATATGTTGTTCTACATTGTGACCGTTGAGATGTACTTCTCCAAAGCCTAAGTCTTTATTGAAAACAAATTGAATATCAATTTTTTCCAAATCTTGTATCAAGTCTTTTTCATCGATATGCGGATCTTTTATATATCCTTTTTGCAGTGCGAAATAGGTGATAGCCCTATACATAGCACCAGTATCTACATAGATATATCCAAGTTTCCTTGCCAATTGTTTGGCTATTGTACTTTTCCCAGTTGAAGAAAGGCCATCGATAGCTATGGTAATTTTGTTTTGTTTCAAGCTTATAGTTTTTTAGCGTTTTTGACTTTCTGTTTGGTAACTGCCAATTCGATCACATCTGTCATTTCCGATACATAGTGAAATTTTAACCCCTTCAGATAGTCTGCTTTGATTTCTTCGACATCCTTGCGGTTTTCTTCGCACAAAATGATTTCTTTTATTTTGGCGCGTTTGGCCGCTAATATTTTTTCTTTGATACCGCCAACTGGGAGTACTTTTCCTCTGAGGGTGATTTCTCCTGTCATGGCAATGCTTTTCTTCACTTTTCTTTGGGTAAACAGACTTACCAATGAGGTAAGCATAGTGATGCCAGCACTAGGTCCGTCTTTTGGTGTAGCGCCTTCTGGAACATGAATGTGGACATTATACTTATCAAAAATATCTGTTTCCAGTCCTATTTTTTCTGCATTTGCTTTGATGTATTCCATTGCAATGGTTGCCGATTCTTTCATTACTTTACCTAGGTTACCTGTGATATTGAGGTTTCCCTTTCCTGTGGAAAGTATGGACTCTATAAATAAGATATCGCCACCAACACTGGTCCAAGCCAAGCCAGTGACTACGCCAGCAACATCATTGTTTTCGTACTTATCACGTTCTAATCGGGCTGGTCCCAAAATATCTTCTATTTCTTCTAAGTTAGGGGAAAGCGAATAAGCCTCATCCATCGCAATTGATTTTGCAGCATTCCTAATGAGTTTAGCTATTTGCTTTTCTAGGCCTCTTACGCCAGATTCTCTAGTGTACCCTTCAATTACTTTTTCTAGTTGTGGTTTACCCAATTGGAGTTGTTCGCTTTTCATGCCATGTTCTTCCAATTGCTTTGGCATTAAATGTTTGCGTCCAATCTCTACTTTTTCTTCTACAGTATAACCCGATACATTGATAATTTCCATACGATCTCTCAAGGCTGGTTGTATGGTAGACAAGCTATTGGCTGTGGCTATGAACATCACTTTAGAAAGGTCGTAACCAAACTCTAGGAAATTGTCATAAAACTCATTGTTTTGCTCCGGATCCAATACCTCTAGCATGGCTGAAGAAGGATCTCCCTGATGGCTGCTAGAAAGTTTGTCGATTTCATCCAAGATAAATACAGGATTGGAAGTTCCAGCTTTTTTGATGCTTTGAATGATTCGACCTGGCATGGCGCCTATATAGGTCTTTCTATGTCCTCGAATTTCTGCTTCATCTCTCAATCCTCCTAGTGATATACGCACATACTCTCTACCAAGAGCTTCGGCTACAGAACGTCCCAAAGATGTTTTACCTACACCAGGAGGTCCATACAAACAAAGTATAGGAGATTTCATATCGTTTCGCAATTTGAGAACTGCCAAATATTCTATAATTCGTTTTTTGACATCTTCCAAGCCATAATGGTCACGATCTAGAATTATTTCCGCTTTTTTTAGGTCAAATTTATCCTTTGAATAGCTGTTCCAAGGAAGATCTAGATATAATTCCAGAAAATTGCGTTGGATAGAATATTCCGCTACCTGCGGATTCATGCGTTGGAATTTGGATAATTCTTTTTCAAAATGTTCTTTTACTTTAGAATCCCATTTCTTCTTTTTAGCGCGTTTGCGCATTTCTTCTACTTCTTGCTCCCCAGTAACCCCGCCTAATTCTTCTTGGATAGTTTTCATTTGTTGGTGTAGGAAGTACTCTCTTTGTTGCTGATCTAGATCGTGCCGAACTTTGGATTGAATATCATTTTTGAGTTCGAGCTTCTGAAACTCTACATTCATGAGTTTTAGTGTAGCTAGGGCGCGTTCTTTTAGGTTGCCTATGCGCAATAGCTTCTGTTTTTCTTTTACAGAAATATTCATGTTAGAAGAAACAAAATTGATAAGGAAGCTATTGCTTTGGATGTTTTCTATGGCAAAAGAAGCCTCACTTGGTATATTTGGATTTTCTCTTATGATTTGTAAAGCCAATTCTTTAATAGAGTCGATAATAGCCAAAAACTCTTTATCGTCTTGTTGGTGATTGATTTCTTCTACCCCGCGAATGGTTGCGGTCATATAAGGTTCTTCAGTAAGCATTTCTGCTATTTCGAAGCGTTTTTTTCCTTGAATAATAACGGTCGTGTTGCCATCTGGCATTTGCAATACCCGCAATACTCTAGCTACGGTACCCAAGCTATGGATATCTGCCATACTAGGATCTTCTACCATTTCATCTTTTTGAGAAACTACTCCGATAACCTTGGCACCACTATTGGCATCTTTTATAAGTTTTATCGATTTGTCTCTGCCGGCAGTGATTGGGATGACAACTCCCGGAAACAATACCGTATTTCGCAGCGGTAGTATAGGGAGGGTGTCGGGTAGCGGTTCACGATTGATTTCTTCCTCATCTTCTGGTGTCATCAATGGGATTAATTCAGAATCCTCATCAAATTGATGAAGTGACAAACTGTCAATACTAAGTAATTTTGATTTTGCCATACATATTTTTAGCGCCAAACTGTCATTTTTGCTTGGCTTTATTTTTGTTCCTTAATGTTTATTTCAAAAGCGACATGTTTAAAACAGCTGTAATGCCGTGGTTTAAACTTGCGCTTACCGCTATTTATGGTCAATAGTTATGCCATTTCGGAAAAAATATATTTTTTTTTGCAACAAACTGTAACAAATCAAAAGTCAAACTATCTTTATAATAAATTTAATCACTTTTGAGCCTAAAAAACGAACATATTGACATTTTGGTGGCACTTTGTAAGGAACGAGATTCCCGCGCACAAATGGCTTTATATGATAGGTATTATCATGCGATGTTTAACACTGCTTATCGCATAGTGCACGATGCAGATGAGGCAGAAGATATCATGCAAGAATCATTTTTGAGCGCATTTACAAAAATAGATAGCTTTAGGGCTGAGGTAACTTTTGGAGCCTGGTTGAAGAAAATAGTGGTAAACAAAAGCATTTATCACTACAATAAAAAGGCAAAGGATAGAACAGTGTCAATAGAAAACATGATGTACAGGGTTGAAGACAATGAAGGATTTGTTTTAGAGGACACAGTGACGCAAACCAAGGCTCAAAAAGTGTTAGCAACGCTGAACCAACTCAAAGACAATTACAGAGTTTCTTTGACCTTACATCTAATAGAAGGATACGATTATGAGGAGATCAGTCAAATCATGAATATTTCATACGGAAACTGTAGAACTTTAATATCGAGAGCAAAAGAAAATTTACGAAATAAAATGATGGCAGTCTAACCCCAAAAAGTAATAGGATGGAAGAAGATAAAGACATTAAAAGCTGGTTTGAAATAGAGGATGGGAGTTTTGATTATCAGGAGCCCAAGTCTGGTCACAGAACCAGGTTTTTAGAAAAGCTACAACTAGAGGAGCAAGGAGGAAGGGAGAAGATACATCCTCCAAACAAATCTGGCTGGAAACGTTGGTCTGTAGCAGCTTCTGTATCAATATTGCTAGGGATAGGAGCTTATTTTTTCAACAATCAAAAAGCGAGCGCCTCTTGGGAAGATCCGCAATTGACACAATCAGAACAATATTTTAGTGGTGTTATTGCTACCCAATTGGAACAATTAAAAAAAGAACGAACACCACAAACCCAAAAAATTATTGAAGACACTTTTACACAGTTACAAGTTTTAGAAACAGATTACAACAAGCTTACCATTCAGTTGCAAGAAGGCGCAGAAGCCAAATTAATCATCGCTGCGATGATACAAAATTTTCAAACCAGATTGCAGCTATTAGAAGATGTTATGAAACAAATAAATGATGTGAAAGCCCAAAAACAAGAAAATTATGAAGACAATATTATTTAAATCAAAAATAGCCTTCGTATTGCTTTTAAGCCCTCTTATGCTTTTAGCATCTCCTATCAAGGGGAAATACAAAAGAGAGAAAACATTGAATAAAAGTTTTGAAGTAAGCGATTATGCTACCCTTATGGTGCGCAACGATTATGGCAATTTGAATATCACAACTTGGGATAAAAATACCATAGACATCAAAGTACAAATAGAGGTATCGGGTAATGATGAGGATTATGTAGAAGAAAGATTGAGAACCATAGATGTAGATTTTGAAGGCTCAGCTAGTTTTGTTTCAGCGATAACACGTTTTCAAAAGCGCAATAGATCTTGGTGGAATTGGGGGCGAAAGAATATTTCGTACAAAATCAATTACACTATACAGATGCCAGTTACCAACAATGTAGACCTTAACAATGATTATGGAGGTATTTATTTGGATAAATTGAAGGGTGCATCAAAAATAAGCTGCGATTACGGAAAAATAGATATAGGGGAGTTACACAACAAAGAAAATTACCTCACTTTTGATTATACCAATAAATCCACTATAGGGTATATGAAAGCAGGGAAAATCAATGCGGATTATTCTGCATTTACCATAGAAAAAGCGGGGAGTTTGCGACTAAATGCCGATTATACTAGTACGAAAATACATGAAATAGACGATTTGAATCTCAATAGTGATTATGGAAGCATTAAAGTAGAAAAGGCCCACCATGTAAGTGCCCGTGGTAGTTATATTACCCGTAGGTTTGGTACGGTTACAGGTAGTTTGAGTTTGTCAGGAGATTATGGGTCTTTGAAAATAACCAATTTGCAAGCCAATAACACCGAAATACGTTCCGATTATATGAGTATAAGAATTGGCTATGACAGCGGCTACAGTTTTGACTTCGATATTCGTCTAGAATATGCTAGTTTGAAAAGTGATGGCGGGTGTAATTTCGATATTAAAAGAGTAAAGTCCTCGGATCGTTATTATGCTGGGAACTGTGGAACTGCGAGCAGTGGAAATCGACTAAAAATTACTTCAGAATACGGTAGTGTTCATCTAAATCAAAATTAAAAACGAATGATTATGAAATTTAGGATTACAATTATTTTATTGTTAGCAACAGTGCTAAGCGTACAAGCCCAATGGTGGGGAAATAAACGTATAAAAGGCAATGGAGATGTAGTTGTCGAAAGCCGTACTACAGGGGAGTACGATCGGGTAATGAGTGCAGGTTCTTTTGATATATTTTTGGTAAAAGGTACCGAAGGAAAGCTTAGTATTAAGGGGGAAGAAAACCTGATGGAGTATATAATTACCGAAGTAGAGAACGGTAAGCTTGTGATCAAAGTAGAAAGAGGGATCCATCTCAGGCCTTCGTATGGAAAAAAAATACAAATCACGGTTCCTTTTGAACAGATAGAGGGTATGGCTCTCATCGGAGCAGGAGATGTAGTGGCTAAAGATCGAATAATATCAGCCAATTTCAAAGCTACCGTTACAGGTTCGGGTAATATGAAATTGTTGCTCGATAGCGAAAATGCCAAAGCTTCCGTAACGGGCTCTGGAGACATTCATCTCGATGGAAGAGGGGAATACTTACGAGCAGTTATATCTGGCTCAGGAGATATACATGCCTATAATTTTAAGGCAGAGGAGTTGCAGGCTACAATTTCGGGCTCTGGAGACATAGAAGCATTTGCTTCGAAATCCTTAAAGGCTAGAATTTCAGGTTCGGGGGATATTGATGTGAAAGGAAAGCCCAAAAAAGAAGATTCTAAAGTAAGCGGATCTGGAGAAATTACCACTTACTAAAAGTTTTAAGAAATAATAATAACTTTTATTTCAAATGGTATAAATAGACCGCCTAGAATTTTATAGGCGGTTTTTGTTAAGAATGTATCAAATAAAGCTGTCTAAAAAGACAGCTTTTATTTGATTTAAGTGTTGTAGGGGATAATTACACGTTTGGAATTACCAACTCCTGATCTGGATGAATGACATCCGGATTTTTTAGGATATTGGTATTGGCCTCAAAAATAGCTTTGTACTTCATCGGGTCTCCATAATAATGTTTGGCGATTTTGCTCAAAGACTCACCACTTTTTACAGTATGACGGTGATAAATACTATCGTCTGCTACAGTAATATTGGCCATGATGTCTGCAGGTTTTTCTCCTCCAATTTCTTTGATTTTATCCCAAATTACATTTTTTTCATATTGGGTGGCAGCCGTTCCTTTGATTTTTAAAACGCCCGCTTCTTCGCGTACGTCTCCATTTTGAATATTTAGTGCTTCTCCCAATTCTAATACTGCTTGATACTTTGCTGTTGTACTCATTATTATTTGTATTTAAGTGATTGCTATCTGAATTTCAAATTTATTACTTCTTTAAATCGAAGTCATTCTATATAGATGACTGCCATTCTTTATTCTGTGAATGAACCAAAATACTCGTTAAACTGCAATTGAGGGTATTAATTTAACGAAAATTCTTACCTATTGCAAATAAAAAAGTGTTTAATTATATAATTCTATCATTTCTTAGGAATTAGACAAATAATATTGTATTTTTGCGCTCCTTTTTACATGATCCGAGAAAAAAGGAAAGAATAAAATAAGGATTATAAACACTTCTGTAATGCGTTCGCACTCGGTAAACATGCAGAATACAAAGTACAATCAGCAATGGCTGAAAATACAGAAAACAAAGTTACCGAAGAGGTAACAGAAAACACTCAAGAGGTAGTACAAGAGCAAGCTGCTCCAGAAACTACAGTAAATCCAGAACAATTTTTAGCTGACTTCGATTGGGATAAATACGAAGAAGGGATTGAGAAAGTGGACGAGGAACAATTGGTGGAGTTTGAAAAAATGGTAGCCGAGAACTTCGTAGATACTGCAGACGAAGAGGTAGTAGAAGGAGAGGTAGTATACCTTACCGATAGAGAAGCAATCATCGACATCAATTCGAAGTCAGAAGGGGTAATTTCTTTGAACGAATTTCGCTACAACCCAGATCTAAAAGTTGGAGATAAAGTAGAAGTACTTATCGATATACGCGAAGACAAGACTGGTCAGTTAGTTTTGTCTCACCGTAAGGCCAGAACCATCAAAGCATGGGATCGTGTAAATGCGGCCCACGAAACTGGAGAAATTGTAAATGGTTTTGTAAAATGTCGTACCAAAGGAGGTATGATCGTAGACGTATTTGGAATCGAGGCCTTCTTGCCAGGTTCGCAAATAGATGTAAAACCTATTAGAGATTACGATATTTACGTAAACAAAACTATGGAGTTTAAAGTGGTTAAAATCAATCACGAGTTTAAAAACGTAGTTGTTTCTCACAAAGCACTTATAGAAGCTGATATCGAGCTTCAAAAGAAAGAAATTATTGGCCAGTTGGAAAAAGGTCAAGTATTGGAAGGTGTGGTAAAGAACATCACTTCATACGGGGTTTTTATCGATCTTGGAGGTGTAGATGGTTTGATTCACATAACCGATCTTTCTTGGAGTCGTATCAATCATCCAAACGAGATAGTAGAGTTGGATCAGAAACTCAATGTAGTTATTCTAGATTTCGACGACAACAAATCTCGTATCCAGCTTGGATTGAAGCAGTTGCAGAAACATCCATGGGAAGCGCTTAGCGAAGAACTAAAAGTAGGAGATAAGGTAAAAGGTAAAGTAGTTGTGATTGCAGACTATGGTGCGTTTATAGAAGTTTCTGAAGGAGTAGAAGGATTGATTCACGTTTCTGAAATGTCTTGGTCTACGCACTTGCGTTCAGCTCAGGATTTTGTAAAAGTAGGAGATGAAGTAGAGGCAGTTATTCTTACTCTAGATAGAGAAGAGCGCAAAATGTCTCTAGGTATCAAACAACTTACTCCAGATCCATGGACAGATATTACAACCAAATATCCTGTAGGATCTCGTCATACTGGTATCGTACGCAACTTTACCAATTTCGGTGTATTTGTGGAATTGGAAGAAGGAATCGACGGATTGATTTATATCTCTGATCTTTCTTGGACCAAGAAAATCAAACACCCATCAGAATTTGTTGCAGTTGAAGACAAATTGGAAGTGGAAGTATTGGAATTGGATGTGGAAGGACGTAAGTTGAGTCTTGGACACAAACAAACCAAAGAAAACCCATGGGATAAATATGAAACGGAGTTTGCTATCGGTTCTACACACAATGCAGCTATTGCAGATATCGTAGACAAGGGAGCAACGATCAACTTCAATGAAGATATCGTAGCTTTTGTACCTTCTCGCCATTTGGAAAAAGAAGATGGAGGAAAGCTTGGAAAAGGAGAAGTTGCAGATTTCCGTATCATTGAGTTCAACAAAGAATTCAAGCGTGTAGTAGCTTCACATACAGCTGTCTTCAAAGAAGAAGAGCAGCGTATTGTAAAAGCGGCTCAGAAAAAAGCCCAGCAGTCAGAAGCAAAGCCAACACTTGGTGATGCGAATGATGCACTACAAGCACTGAAAGATAAAATGGAAGGAAAAGCATAAGTCATACCAACCACTAAATTATAAGGGCGGCCAGAAATGGCGGCCCTTTTTGGTAATATCAGGTATCAAAATCATTTGATGGTATATCCTCATGTCTGCTTTTATTTTGGAATGAAAGCCTGTTTACGGATTTTGTGCCACTCATAGCTAATGCAATTGGATCAAGCGTTCTTCTTAAATACAGGTTTTGTAAAACAACAAAGGACCTGTTGAGGTCCCTTTTGTTGTTGAAAATTATGTAGGTTTAAAAATCTCGTATCGCTACAAAGCGTATATTGTAACAGACCGATAAGGCTTCCGTTTCACCATTGCTGAAATTTATATAATTGGCTTCTTTGTTTCCACAAACATTTGAGTTGTCTTTTGTAAAGGAGGTCCAATAATTGTCATAAATCGTATTTCCCGTTTTTAAGGTATAAATATTGGTTTTATGCAGATTGTTGTATATTTTGTAAAGCTGTTTATAGGAAGGAAGATACCAATCTGAGTATCCGTTGGTTGTCCATTTTTCGCATTTTTGTTTGGCAATAATCCAAGTGTCTTTTTCATATTTATACGTGGTATTTAAAATAAAACCACTGATACCATCACAATTGATATGTGCAATAATACCGCCCTGAAATACTTGTCCTATACTATAAGGAGAGACTTCGCTTCGAGTGCTAACTTTTACTTGGTTGCTATAACTGGTTCCGGCGGCAGTAATAACATATCCCCTTAAGTAGTAAGTTGTTCCTAGTGCGAGTCCTTCTATTTTGGATTCATAATTACTGTATGCATTTTCCGATACAATTTTACTATTTGCTATAGTAGGGTTTGGCTCTAAAGCGTAACATACTCCTCTTTCGGTGATCTCACTACCAGCATCATTGCTAATAACGTTTTTGAGATGGATTAGATTACTACCGATACAACTAACTTCAGTTTTAATACTCACCAAGGCAGTTTCAATTACGATAGAGGCAGTCTGTTGGCAGCCTTTTGCATCTTTTGCAACGACCGTATAGGTTCCAGGTTCTAGGTTGCCTTCTTTTTTACCAATTGTGGAGGTTGTCTCTCCAGTACTCCAAGTATAAGTTATGGGTGACTTGCCTCCTTCGGTATTAACGATGGCATTGTTGTTATTGGTCCAGTTAGTTACTTCTATAGAGAATCCTTCACAAGAAGTTGTTGGTTCGTTTTGGACTTCCTCTTTGTCGGGGCTAGTGCAAGATATTGCGATAAAATGCGATAATGCGGCAAAAAAAAATAGTTTTTTCATAGAAATCAATATTTATATTCAAATTTTACAATTTCAGATATTCTTTTCAGTTTCTATGTGGTTCTCTAAAGTGTTTGTTCTTGGCAAACAATACAAATATAGGATGGTGAAAGGATAGTGTGAAAATAATATGAAAATTTGGATTGGATCGATGAAATTTCAATTACTTGGAGTGAAAATCAGATATTCTATATGGATTCAGATAGTCATTGATTTTCGATTAAAACCCGATTTCGATTCTATTTCTGCATGAATTAGATGTAAAAAAATCGATGGGAGAGCTTTTTACCTAAAATAGAAATTGCTCTGAAAGCAAACGGTTAATTAGTCAAGTTTTCCCTAAACAAAAAAACAGAAAACTTAAATGGGAAGAAATTGCAAGACTTGCAAAAAGGGATTAATCAAAAAATATAGTACTTTTGCCACTAGAGTTTCTGTTTATGATGAGTAATCAACAACTTTTGAGTGCAAAAGAAATCGATATTATTTCTCGTCGATTGGCCTGCCAGTTGGTAGAGCGTCACCTCAATTTTGAACATACGGTATTGGTGGGTTTGCAGCCTAGAGGGGTTTATTTTGCGGAGCGAATCAAAAAAATATTGGAAGAGGACTACCAACTTCAGGTTCCTTATGGTTTGTTGGACATTACCTTTTTCCGAGATGATTTTAGAAGGGGAGATGAGCCATTGAAGGCCAATAGCACCCATATTGATTTTGTGGTAGAGGAAAAACATGTGGTTTTTATAGACGATGTTTTGTTTACAGGACGTAGCATTCGCGCTGCACTCACGGCAATTCAGTCTTTTGGAAGACCCAATACAGTAGAATTGTTGGTGCTTATAGATAGACGATTTAGTCGACATTTACCTATACAACCAACCTATAAAGGAAGGCAAGTAGATGCCATCAACAACGAAAAAGTGTTGGTGCAATGGGCAGAAAAAGACGGAGAAGACGGCGTATTTTTAATGAATAACTAAACCAATGGGAGTACTAAGTGTAGATCACTTATTAGGGATTAAATACATCGATAAAAACGATATTCAACTAATATTTGAAACAGCAGATCATTTTAAAGAAGTAATCAATAGACCAATCAAAAAAGTCCCTTCTTTGCGTGATTTTACGATTGCCAATATTTTTTTTGAAAATAGTACGCGCACCAAATTATCTTTCGAATTGGCCGAAAAGCGTCTATCTGCAGATATCGTAAATTTTTCTGCTGGACAATCTTCTGTAAAAAAAGGAGAAACCTTGGTAGATACGGTCAACAATATATTATCGATGAAGGTGGATATGGTGGTGATGCGACATCCCAATCCAGGTGCGGGTGTCTTTCTTTCCAACCATATAAACGCTAGCATTGTAAATGCGGGGGATGGTGCACATGAGCATCCTACCCAAGCTTTATTGGACTCTTATTCTATTAGAGAAAAATTGGGAGAAGTAGGAGGAAAGAAGGTCGTTGTTGTTGGAGATGTTTTGCATTCTAGAGTAGCGCTATCCAATATATTTGCCTTGCAAAAGCAGGGTGCAGAAGTCATGCTTTGTGGACCCAAAACCCTAATTCCAAAACATATACATAAGCTAGGTGTACAAGTTGAACAAGATTTGAAAAAAGCACTGCATTGGTGTGACGTAGCCAATATGCTAAGGGTCCAAAATGAGCGTATGGACGTAAGTTATTTTCCGTCTACCAGAGAATATTCCCAACAATACCAATTGAACAAAAACTTGTTAGATTCTTTAGACAAGGAGATCGTTGTAATGCATCCAGGGCCAATCAATAGAGGAGTGGAGATCACTTCCGATGTAGCGGATTCGGAGCATTCTATTATTTTAAATCAGGTAGAAAATGGCGTAGCTATTCGTATGGCGGTCATTTATTTACTGGCATCAAAAATTAAAAAATAACGATAATGATAATCGAAAAAAAAGGAAACATCTCTATTGTTTCCCAAGAAAAAGGAACTGTAATGAGCTTTTTAGAAAAAATTAATACAGATTATAACAAGCTAAAAAATGACAACCTCGTTCTTAGTTTGTTTTCTATGGATAGCATTCCAGTTACTTCATTGGCGGAGTTCTTACAATTGTCTAAAACCCATACAGCTAACAAAAGATCTTTTGTAATTGCTTGTAGTCGATTAAACTATAACGAAGTGCCTGAAGAACTAGTAGTAGTGCCATCCCTAAAAGAAGCATTCGATATCATTGAAATGGAAGAAATAGAAAGAGATCTTGGGCTGTAAGCACAGCATCCGTTTTTTGTGATTTTTTACTACTTATTGTTTATTTTTGATTCAAATCATTCAAATCTTTGCATGAAAGTTACCATACTCGGCTGTTATGCCGCTACACCACGAAGTCTTACCAATCCCAGTGCACAGGTACTTGAGATAAAAAATGATATGTTGCTAATAGATTGTGGAGAGGGCACACAAGTACAATTGCGGAAAAACAAAATAAAATTTGCTCGTATAAAACATATTTTTATTTCTCATTTGCACGGAGATCATTTTTTCGGACTACCAGGATTAATTGCCACCTTTCACTTGTTGGGTAGAGAGGCTCCATTGCATATTTATGGCCCCAAAGGTATCAAAGAAGCCATATTGTTATTGCTCAAACTTGGAGATACCTATACCAATTATCCTTTACTTTTTCACGAATTGGAAAGTAATAAGCCAGAGTGTATACTAGAAACCAACCATATAAAAGTAACCACCATACCGCTCATCCATCGCGTGTATACCAATGGTTTTTTGATAGAAGAACAACAAGGAGAACGAAAACTATTGGTACATTTGGCAGAAGAAGCCAATATTCACCAAGCTTATTATAGTAAACTAAAGCAAGGTAAAGATGTAGAGAACGAAGATGGGGTACTTATCGATCATACTACGGTTACTTTGCCAGCACCACCACCAAAATCCTATGCTTACTGCTCGGATACATTTTATAACGAAGCCATACTACCTATTATAAAAAAAGCCACTGTTTTGTATCACGAATCCACCTTCTTAGATGCGCATGTACATTTAACCGAAAAAACGAAGCACAGTACTGCCAAGCAAGCTGCTATTATTGCAAAGAAAGCCGAAGTTTCCCATCTGATACTCGGACACTATTCTACACGATATACCGATATATCTGCTTTTAAAGAAGAGGCCGAAACCATATTTTCTCCGGTTTTGTTAGGAGATGACGGAAAAGTTTTTGAATTTTGATAATTATGGGGTATGCCATCACCCAAGGATGCTGGCACCGGGCTATCACTAGTCGCTTTTTTCTGTTTCCAAAGCTATCGCTTCGAAAACAGAAAAAGAGCTTCAACATGCCGTTCTATCCCTTACCCATTTAAACAAGCTTATGGAGAAAGATTTAAGCAATTACAGACAATCCTACGAGAAGGATTTACTACTCGAATCAGAGGTGTCGGATAATCCAATGGAATTATTTCAAAAATGGTTTCATATTGCCGATGCTAGCCATCAAGTAGCAGAAGCCAACGCCATGCATATAAGTACTATTGGGTTAGATGGTTTCCCGAAAACCCGTGTCGTGCTTTTAAAAAAATATACCTACGAAGGTTTTATCTTTTACACCAATTACGATAGCGAAAAAGGAAAAGCCATAGCTGCAAATCCTGCCGTTTGTCTTTCTTTTTTCTGGCCAGCTTTGGAACGTCAAATTATTATTAAAGGAAAGGCAGAAAAAATCGCAGAAAACTTATCCGATGGCTATTTTGAATCGCGTCCTAGAGGAAGTCAGCTAGGGGCTATTGTTTCCGACCAAAGCGAGGTGATCCCTTCCCGTGAATATCTCGAAGAGAAACTTCAAAAGCTAGAGAAAGATATGGAAGGCAAGGAGATTGAACGTCCCAGCCACTGGGGGGGCTATCTCATACGTCCGACAGAAATCGAATTTTGGCAAGGAAGACCAAATAGACTACATGATAGATTGCGCTGTAGTTTAGATTCCGAATATAATTGGATTGTAGAACGATTGGCGCCATAAAATGATCTTAGG
Source organism: Flavobacteriaceae bacterium (assembly GCA_025800395.1). Taxonomy (GTDB): domain Bacteria; phylum Bacteroidota; class Bacteroidia; order Flavobacteriales; family Flavobacteriaceae; genus JAOXRU01. The sequence goes on from JAOXRU010000491.1 coordinate 51,307, forward strand.
ATTTTTATAAGTACATTGTAATTAGAAATTTGTAGTTTCCCTATATTTTACCAATTATACCCACATGCTATTTTCGTACTTTCAAATGGAATAGTCGTATTACAATACTTTACTAAGGTATTATTGTGGTTTTAATACCAAAAAGAGTTTTTTTTCGTTGAATAAGAAAGACGCCCAAAATCTTTTTCATGAAAACTACAAAATATCTTGTTTTAGGCCTAATGGCTTTACTCTTATTGGCTTGTAGCAAAACAGAGGAACCTATAGAAGCGCTAGAGGCACAATTACTTAAGAATACTTATACTACTATGGAAATGGATATGGTAGCAGCTATAAATGCTTATAGAGCTTCCCTAGGATTAAATTCAGTCCAGCTTTTAGATATAGCTTCTACACAGGCAGCAGCCCATAACGACCATATGATTAGTCACCAAGAAACCTGTCATCATTTCTTTCACCAAAGAAAACATAATATAGAATCACATACATCCGCTGCTGCTGTTGTAGAGAATGTGGCTTTTGCATATCGCAATGCAGAATCTGCTGTAGCTGCATGGATAAAAAGCCCAGAACATCAAAAAGCCTTAGTAGGCGATTATAATTTTGTGGGTATTGCTGCCAATGCCAATGCAGATGGTAGATTCTATTATACCAATATTATGGTGAAAAAATAAAGCAAGACAATAAATTATCTTGCTTCTTATTTATAATTTTTAAATGGAACTACAGCTAGTAATTCCATTTCGTATTCCTTTACAAAAACTATTTATTTAAGATGTAATAGCCCCAAGCTGGTAATTCTGTAATTTGGTTGGCTACAAATTCTTTATTCATATTGCTGAGCACTGTTTGATATCCCTCTGTCAACACTATTTTATCGCTAACTGGGGCATTGCTAAGGTTTGCAATAAAAACAATAGATTGGCCGTTTTTTTCTCGTTTAAAAGCCAAAACTTGGGTGTCTTTTTCTGTTGGGATTCTATGGTAAGTTGCTGCTTCTTTTCCGCCATCTAAAGCATCGGATTTCTTTTTAAGCGCATTTAATTTGGTGTAATAATCATAGAAGAATCCTTTGGTTTTTGGTAAACTGTCTTTTTCGAAAAAAGCGAGTCTTTTGTCCAAATCATATTCCTGACCATTATAGATCAATGGCATGCCCGGTAGGGTGTAACTTAATGCTGCCATAACTTCTGCAGCATTCCCCATACGTTCTTTTACGGTACCATTCCAAGAATTTTCATCGTGATTGGAAGTAAATAACATCGATATATCATCTTTTTGTAAAACACTATCCGTTTTTTGCATATAGGCGTCTATATGGCTTACATCCATAGTACCTTGTGCTATTTTGTTCATAATATGATGCAGCTCCCAGCCGTATTGCATATCGAATGCTTTGTGCAATAGTTCGGCTTTTTCTGCCTCCGCTAGCATAAAAACAGGTTTGATTTTGTGCAAACTATCCGATGCTGTCTCCCAAAAATCGGTAGGAACTTCACCCGCTACATCGCACCGAAATCCGTCTACTCCAACCTCAGAAACCCAGTATTGCATATCTGCAATCATTGCTTCTCGCAATTTTGGATTGTTATAGTCTAGCTTGGCTACATCCGTCCAGTCATATGGGGCAATTACCTGTCCTGTACTATCTTTGGCATAATAATCTGGATGGTTTTGCATCCAATCATGGTCCCAAGCGGTATGATTGGCTACCCAATCCATAATTACATACATGCCTTCTGCATGTGCTTTGTCTACCAAGGCTCGGAAATCTGCTAGAGTGCCAAATTCTGGGTTGATAGCTCGATAGTCTTGTATAGAATAATAGCTCCCTAAACCTCCTTTGCGTTTTTCTTTTCCAATCGGATGTATTGGCATGGTCCACAATATATCAACACCCATTTCTTTTAGTTTAGGAATGTCTTTTTGGAATGCAGCAAAAGTACCTTCTGGCGAATACTGACGAATATTGATTTCGTAGATTACAGCTTTCTCCAAAAAACTGTCGTTTATTCCTGTAGTTTTTGTCGTTTCTATTGTTGTTTTAGACTTTTGCTTGTTCGCGTCTTTACAACTTACAACACTTAAAATAGATAGGAGAATTAAAAATAATTGTTTCATGGTTATTTAATTTTTTACAATGGCATATCCCATTGGAGGTACGGTATGATTTTTATAATTAATATCTGTATTACCAGTATTGAAAATGAGTGTAATTTCTTGATCTAAATAGCGTCTTTTAGCAACGCCATGGGTATCGGATACTTCTATCCACCTGAAATCGCCATAGAGTAGGGGCATGTTGTTTCTACGCTTTTTAATAAGCGAGCTTACCTGCTTCTTTAGTCTGTCTTCGTGTTTGTTTAAACCTTCAAATTGCATTTGCTTGCGATTATCAGGATCGTTGCCTCCGATACTTCCGTATTCATCGCCATAATATATACAAGGAATCCCAGGCATGCTAAGGTTAAAAGCGTGCAGCAATTCTAGTTTTTTGTAAGCGGTAGTATCGCTCATGCCAACTACTCTTTGCCAACCAGCTGCTTTTGCATCTTCGGTAAAAGACACATCTCTGGAGGCGTAGCTTATAAATCTTGCTTTATCCTGATTACCTGAAATGTTTCCCATTAGGTGATGGTGCCCATAATATTTCAAGCTTTTTTCTACAGCAATAGCTAATTGCTTAAAACTTTGCTTGTTGGCAAAAGTCTGAACTGCAGCATCGTATAGGTTGAAATCGAACTGTCCATCGAGCATACCGTTGTTAATATAGCTATTAATAAGTTCGTAGCTTCCATAAGTTTCGCCTATTTGAAAAATTGGCCGATTGCTACGGTTTTTAATTTTTTTGGTAAGTGTACGCCAAAATTCGAGTTGAATATGTTTGGTGGCATCATGTCTAAAACCATCTAAATCATACTTAGTAATCCAAAACGCAGCCGAATCTGTCATCTGTTCTACTACTTCGGGTTTACTAAAATCTAGAGTTGGTAAAAAGGTATCGAACCAGGTAGTAAGTCGATGTTCGTCCCATTTTTCTGTATTCATTGTGCCATCCGGCAGGTACAAAGGTGTAGCCCAATCTGGGTTAGCTTGTATAATGGGATGATCGCGATGTACATGGTTGGCAACATAGTCTAGAATTACATTAATATCTTGTGCATGGGCTTTTTGTAATAGTTTCTTTAAAACGGCTTCTGATCCAAACCGATAATCGACTTTGGTATTAGAAATGGGCCAATAACCATGGTAAGCCGAAAATTTGGTTAATGGATCTGGCCAAAGACCAAATGCCCCTTCCGGATTTTGGGTGATAGGGGACAGCCATATAGTGTTAATCCCAAGGTTTTTGAAGTATCCAGATTCTATTTTTTGCAATATCCCTTCCAGATCGCCACCATAATAATTGGCTTTTGGGTGAATACTGTCGTTGGCAACTTTCTTGGTGTTTTGCGGGTTTCCATCTTTAAACCGATCTACCATTAGAAAATACAAAACATTGCTGTGAAAATCGGAACGTGTTAGTAATTTCGGGTCTTCTATTGGTTTTCCGTCTTGTAAGGGTAAAAGCAAATCATTGCTGCGACCATTGGAGTTGGCAGCAACTATGCGAAGCATGCTTCGTCCTTTCTTCGGTTTTGCAATAGGTGAAAACGCTAATTGTTTTTGAGTTTTGGAGACTTGTTTGTTAAAAACCAACTGGGCATCGTTATACACCAAAACTTTGTTTATTCCTTCTGGTGCGTTAATTATAAAGCCATGATCGGAATTGGATGTTAATTCGATAAATGGTGCTTCGCCTTTATTGTTTTCAATCTTCCAAATAGAATTTGTCCCTCCCATACCGTTAGACTTCTGCAAAGTATTGTTGGGGTCGGCTTGGTCTTTACCGTCTATTTGTAGCACATATTCGTATTGTCCACTTGCCAAAGCCTTTTCATACACATAGGTTTTGTTTTTGGCATCATATTGCAGTTGTTTTAATTGCCAATTGGTGAATTCGCCCTTGATAAAGAGATTTTCTATTGGTTCTTTAGAGGGAAGCAGCAAGCGTTGCATTTTTTTTTCGCTTTTGAACAAGGGAATATCTACAGTTTGCCCATCCAAGTAGATTCTGAGGTTTTCTATAGGTGCAAAACTTTCATTCGTTTTAAGTACTAAAGCATTGTCGCCCTGGTTCCAATTGGTATGAAAAGCCTGGTTTTGTCCTATACTATCGATTTTATGGTAGTTTAGGACGTAATCTTCCAAAACAATGCGAGTACTATCTATCTGCATGCGAACCGGGCTAGAAAGCACATTAGATATTGCCTTTGTTTCATCTGCTTGTGGTTCTTGGCAGGCCCAAACTCCTAATATTGCTAGAAAAATGAAGATTTTTTTCATTTCTATTGGTTTTTGAATTGAAATATTTTAGATGACTTTGCGCTAATAGCTATAGAATCTTCGAGTAGGGTGTTTTGTCCACTAATTACCTCTAAGGCATTGGCCTGTGTAGGTAGGATTTCTCTAAACCTACGAAGGTCTATTTCTTGGTCTTCTATATTGTTGTTTATTACCACCATTACTACATCTTCTTTATGGTATCGGAAGTATACAAAAACATTGTTTTCTGGAATAAATTGCTTGGTTTTACCGGAGTGGATTACCTTTTGATTTTTGCGCCATTGAAATAATGTAGCAGTATGCTCAAAATATTCTTTTTGTTTCGCGGTTCGTTCTATAGGATCAAAAGCATTTTGAGTATCTCCATCCCATCCACCAGGAAAATCTCTACGGATATCGCCATCGCCAACTTCTTTTTTACCTTGCATACCTATAGCACTACCGTAATATAATTGTGGAATACCTCTATGTGTGGCTAACAAGGTCATAATTAGTTTATAATCTGCTATATCTGGATAGAGTTGATTAATTCTTGGTGTGTCATGATTTTCGGCAAATATTAATAGTTGGTTGGTGTCTGGATACAAAAAATCGTTCACCATGTTTTCGTATACCTTTATTAGGCCTTCTGTCCAAGTGGCTTTTTCTTCATGAAAAACTTCCATAATAGCATCGTGCAATGTAAAATCCATCACCGCAGGACAGTGGGAATTATAATTTTGCAAGGCACCTATTTTGCTGTCTTTTTGCCAATAAGCGATTTGTGCTTGGTCGTGCAGCCAAACTTCTCCAACAATATTAAAATTGGGGTACTCTTGCATAATTGCGGCTGTCCATTTAGCAATTGCTTCTTTGTCGTTGTATGAGTAGGTGTCTACCCGAAATCCATCCAAATCTGCATACTCAATCCACCATATTGCATTTTGTATGAGATATTGCAATACCAATGGATGTCTTTGGTTGAGATCTGGCATGGTAGACACAAACCAGCCATCTTCACAGTATTTTTTGTCTCTTTCCGAAAAATTGGGATCGTATTGGGTAGTCATTCGGTAGTTCGAATTGGCATAACCTGGAAATTGATGAATCCAATCGTAAGTAGGAAGATCTTGTATCATCCAATGCGTGATTCCCCAATGATTGGTTACATAATCCATGATAAGTTTCATGTCGCGTTTGTGCAATTCTGCCCCAAGTTTGCGATACAAAGCATTGGTTCCATACCGAGGATCAATGCGATATACATCGCTTTGGGCGTAAGTATGATACGAATATTTATCGTCGTTATCGGCCAACATTGGGGTGCTCCAAATGGCGGTCATACCCAAATTTTCGATATAATCTAAATTGTTGATAATACCTTGTATATCTCCACCGTGTCTTCCACCATGGTAAGAGCGGTCTGCCTTTTCTGCCATTTCGGGATGGCTGTCGTTGCCAGGATCGCCATTGGCAAAACGGTCGGGCATAAGAAGATAGATCGCATCCGATGCGTCGAATCCTTTTCTGGTAGCGCTACCAGGTCTTCTTTCTTTTAATTCGTAGGTATAGGAATCTATTGTTTTTCTTCCCTTCTTTAATCGGATGATGAAAGAATCCTGATTTAAGTTTTTGGTTTCTACAGTTACAAAAAGGTAGTTTTTGTTTTCGGTCTTCTCTATTTGTATATTCTGAACATTGGGGATTTCCAATTGGTAATTGGCAATGTTCTTGCCGTAAATCATCAATTGAATCTGAGACATCTGCATGTCTTTCCACCAAAATGGGGGTTCTACACGTTCAAATTGGGCAAATGCAATTTGAGAAGCGAAAATCAACAATAGGAGAAATGGTTTGTATTTCATCTGTTGTGGTTAAAGTGTTATTTCCAAAGGAGTATTTGGTTTTAAGCTCAAGCTTTGATTACTTATTTGTATATCGATATCTCCGTTGTTAGCGGTAGTTAGCAGTATTTTATCGTGCTCACAATGCACAGTAATAATATGGGATCTAAAATTTATTTTAAAAGAAAAACCGTCCCATTGTTTTGGCACTTGTGGTTGTAGCGTAAGGGTATCGTTTTTGATGCGCAATCCACCAAATCCTTCTACAATGCTCATCCAAGTTCCTGCCATAGAGGTAATGTGTAATCCTTCGTGTACTTCTTTGTTGTAATCGTCCAAATCTAATCGAGAGGTACGTAAATAAAAATCATAAGCCATTTCCATATATCCTAGATTGGCGGCTTGGATACTATGCACGCATGGCGACAACGAGGATTCGTGTACGGTAAATGGTTCGTAGTAGTTAAAATGTTTTTCTAGGTTTTCTTTAGAAAAGTGATCTTCAAAAAAGTAAAAACCTTGCAATACATCTGCTTGTTTGATGTATGGCGAGCGCAAAATACGATCCCAGCTCCAATATTGGTTTATAGGGCGTTGTTTTGGATCTAATTTAGAAGCTGGGGTCATTTCTTTGTCTAAAAAGCCATCTTGCTGCATATATACCCCAAGTTTTTCATCAAAAGGTAAGTACATTGCATCGGACACCTTTTGCCATTGGTCACGTTCGTCTTTGGTAAGTGTTGTTTTTTTAGTAATGCGATTAAAAGTATCTAGATCGTTTTTTTCTATCTGTGTGCATTGTTCATTGGCATAATGCAAGCACCATTTCGCTATATAATTGGTATACCAGTTGTTGTTTACATTGTTTTCGTATTCGTTGGGTCCTGTAACACCTAGTATAACGAAAGCTTTTTTTTGGTTGGAATAGCTTGCGCGTTGTTTCCAAAAACGGGCAATACCGATAAGTACTTCCAGTCCCATTTCGGGCATATAGGTTTTGTCTCCTGTATATCGTTCGTAATTGTAAATGGCAAATGCAATAGCGCCATTGCGATGGATTTCTTCAAAAGTAATTTCCCATTCGTTATGGCATTCTTCTCCATTCATGGTTACCATGGGGTAAAGGGCAGCACCGGAATTAAATCCGAGTTTTTCGGCATTCTCTATGGCTTTATCCAAATGCAAGTATCGATATTGTAACAAGTTTCTTGCTACTTCTTGGTTTTTGGTGGCCATGTAAAAAGGTAGGCAATAGGCTTCGGTATCCCAGTAGGTACTTCCTCCATACTTTTCACCTGTAAATCCTTTGGGACCAATATTTAAAGAGGAATCGGTTCCTAGATAGGTCTGATTGAGATGGAAGATATTAAAACGGATGCCTTGTTGGGCTTTGATATCTCCATGTATTTGAATATCTGCCATTTCCCAAATCTTGGCCCAAGCCATTTTTTGTTGCTCTAGCAGCTTGGCGAATCCCAAAGCAAGGGCTTCTTTAAGAACCAATTGCGCTTTATTAACTAGTTCTGCTTTATCCTGTTTTCTATCGGTGGTATAGCCACCGTACTTTTGCAGTTCGAAGGTTTGTCCTTTTTCAATTGTTTTGTTGTAGGATAGGCCAATACGGGTATTATTGGATGCAGTTGTAGCTGTTAAAGATGCTTTTGTACCATTTACAAAACAAAGGGACTGCATAAATGTACAGGTTTCAAAATGCGATTTTGCAGTTTTTGCACGTATAAATGCTTGGTCTTCTTTTTGAATGATGTGAATGTCTTCCCAGAATTGGTCGTCCCAGTTGCTGTCTTCGTTTTGGATACCGGCATCTATATAAGGAGTTGCACGTATACTTGCATCTTTATTAATAGGAGTTATTTTGTAAGAAATAGCACCAAGTTCCTCTATGGTTAAGCTAAGAAAACGTTTTACGATAACCTCAATTTCCAATCCGTTTGACAAAACAGCACGAAAATTTCGTTGGTACCAGCCTTCCTGCATATTGAGTACTCGTTTAAAATTGTTTACCTTACACGCATTTAGGTCTAAGCTAATGCCATCGATTTCGATATCTATTCCAATCCAGTTTGGTGCATTTAAAACTTTGGCAAAGTATTCTGGATACCCATTCTTCCACCAGCCAACTCGGGTTTTGTCTGGGTAGTAAACCCCAGCAATATAACTACCCTGAAAACTTTCTCCACTATAGTGCTCTTCAAAATTGGCACGTTGTCCCATGGCACCATTGCCAAGGCTAAACAAGCTTTCGGAGGCTTTTACTCGGTTTGGTTCGAAACCATTTTCTATAATGTTCCAGGGATCTTCTATGATATAATTTTGATTCATTCTAACTTTTTAATAAGAGGTCTAAAAAACGGTTTGAGACTTGGTCAAAGCCTGTAAAAACATGTTTGGCTTCTTGGAGATCTTGTTCGTTACCAATACCAATAGAAAGCATTTTTGCAGCATTTGCTGCTTCGATGCCTGCTGTTGCATCTTCGAATACCACACAAGAATCTGCTGGGGTATCGAGCAGCTTTGCTGCAATAAGAAATACTTCTGGGTCGGGTTTTGTATTACTTACAGCATTTCCATCCACTACAGCATCGAAGAAGTTGGTAAGCGCCATTTTCTCCAAAATAATTCCTGCATTTTTGCTTGCAGAGCCCAATGCAATTTTAGCGCCTTTAGATCGGAGATACGCCAAACTTTCTTTAACGTTGGGCAATATTTCCGATTGGTCCATTTGATGAATATAATTCAAGTAATCTTCATTCTTCTTAGCCATTAATTCTTCAAACTCGGATTCGGTGGCTTTATAGTTTCCCCATTTCAGTATCCGTTGCAAAGACAGTTTACGAGAAACTCCTTTTAATTGTTCGTTTTGTTGTAGGCTAATATCAAAGCCAAGGGTGTTTGCCATTTTTCGCCATGCGAGATAGTGGTATTTTGCCGTATCTACTATAACTCCATCGAGGTCAAAAATAAAACCTTTCATATTAATTTTCTTTCGCAGGTTGGTAACTAATTGCGTTTTTATCTGTAATCCATAAGGTGGATAGTGCACCTAGTATAAGGGCAAAACCAGCAACCAACATGGCATTAATAGTTTCTTCGCCTATAAGATGATAGGTGAAATTAATTCCGTTTAAGGCAGCAACAATTTGCGGTAATACGATAAACATATTAAACAAGCCCATAAACATTCCCATCTTCTTTGGGTCTAAAGTACTGGAAAGCATTGCATAAGGCATAGATAATATACTGCCCCAGGCAATACCTACACAGGCAAAAGAACCTATGAGCATGGCGGGGTCTTTTATAAAATACATCGAAACAAATCCTAGTCCACCAATAAGTAAGCTAATGAGATGCACCCACTTTCGATTTATTCTTTTCTTAGAAGTATAAAAAACCAGTACTAGGGCAAAAACCATAGAAGACAATCCGTATACCCCCATATAAGAGCCTACTTTGTTGGAAGCTTGTTGGTATTTAAGGTTGTCTGTTTCGAATTGTTTTGCAGATTCGGGTACTTCCATATTATATGCACTCAGTTCTGGTGCTGCAGCGCCAAAGGTATGTTCGGTTAGTGCAGGTGTTGCCATACTCCACATCGTGAAAAAAGCAAACCAACTAAAGAACTGTACCAAGCCCAATTTTCGCATGGTACTTGGCATATTACCAATATTTTCTGCTATATCTTTTAAAAAGGTGTTTTTCTTGTTTTTTTGAGCAGCCCGAAATGCTTCTAAATCTTCTGGCGGATATTCGTCTGTAGTAAAGACGGTATACAATATACTTCCTAGAAAGACTATAGCACCTATGGCAAATGCAACCTTTACAGTCATAGGTACCACTCCAGGCGCAGCCTGATCGCTTACTCCAAGCCACGAAACAAACCAAGGAAGATTGCTCGCTACCCAAGTTCCTATTCCAATAATAAGGGTTTGCATTACAAAGCCATAAGAGCGTTGGGAGTCATCTAATTTATCCGCAACAAGTGCGCGAAAAGGTTCCATAGAAACATTAATAGAAGCATCGAGTATCCAAAGCAAGCCTGCTGCCATCCACAAATAAGAGGCATGGGGTACTATAAATAATGCTATAGAACTCAAAACCGCACCTATAAGAAAATAAGGGCGTCTCCTGCCAAAGCGGCTATGCCAAGTCTTATCGCTGAGATAACCAATTATTGGTTGAATAATTAAACCAGTAAGTGGTGCTGCAAGCCACAGAAAAGGGATTGCATCTTTGTCTGCTCCTAACGTCTGAAATATTCGAGACATAAAGCCTCCTTGTAGTGCAAAACCGAATTGAATACCTAGGAATCCAAAACTCATGTTCCAGATTTCCCAGAAATTTAATTTACGTTTTTTCATGTCGATTCGTATCTGATCTATGATAAGAACCAAGGTCTTATCAAAACTATTTGTTGTTGGAAAAGTAAATGCATAGCTTTGATTACCTACAAATATAAGATATAATTTGGTTTACCCTAATGCCCGCTTTCTATGAAGTGTGGTTACGAAAATTTTTAGTAGGCTTTGTAGCATGAATTATCTGTTCCTTTTTCGGCAGAATTAACAAATAATTTATATCGAACTCACGTTATTTATACCATTTATAGTTTAAAACCACCCCAATAAATAGCCCTTTTAAAACAGAAATGGTATTAGAATTAATGGTTGTTGGCTACATTCGCTAAGTTTTTCATAGATAAGAGCACATTACGATGGTTTTTTTATGCTCCTAGTAGTTTCTCGTTCTACTAATGTGGCTTGTATAATTTGGGTATTAAAACGTTCTTCTATTTCGTTTTCCTCTAATTTGTCTATAAGCATACGTGCGGCAGTTTTACCCATTTCCATACCATGCTGTAATACTGTAGTAAGGGAAGGGGTGGCAAATTTAGAAAGGATTCCATCTGTAAATCCTATAAAAGAGATGTCGTCTGGTATTTTTAGATGCCGCCTTTGGGCTACTTTCATTCCAGTAAGTGCAAACAGTTCGTTAACTGCAAAAACAGCATCGAATTGTTGTCTTGAGAAGAGTTCTTCAATCGTATCTTTACACTTATCTATTTGATCTTTTGACTTTTCTTGGTCTTCTATTTTTAGAATCAGGTTTTCGTCTATAGCAATTCCATGGTCTGCCAAAGCTCTTTTATAGCCTTTGGTGCGCAAATTGCCAACACTCAAATAGTCTTTGGTGGTTAGTATGGCTATTCGTTTACAGTTGGTTTTTATAAGATGAGAAACAGCCATATATGCTGCGGCTTCATCGTCGATTATAACTTTGTCGCAATGTAATTCATGTGCCACCCGGTCGAATAGTACCAAAGGCATCCCTTGGTCTATTACTTCTGTGAGGTGATGATAATCTGCTCGCTTTTGGGTTTCTTTAGACAAGGAGAGGATAAAGCCATCGATACTGCCATTTGCCAACATTTCCATATTCACTACTTCTTTATCGAAAGATTCGTTGGAGAGGCAGACGATAACATTGTAACCAGCCTTATTGGCTACTTTTTCGATACCACTAATGACGGTAGTAAAAAAATGATGTACAATTTCTGGAATAATTACCCCAATATTTTTACTGCGTTTGTTTTGAAGGCTAATGGCAATACTATTAGGCTTGTAGTTGTGCAGTTTGGCTATAGCCTGTACTTTTTCTCTGGTTTCCAGACTTATTTCTTTGCTGTTTCGTAGTGCTTTGGATACTGTAGAAACCGATACACCAATTTCTTTAGCGATTTGTTTTAAGGTAATTTTTCTGCGCATCAACTATTCATTTCTTTATTAGGTTGGTAAAATACACTTTTTATCAATATGTACAATTTTATGGGTTAAAATTATGAAAATCTCAAAAGTTATCAACACGAAAACGATTTCGTACGTCAAATCCAACATTTATCAGTTTTTTGTATGTGGTTATTAACCTAAATTTAACACGGAAAAGTAATCGCATAGCTAATTAAATTCAAATCAAATTTTTAAAACCTTATGGGAAAACTAACTAAATACATTCTAGTCTTACTGGTTTGTTTGCCTCTTTATTCGATGGCGCAATCTACAGTAAATGGAATAGTAATAGAAAAATCAAGTGGACTTCCTTTACCTGGCGTAAACATCTTGGTAAAAGGAACCACCACAGGAACATTTACCGATTTTGAGGGAAACTTTAGTATCGAAGCCGAAACAGGGCAGATATTAGTGTTCTCTTATGTTGGGTATAAAACACAGGAGCTAACTGTGGGTAGCGGAGCCATTCGTGTAGTCTTGGAAGACGACATGCAAGCTTTATCCGAAGTAGTCGTTATTGGTTACGGTACAACCAATAAGAAAGACGCTACGGGTTCGGTAAGTTTACTAAAAGCAGAGGAGTTAAACAAAGGCGCTATTGTATCTGCCGATCAGATGCTTAATGGTAAATCTGTAGGGGTTCGTATTGTAAACAATGGTGGACAACCAGATTCGGATCCTAATATTCGTATTCGCGGTGGATCTTCTTTAAGTGCAAGCAACAGCCCGCTTATAGTTATAGACGGAATTCCAATTTCGAACACCAATCCAGCAGGACAAGCCAACCCATTGCAGTTGGTAAACCCAAACGATATCGAATCGTTTTCTATTCTAAAAGATGCATCATCTACGGCAATTTATGGGTCTAGAGCTTCGAACGGGGTAATTATTATTACCACCAAAAAGGGAAGCAGTGGAAAACTAAAGTATAACTACAATTCCAATGTGCAAATTGGAACCCTATCTAAGAAGTTAGATGTAGTGAGCAGTGCGGACTATGTAGGTCTTATCAACAATTTGTATCCGACCAAAACTAATTTATTAGGACTAAACGGAGAAATATACAATACCAATTGGCAAGACGAGATCTATCGTACCTCTTTTAGTACCGATCATAACTTCTCTGTAACAGGGAATATTAAAGACGTAGTACCCTTTAGAACTTCTTTGGGGTATACCAAATCCGAGGGTATCCTTATTGGTTCTCAAGTAGATCGATACACCTTATCGTTAAATGCTACGCCATTTTTGTTAGATGAGCATTTAAAAGTAACGCTTACTGCAAAAGGGGTGTTAACCCGCAAAGACCAACCAGACGAAGGAGCTATAGGTAGTGCACTTACCTACAATCCTACCTTACCAATCTACGATCCAAACGGAGGTGTATTTGGTGGGTATCACCAAATTATCAACGATACTGGTATAAACGGTCCTAGCAATCCACTAGCATTACTCAATCAGCGCGAAAGAAACGAAGATGCAGATCGTTTCTTGGGTAGTTTAGAGCTGAACTATAAAATGCCTTGGTTGCCAGAATTGCGTGCCATTGTAAATGCAGGTGTAGACTATTCTTCTTCCGATATCAACGAAATGTTGCGCGACAATGCAGTAGCATCTTTTGTAATACACAATGGTAACGAAATTTTCAATACAGGAGAAACGTATAGAGAAGAACAAACCAAAACCGATAGAACCTTGGATGCGTACTTGAGTTATACCAAGAATTATGAGCAAGGTTTACTAAAAAAGATCGATGCACAGGCTGGGTATTCCTATCAGAACTTTAAATTGGATGGAACCAAATATCCAACCAAGCTAAACGAAACTACCTTTATACGTGAAGCAGATCAGAGTTTACGCTATTTTAGCGAGCTTAACTTACAATCCTTCTTTGGACGTGTAAATATCGACCTTGCCAATAAATATTTACTTACTGCATCGTTAAGAGCAGATGGTTCTTCTTTGTTTAGCGAAGACAACCGTTGGGGATATTTCCCAGCTGTAGCTTTGGCATGGAAGATGAAGCAAGAAAGTTTCCTAGAAAACGCCACTTGGGTAAACGATATGAAACTACGTTTAGGTTGGGGTATTACAGGACAGCAAGATGTTACTGGTTCGGCTGGTTATTACCCATATACCGCATTATATAGAGAAGGGGTACCACAAGTAAGTTATATTCTTGGTGGTGTAACCTATACTACATACAGAGCCAACCCTTTTAATCCAGATTTAACCTGGGAAACTACCAAGACCTTTAACGTAGGTCTAGATTACGAATTATTTGGTAACGTTCTTAGTGGTAGCATTGACTATTATAAGCGAAATACTTCGGACTTGCTAGCGGAGGTGCCACAACCGGAAGGCGCATTAAAAAACCGCTTTGTAGATAATGTAGGAGAAACCGAAAGCGAAGGGGTAGAATTGGGCATGGTATTTACTCCGATTAAAACCGAGGACCTAACGGTAGAATTTAACGGGAATATATCTTTTAACGAGACCTTTATTACCGAACTCAACAAAGTTACCCAAGTTGCTGCTGGAGGAAATATCGGTAGAGGAACGGGTATAGAGATTTTCCAACATGCGGTAGGAAATCGCGCATCTGCTTTCTGGCTGTTCGAACAAGTATATGACCAAAATGGGAAACCAATCGAAGATGCCTTTGTAGATCAGAATGGCGATAATGTGATTACCGATGCCGATCGAGTATTTACAGATAGAGATCCGAAATGGACCTATGGTTTTGGTACCAATATCAACTATAAAAGATTCGATTTTAGTGCCAATTTCCGAGGGCAAATAGGAGGGAACCTCTATAATGCCAACTTGCTTAATAGAGGATTTGCGCAAGCAGCAGTACCATTAACAGGAGAAGGATACATCACCAATTTATTAGACCTATACGATGGTACCAACTACAACGGATTTATGGATAATGTATCGGACAATCAGGCATTATCGGACTTCTATTTGTCCGACGCTACCTTTATGCGTTTAGACAATGTTACCTTGGGGTATAAGTTTAAGAAGTTTATGAACGATAAAGTAGGCTTACGTATGTATGCATCGGTAAACAATGTATTTGTAATAACCGACTACGACGGTTTGGATCCGGAGAACTTTGGAGGTATCGAGGAGTCGCCTTATGCACGTCCTAGAACCTATACGTTTGGAATTAATTTAGATTTTTAAAAGGAAGGAATTATGTATAAAAAAATAATCATCTTACTTCTGGTTGCAGTTGGTTTAAACGCTTGTTTAGACGACCTAAACACAGAACCCGAAATAGAACTGAGCTTAGAAAATCTCTTGGCTAACGATCCGCAAGCTGCCACCTCATTGCTTTCCAGGCTTTATGGTGGACTTGTATTACACGGTACTGGAGTGCCAGGTTCGGATGATCAACAATCCGATATTGCTGGTAACGACCCAGGAGAAACTGTTTTCTTCCGTGCGATGTGGAATATGCAAACCCTAACTACCGATATTGCCAAAAACCGTTGGGGAGATGGTGGATTAGACCCACTTACCACGGCTACGGATTGGGCACCAACCAATAAGTTTTTTGGGTATATGTACAACAGAAGTTACTTTAATATTGCACAGATCAATAACTTTATATTAGATGTACAAAAGGCCAATTTGGAAGATGCCGATCTTTATATAGCGGAAGCACGATTTTTACGTGCATTACACTATTATTATATGATGGATCTCTTCGGAGGTGTGGTATTGGTTACCGAAGCCGATGGGGTAACTGGAGTAGAAAAGGCAAAAGAAAGCCGTGAGGACATCTTTAAGTTTGTAGAAAAAGAATTGCTAGAAATAGAGAGTGTAATACCTGCGAGTAACCAATATGGTAGAGCCTCTAAAGCAACAGTACAGTTTTTGTTGGCCAAAATATACCTCAATGCAGAAGTGTATACTGGTAACGAACGCTATGCCGATGCGCTAATTTATAGCGGTAAGGTGAAAACCGAATCTCCGTTTACCTTAGACGATAATTACCAGCATATTTTTATGGGAGACAATTATAATTCTCCAGAAATTATATTTCCTCTAGTAGGAGATAAAGCGATGGTACAGACTTATGGAAACACTACGTATTTAATAAATGGTGGCTCTGGAGATTCTACGATGCCAATAAACGATTTTGGAATTCAGGAATCTTGGTTTGGACATCGTTGTACGCCTGCCTTGTACAGTAAGTTTGGCGATTTGGATACTACCGGAGACCAACGTGCTTTGTTTTGGACAACAGGACACAATTTTGAAATGACCGATTACAAAATTTGGGAAGACGGCTATCCGACCACTAAGTTTAGAAATAGCCTTTCCGATGGTTCTAACAACGTTACCTCTTTCTCCGATGTAGATGTGCCATTATTCCGTCTTGCCGATGCCATGCTCATGTATGCAGAAGCTGCTTTGCGCACCAATACCAATATAGGTACTGCGGTAGATTATGTAAACGAATTACGAGAAAGAGCCTATGGCGATAGCAGTGGTAACATTAGCAATGTAGATCTTACTTTGAATTTTATCTTAGACGAAAGAGCAAGAGAGCTGTATTACGAAGGACACCGTCGCCAAGATCTAATACGTTTTGGTAAGTTTACTGGAGGCGATTACCTATGGCCTTGGAAAGGAAATGTTGCAGATGGTGCTGCCATACCTGCACATTACAATTTGTTTCCGTTTCCATTAGAAGCCTTACAAGCAAACCCTAAACTGGAGCAAAATCCAGGTTATTCTAACTAAAAGTAAAACCACAAATGAAAAATATACAACAAACAATAAGCGTACTTTTCTGCACTCTGGCTTTGCTTTGGAGTTGCAACGAAGACGAAGATTTGGTCATGCTTAATGACAATCTTACCACTACAGTAACTGCTGCCCAAACGGCTCCTATTGTATTAGACAAAGAGAACGAGGAAGCGGTTGCCTTGGAATTGCAATGGGAAGAACCCAACTACGGATTTGATGTAGCTGCTGAGTATATAGTGCAATTCGATATTGTAGATGGTACATTTGATGAAACCCCTGCTTTTGGGGTTGGTAATGCTTTGAAGAAAAGCTTTAACACCAAAGAACTAAACGACGTGGCACGCGCTTTGGGCATAGCTCCTGATACGCCTACCGATATTGCTGTTCGAGTACAAGGGAAAATTGGTAAAAAAGTGGTAGTTACTACGCCAAATACCACCATTAATGTAACTGCTTATTCTAGTACCCTCAACCTTGGTACCACTTGGGGTGTAGTTGGTGGCGCAACAGCAAACGGCTGGGATGGTCCAGACCAACCATTCTACAAAACCAACCAAGAAGACGTTTTAGTGGCTTATGTAACCCTTACCGATGGAGAAATTAAATTCCGCGAAAACAACGATTGGACCAATAATTATGGCGATACGGGTGCCGATGGTACCCTAGAAGCTGGTGGGGATAACATAGCTGTAACTGCTGGTACTTATAAAATACTGTTTAATATTACCGCCTTAACCTATAGCATAGAAGCCTATACTTGGGGATTGGTAGGTAGTGCTACTGCAAACGGCTGGGATGGTCCAGACATGAAGTTAGAATACGACCCAACTTCAGACCAATGGCGCAGTTTGGTTGTACTTGCAGATGGGGAGATCAAATTCCGTAAGAACAACGATTGGGGTGTAAACTTTGGTGATACGGGTGCCGATGGTACTTTAGAAGCTGGTGGTGATAATATTGCTGTAGCCGCTGGTAGGTATTTGGTAACACTTAATTTAAACCAGAACACGTATACCATAGAGTCAACAGAATTTTGGGGCTTGGTAGGTAGTGCTACTCCAAATGGTTGGGATGGTCCAGACCTTCCTATGCAACCAGATTATGCCAATCCTGGACAATGGATCGTGACGGCTACCCTAGTAGATGGTGAAATGAAATTTAGAGCCAACAACGACTGGGGAATCAACTTTGGAGACGATGGAGCAGATGGTACCCTAGAGAGTGGTGGTGCCAATATTGTCATTACTGCTGGTACTTATGATATCGTACTGGATGTCTCGAAAAAGAATGAAGAGAAGTACACCATAAAAGCAAAAAAATAAAACTATATTAAAAAGGTCGTGTTTTACACGGCCTTTTTTTATTATAACTCTACAACATGATGCAGAACAATACACTTTTTCGTACGCTACTGCTTTGCGGATGCTTTGCTAGCCTTTTGGTTAGTTGTAGCAGCGATGGAGGGGATAATCCGCCACCAACACCACCGCCTTCCAATACGGGTATATTATCGCAATTTGATAGTGGCAACCGTGCCATGATGCAAGCCTTCTATTGGGACGTAACCCCACAAGGAGAATGGTACAATACGATAAAACCCAAGCTAGAGGATTGGGCAACAGCAGGTATAGATCGTATCTGGCTGGCATCCCCTGCAAAAGGACAATCTGGGGGCTATTCTATGGGCTACGATCCTTCGGACTATTTCGATTTAGGCGAATACGACCAGCATGGTACCGTTAAAACCAGGTTTGGATCTAAAGCAGAATTGTTATCGTTAATAGATACTGCGCACAAACTAAAAATAGGAGTAGTAGCCGATATTGTACTAAACCACAATTCGGGAGGAGGCCTGGAAGACAACCCGCATAGAGGCAAAAAAACCTATACGCTATTCGATCAGACCCATGGTAATGCCTCGGGTAAATTTAACAGAAATTACGAAATGTATCATCCCAATAGCATACACAACAACGACGAGGAGGCCTTATTTTTTGAGGAGCAAGATGTATGTCACCATCAGGAATATGTACAAGATTGGTTTTGGAAGTCGGAGAACTCTGTTGCCAAATACTACAAAAATACCATAGGCTTCGATGGTTGGCGCTTCGACTATGTGAAAGGATTTGGTGCATGGGTTGTAAAAGAATGGATGCAAGAAGTTGGCGGCTTTGCAGTAGGAGAGTACTGGGATGGTTATGCACCTAATATAGCCAAATGGGTAAACGATGCCGGTATTGCTGCCTTCGACTTTGCTTGTTTTTATAAAATGGAAGAAGCGTTCGACAGGCATAAAGATCTAAGCTATTTGGATAGAGATATGCTTCGCAAAATAGATGCCAGTAAGGCGGTAACCTTTGTAGCCAATCATGATACAGAGAAAGACGACAACCAAGACAATCGCATAGCCAGAAGCAACAAAATGAAGGCTTATGCCTATATACTTACCCATAGTGGCTATCCTACTATTTTTTATGGCGATTATGAAAGTTCTTTTAAATCTGAAGTGCAAAATCTGTTGAACATACACAAAAGTATTGCCAAAGGAACAGAAACCAATTTGCATACCGATAAGAACACTTATATTATGCGTAGAAATGGTGAGGGTAACAATCCGGGACTTATTTTATATATAAATATATCCAACCAAAAGCAAACCCGAACGGTTGCCACCAATTGGAAACAAAAGCGCCTGAAAGACTATAGCAAGCATACCAATGAAGGCGTTACTACAGATGCCGATGGTATGGCTACCATAAGCGTGCCAGCCAATAGCTATACGATATGGTCTTTGGCGGAGTAATACCATTTCTAGTTTGAAATGCCTTAAAAGAAATAGAAAGGAAAAAAGGGCTATTTATTGGGGTGATTTTAAACTAGAAATGGTATAATAACGTGAGTTCGATATAACTTACGCACACAGTTTATTTTGATTTTCTTAGGCTAGGCGTGGCTTTGAAGGGCTATTTATAGCTCGAAAAGATCACAACGACGCATAAGGAAAGACAAAATGAATCTATAGAAAGCCTT